>DATLMR010000240.1:0-24833 GCA_035537555.1 Blastocatellia bacterium
ATTCGGCCATAATGTTCGCGGACCGCATCAAGACGCCTTTGCTCCTGATTACGGGAGACCAGGACCACAACGTCCCGGCTCGCCAGGCGATGGAGATGTATTACGCGCTCCGGCGATTGGGCAAGGAAGTCGAATGGGTGAACTACATCAACGGAGGGCACGGGATGCCGACGACCAGCATCGAAGAGGTCAAGGATTACCACGCCAGGATTATCGGATGGTACGATGCCCGCCTGAAAGGCGACTTGAAGAAGAAGTCGGACGAGCAGAAACCCGACGCCCCCGCGCAGTATTGATCGGGGAGCGGACCCCGGCGGGATTATCCCGACAATCATATCGCCCGCCCGCCCTCGCGGCCTTCTTCGAGGGCGGGTCCTGCTACTTGCCTTTGAATTCCGGCTTCCGTTTTTCCAGGAAGGCGCGCACTCCCTCTTCTTTGTCTTCGCTTGAGAAGCAGAGGGCGAATAGATCGACCTCCGCGTCGAGGCCCGCGCGCAGGTCGAGGCGGGCGGCGTTCTTGACCGCCTGCTTGGCCATCGCAAGCGCCACGGGGCTCATTTCGGCGATCTTGTTGGCGATCTCCATCGTCTTCGCTTCCAGCTCCTCGGGCGCGACCACGTGATTGACCAGGCCCAGCCGCTCGGCCTCCTCCGCGCTTATCATGTCTCCGGTCAGCATGAGCTCCATCGCCTTCCCTTCGCCGATCAGGCGCGTGAGCCTTTGGGTGCCGCCGCCTCCGGGGATGATGCCGAGCTTGATCTCCGGCTGCCCGAGCCTCGCTTTAGTCGAGGCGATTCTGAGGTCGCAAGCCAGGGCCAGCTCGCATCCGCCGCCGAGGGCAAAGCCGTTTATCATCGCGATGACCGGCTTGGGGAAATCCTCCATGGCGTCGAATGCCCGGCGGCCTTTCATTACGTATCGCTGCCGGACGGCGGTCATTCCCGCGAACTCGCTTATGTCGGCCCCCGCGATAAAGGCCTTCTCTCCCGCGCCCGTGAGCACCACGACCCGCACTTCATCGTCGGCCTGCAACTCGTCGAACGCGGCGAGTATGTCTTCACGGGTCTGTATGTTCAGGGCGTTCAATTTGTCCGGCCGGTTCACCGTTACTATGGCGACCCGGCCCCGCTTCTCGATCAAGACGTTTTCTAAAGCCATCACGCTCTCCAATCAAAGGTATTCAATCTGAGATTCCCCTATGGTCTTTACGAAGTTCCGGTGCCGGATCAATCCCACCTGTAAAAACCCTCCCCGGTCTTCTTGCCGAGCTTGCCTTCCTCCACCTTGCGCCTGAGATTGTCGGGCGGGCGAAAGACCTCGGAGCCGAGCTTCTCGAAGAGGTACTGCGCTATGTTCAACCGGATGTCGAGGCCGACGAGGTCGGTGAGGCGCAGAGGCCCCATCGGATGGTTGTACCCGAGCACCATGGCCTTGTCGATGTCCTCCGCGCTCGCGACTCCGTCTTCGAGCATTCGCATGGCTTCGAGGCCGAGCGCGACTCCGAGCCTGCTGGTGGCAAACCCCGGAGTATCCTTCACCGTGATCGCGTCTTTGCCGACGCGGCCGGCCATCGCAAGAGCGGCGGCAAGGGTCGCCTCCGACGTCTGCTCCGCGACCACGATCTCAAGCAGCTTCATTATGTGAACCGGATTAAAAAAGTGCATGCCGATGACACGATCCTGTCTCCCGGTCGCCGACGCGATCGACGCGATGCTGAGCGACGACGTGTTCGTGGCGAGAATCGCTTCGGGCTTGCAGATGAGATCGAGCTCCCGAAATATGTCCCGCTTCGCGTCGAGCTTTTCGACCACCGCTTCGATTACCAGGTCCGCATCCCCGGCGGCCTCTTCGAGAGCTGACGCCGCCCGAACGCGCGCGAGCGCTTCCGCCATGCCGCTCTCGGTTATCTTGCCCAGGTCTACGCCCTTTCTGAGGTTCTTTTCGATCCGAGCGATACCGCGAGCGATGAAATCCGGGGCCACGTCGTAGAGCGCGACGGAGTATCCTGCAAGCGCCGACACCTGGGCGATCCCGTGCCCCATGGTGCCCGCGCCAATCACCGCTATGTTTTCGATTTCCATACCGTTCTCTCGATCATTCATTCGAAGTCGGGCTGCCGCTTCTCCAGGAACGCTTTAAGGCCTTCGGACGAATCCTCAAGCTCGAAGCAGGCCTTCTGCGCCTCCGTCTCAATGTCGAGCATCTCGTCGAAGTTCGAGGTGAGGCTCCCGTAAACCGCCTTCTTTATCATCGCGTTGATCCTCGGAGAGTTGCGGATCAGTTTCTGGACCATCTTCTGTGTCGTGAGCTCAAGCATATCGTGATGCACGACGACGTTGACGAGGCCGAGCCTGAGGGCCTCATGTGCGGATACGACATCGCCGCCCATCATCATCTCGCACGCGACGGCGGTCCCCACGAGCCTCGGAAGAAAGAACGTCCCGCCCCAATCGGGATGGAGCCCCAGCCGTATGAACGTCTCTCCGAAAGTGGCGTTCTCGCTCGCGACCCGAATATCGCACGCGAGCGCGAGGTTGATCCCCCCGCCCGCGGCCGGGCCGTTGATCGAGGCGACTACGGGTTTGGGCAGATCCCTGATCTTCGATACGACCTTCCGCGCCGCCGAGAGCACGCGGTCGAGAGACTCCCGGTCTCCCGAGGCTCGCACCTTCGCAAGAAACCTCACGTCCGCCCCGGAGCAGAAGCCGGTCCCGGCCCCGGTCAGTACGACCGCGCGAATCTCTTCGGATTCGCACTCGCAGAGCGCCGCGTAGATCTCTTCTCGCATCGTCCCCACGAAAGCATTGAGCTTATCCGGACGATTCAAGGTTATCCGCGCGACGGCTCCCTCCCTCTCGAATTTTATATTATCGAATTCCATCTCGATCACCGCGCGGGGCCTGCAACCGACCGCAAGCCCCTGACGATCGGCGAAGCCGCCGCGACGCAGATAATATAATTGTGAATGAAAGGCGCGCGGCCCCTCATCATCGCAGTATCAATGGAAACTCCGTCTACCGGCGGACGCCGCCGGACTCCGGAGAAGAATGTTAAGAGCAGAATCACTCGCCTTTGAAGTGAGGCTTTCTTTTTTCCCTGAAGGCGCGGACGCCCTCGCGGTGATCTTCGGACTTGATAAGCACGCTCTGCGCGAGCGCCTCAAGCATCCGGCCCGTCTGGAAATCACTCGTCACCGAGTGCCACAGAATCCGCTTGGCGATGCCGAGAGCCTCCGGGGCACGCGTGAGGAGGTGCTCGGCCAGAGCCTTCGTGTGGCTCATCAGCTCGTCGTGAGGCACGACGCGATTGACGAGCCCGATGCGCTCGGCTTCGGCCGCCGAGATCATCTCGCCCGTGAAGATCAGCTCCTTCGATTTGCCGTACCCTATCAGCTTCACCAGGCGCGAGCAGCCGCCGGCTCCCGGGATCAGGCCGATGTTGTTCTCGCGAAAGCCGAAGCGCGCCTGGTCGGAAGCGACTCGGATGTCGCAGGAGAGGGTTATCTGAAGCCCGGCCCCCGTGCAGGGGCCGTTGATGGCGGCGAGGACCGGCTTTTCGATCAGCTCCAGCTCGTCGAAGAATTGCGTCAGCCTGTGGTTCTCCGCCCGGAACTTCGAGGTGCTCCACTCGCGCTCGAAATACTCGATGTCTCCTCCCGCGGAGAAAGCGCGGCCCTCTCCCGTGAAAATGACCACTCCTATATCTTCGTTGGTTTGAAGCTCGCCGAAAAGGCGCGAGAAGTCCGCCCGCATATCGTCATTGATCGCGTTAAGGCGCTCGGGCCTGTTGAGCGTTATAGTCGCGATTCGATCTCTAAGCTCGAAAAGAAGTGTCTTGTATTCCATCGCCTCATCGATGCCGGAACGGCCCGTGCTCGCGCAACCGTTGCGTCGTCGTTCGCTGAATCGCCCCCTCAATGAAACCGCGCGCCTTCCGCGGATGTGTAATCATACGAGAAGGCGCGGATTAAAACCAGCCGTATCATTCTCCCCGGGGGTCGGTTTTTCGCGCCGATTCCAGGGAAGTGCTGACGACGACCGCCTTGGTTTCAGAGTAGTAGTCGAGCGCCTCGATGCCGTGTTCTTTGCCGAGCCCGCTCTGCTTGAATCCTCCGAAGGGGAGCTCGTCGTAGATCGTCTGCGGCGAGTTGATCCAGGTATACCCGGCCTCGATTCGCTCGGCCGCGCGCGTAGCCCGGTTCAGGTCGTTCGTCCAGACGGACGAGCCCAGGCCGAAGATGGAATCGTTGGCCTTCTCGATCGCTTCGTTCAGGTCGCCGACGCGGAATATGGGGAGCGCGGGGCCGAAGACTTCTTCGGTCGCCACGCGCGCGTCTTCCGGAACATCGACCAGCAGAGTCGGCGCGTAGAAGTGGCCGTTGTCGTAGTCTTCGCCGTGAAGCTTGCCGCCTCCGGTCAGGGCGCGGGCTCCGCGGTCGAGCGCGTCCTGAACCTGTGATTCGACCTCGTCACGCTGACTCTCGCTGTGCATCGGGCCGATGACCGTTCCTTCAGAGAGGCCGTTCCCGACTCGCAGCTTCTTGACCCGGGCGACCAGCCTCTCGATGAACTCATCGGCGATCGAATCGAAGAGGTAGAGCCGTTTGATGGCGAGGCACGCCTGCCCGCAGTTGAAGAAGCGCCCGACGGCGGCGGCCTTTGAAGCCGCGTCAAGGTCGGCGTCGTCGCAAACGATCATGGGGTCGGAGCCGCCAAGCTCCAGCGTCACGCGCTTGATCGTCTTCGCGGCGGTCGCCATCACGCGCCGGCCGATCTCGGTCGATCCCGTGAAGCCGATCTTTCGGACCTTGGGATTGCTCACGATCTCTTCTCCGACGACCGAGCCTTGCCCCGTGACCATGTTGAGGACGCCCTTGGGGAGCCCCGCCTCTTCAAACAGGCCGATCACCTTGAGGTCGGTCAGAGGGGTCGTTTCGGCGGGCTTGACGACCATCGTGTTTCCGGCCAGCAGCGCCGGGCCGATCTTGTTGCCCATCAGAGAGACCGGGAAATTCCAGGGCACTATCGCCCCGCAGACCCCGAGCGGGCGCTTGATGATCAAGCCGTATTTGCCGTCGTCTATCTGCGGGATATAGCCTCCGCGAATATTCTTTCCCAACCCGGCGTAATACTCGATGGTGTGTGCGTAACGGCGAATTTCAAGCACCGCTTCGCGGACCGGCTTGCCCTGCTCTCTGGTGAGCAGAGTGGCCAGCTCTTTTTCGCGCGCGCGAATCAAGGCGACGGTGCGGCGCAGGACATCCGCCCGCTTCGCCTGACTCCATTCGCTCCAGATCGCGAAGGCGGCCTCGGCCGCGTCGATCGCCTCGCGGGCATCCTCGACGGTCCCGCGCGGAACTGTATCGACGGCCTCTCCGGTCGCGGGGTTCAAGACCTCGATCATAGCGCCGTTGCGCGATCCTACCCATTCTCCACCGATCAACATCTGAGCCATATCAATTCTCCCCACACTAACGGATTTTTCAGCAGAGCGAATCCACGCCTCCGGCCGCGCGATATGTGATCGAACTGCCTTACACATCGCGCGGCCGGGGCGCTCGTCGATTTGCTTCGATCGCGACCTACCTGGTGATGACCACGCCTTTCGGCTCCAGGTAATAATCGAGCGCCTCGGGCCCGTGCTCTCTGCCGAAGCCGCTAGCCTTGACCCCGCCGAAAGGAAGCTCGTCATAGCCGTAATGAAGCGAGTTGACCCAGACGTTTCCTGCCTCGATCCTGTCTATCGCGGACTCGATATTGTCGAGGTTCTTGGTCCAGATAGACGAGCCCAGGCCGTAGATCGAGCCGTTGGCTTTCTCGATCGCTTCGTCGAGGCTGGAGACGCGGAATATGGGAAGCAGAGGGCCGAAGGTCTCCTCTCGCACCGCCCGCGCGTCATCGGGAACGTCCGTCAGTATAGTCGGCTGGAAGAAAAAGCCTTTCTCGTATTGCGCTCCTTCGGGCCTGCTCCCCCCGAGAAGCACCTTCGCGCCGCGGTCGATCGCGTCCGCGACCTGGGCCTCGATCTCGTCTCGTTGGGCGGCCGTGTGGAGAGGGCCCATGCGGATCTTCGGCTTTTCGGCTCTCGCCATGCCGTCGCCCGGCTCGTAGCGAGAGACCTTCCCGACGAGGCCGTTGACGAATTCGTCGTAGACCTTATCGAAGACGTAGAGCCGCTTGACCGCGAGGCAGGCCTGCCCGGCGTTCCAGAAGCGGCCCACCATCGCGCCCTGCACGGCCTTCGCGATGTCGGCGTCGTCGCAAACGATCATGGGGTCGGAGCCGCCAAGCTCCAGCGTCACGCGCTTGAAGTCCCCGCAGGCGACCTCGGCCACGTGTTTGCCGGTGCCGCTCTCCCCCGTGAAGGCGATGCGCCGGACCTTCGGATTGCGGAGCAGCTCTTCGCCGACGACTCCTCCCGGCCCCGTGATGACGTTCAGGACTCCGGAGGGAAACCCGGCCTGGTTCATCAGCTCGATGATGCGAACGGTCGTCAGAGGGGTCGTCGAAGCCGGTTTGACTACTATGGTATTCCCTGCCGCGAGGGCGGGGCCGACCTTCGTCCCCATCAGAGTGATCGGGAAATTCCAGGGGACGATCGCGCCGCAGACGCCGAGCGGCTTTTGAATCACCATGCCATAGGCATTCTTCGCGGGAAGGGGGACGTGCGCGCCCCGCACCTTGGAAGCGAGCCCGGCATAGAATTCGATGCCGTGGATGAAATGCTCGATCTCGCCTCCCGCTTCCATGAACGGCTTGCCCTGCTCTTTCGTGAGCATCTCGGCGAGACTCTTTCGCTCCGCCTCGATCAATTCGACGGACTTGAATAAAAGGTTGGCGCGCTCTTCGGCCGAGGTCTGCCTCCACTCGACGAAGGCCCGATGGGCCGCGTCTATGGCCTTGCGGGCATCCTCCACGGTGCCCTTCGGAACTGTATCGACAACTTCTCCGGTAGACGGATTGCGGACTTCATAGGTCTCGCCCGATATGGAATCGACCGATTCTCCTGCTACATACATCTTCGCCATTTAACTCCCTCCGTTTATGGGGCCGGCGGCCGGCGAGTCGGCGTCGCGCTCGCCCGCCGAAACATTACGGCCCTGTTACCTGCCCTTAAATTGACCCTGGCGCTTCTGCGAGTAGGCCTTCAGACCCTCTTCGGCGTCCTCGCTCTCGAAAAGCTGCTGCAAGAGCTCGCGTTCGAGCGCGAGGGCCTCGGCCTGCGGCAATTCGAGGCCCGTCTGGACCGACCGCTTGATCAGCCCGACGGCCTTGCTGGCCTTCGCGGGCGCGACGAACTGGCTCGCGTATTCGAGCACCTTCTTGAAAAAGTCCTCTTCCTCGAAGACGTGGCTGACGAGGCCGATCTCAAGCGCCTCGTCAACCGAGATGGTTCGCCCGGTCATCAGAAGCTCGAGGCCCCTGCTCTTTCCGACTACGCGCGGAAGCCTCTGCGTGCCGCCCATGCCGGGAAGCAGGCCGAGGTTGATCTCGGGCAAGCCGAGCATTCCGGGGCCTCGCTTCGCGACGCGAATGTCGCAGGCGAGCGCTATCTCCAGGCCGCCGCCGACCGCGTGGCCGTTGATCGCGGCGATGACGAGCTTTTGCGTGTTCTCCAGGCGCATGAGCGTCTCGTTGCCGTGAAGGCTGAAGAAATAGCGGAACTGTTTGGTCGCGCTCAACAGCATCTTGATATTCGCGCCCGCGCAGAAGAATTTGTCCCCCGCGCCGCGCAGCACGATCACGTGGACCTCTTCGTCGAGGCGGGCTTCGAGGATGGCGTCATCGAGGTCGCGCATCATTTCGTACGTGTAGGTGTTCGCGGGCGGATCGTTCAATTCGATGACGGCGATACCGTTCTCGACGCCGTAGTTGATCAGCCCGTTCTCCATTGCTTCTCTAGTCATAAGATTCTCCCGATCTTTGTGGGGCGAATGCGCCCCCCGGACCGAATCACTGCTGCCAGACGGAGACGTTGCGGTCCAGGTGGGACTCGCGGCCCGTCTCGACCTTTTCGGCGCCGAGTGCCTTTCCGCCCAGGAATCCCGATAGAAACAGGGTCGTTATATTCTGCGACAGTCCCGCCGCGTCCACGTCCTTGCGCGGGTTGTACCAGTTGTAAATCCAATTCATCATGCCGAACAGGGAGAAGGTCGCCACCCTCACGTCCACTCCCTGAACCTTGTGCTCCCGCGCGATTTCAGAGATCAGCTCCATCGCGAGATCGACATACTGGCGCTTCTTGTTGTTCACCTTTTTGAAGAGATCTCCGCTGATGGAATTCGCCTCGTGCGAGAGCACCTTCATCTCATTCATGTTGTTCACGAAGTAATTAAGGTGATTTTCTATCAGCAGCTTCAACCGCCGGACCGGATCGTCCACGCCCGCCAGCAGCCGCCGGCTCTCGTCGAGCACCGTCCCGAAACAGTAATCCTGTATGAGAAACAGGAGCTCTTCCTTGCTGGAAAAATAGTAGTAGAGTCCCGAGAGACTCATCCCCGTCGCGCGAGCTATGTCGCGGATGCTGGTAGAATGATAACCCTTTTCGGCAAAGATCGCCGCAGAGGTCTTAAGCACGTAGACGAGCTTTTGATCGTATCTTGATGGAGACTCACCCGGCATAATTAAACGTTCGTGAAAACAATTTCGAACGAGTGTTCGATATTATAAGGCGCGGCGGGCTCCCGTCAAGGGTCAGGGATAATGCGGCCTTGCGACTTGCGACACCGGCCCTGACCCTTGGCTCGCGTACGTGCTAGGATAATCGGGTATGGTTCAGGACATAATAGTAGTCGGAGGAGGAGTGATCGGCTCTTCGATCGCCTACAGGCTGGCGCAGGCCGGGGCGAAGGTGACGATTGTCGAGCGGGGCCGCATCGGCTGCGAATCGTCACGAGCAGGCGCGGGTATGCTCGCGCCCCAGTCGGAAGCGCGGAGCCCCGGCCCGTTTTTCGACCTCTGCATGGACAGTTTCAGGCTTTACCGCGACTTCGCATCGGAACTCAGCGAACTTTCGGGCATAGACGT
The DNA here is from genome assembly GCA_035537555.1 of Blastocatellia bacterium. Classification (GTDB taxonomy): domain Bacteria; phylum Acidobacteriota; class Blastocatellia; order UBA7656; family UBA7656; genus DATLMR01. Next base: position 9,027 of record DATLMR010000240.1, read on the forward strand.
GGAGTACCGGGACGAAGGGGCTTTACACGTCTTTTTCGAGGACGAGGAGAAGAGAGACTCCGAAGAGTGGACCGCCTGGCAGGCCGGGGCCGGGCTCGCCCTGGAGGCCTTGACGCGCGAGGACCTGGCCGCGCTGGAACCCGCGATCCGGAGGGAAAACATAGGAGGGGTCTTTCTCGCTTCGGAGCACCAGATAGAGAATCGCAAGATGATGGAAGCGCTCGCCGTCGCCTTGAAGCGCGCCGGAGTCAGGGTTGTCGAAGGCGAAGACGTGAGGGAGATACTCGTGGAAGGCGAGAGGGCGGTCGGGGTAGATTGCGACAGCGGCCGCCTTGGCGCGGGCACGATCGTCGTAGCGTCCGGGAGCTGGTCGAGTTCCCTGCTCGCCCGCGCGGGCGTCGACATCAGCATAGTTCCCGCGCGCGGACAGATGGTCGCGGTGAAAGGGCGGGAGGCGCCGATACGACACGTCGTGCATTCGAGGGATTGTTATCTGGTCCCGCGCCTGGACGGCAGAATCCTGATCGGGGCTACTGTCGAATACGAAGGCTTCGAGAAGCGCAACACGCCAAAGGGAGTCGCGTCCCTGCTGCTTTCCGGCATGGGCCTGGTCCCCGACCTTGAGAGCTTCGAAGTAGTCGAGATGTGGTCCGGCTTGCGGCCCGACACCCCGGATCACCTGCCCGTGCTCGGCCCGGCGGGTCTCGCCAATCTGCTCCTTGCCACGGGCCATTTCCGGAACGGCCTGCTGCTCGCGCCGAAGACGGCAGAGCTCATCTCGCGCTACGTTATCGACGGCAGCTCGGCCGCTGAGATGGAACCGTTCAGTCTCTCTCGATTCGCGGTAGACAGGAATATTGAATCACTTGCAAGGCCTTGAAGTTTGAAGCTTGAAGCTTATAGGGCGAACAGATTCAAGGTGCCGAGCAGCAGTTTACGACGCGGTCGATGACGCCGCCGACCAGTTGATCGGGAGTCGATGCGCCCGCCGTGATCCCGATAATCACCTCTCCGTCGGGCATCCAGCCCCGCGTGACGACCTCAAGCTCCTCGCCCACCGGCTTATGCCTGATCTCGGATGAAGAGACGATGCAACCGGCGTCAGAGACGTGGTAGGCGGGCTTATAGAGGCTGGAGATCTCTACGAGGTGGCTGGTGTTGCTGCTGTTATAGCCTCCGATGACGATCATAAGATCGATATCCTCGCGCACCAGTTTATTGACCGCGTCCTGCCTGTCCTGGGTCGCGGTGCAGATGGTGTCGAAATGGCGGAAGCGGTCCGGGGTAGATTCTTTCCCATACCTTGTCTCTATCGCCTCGCGAAACATCTCGGCGATCTCGAGCGATTCGCTGCTCAGCATTGTGGTCTGGTTTGCCAGGCCGACGCGCATAAGGTCGGTATCGGGGTCGAAGCCGGGAGAGCATGCGTCGGCGAACCTCGAAAGGAAGTCATGCCTGTCCCCTCCTTCGACTATATAACGACAGACGTACTCGGCCTCCAGCTTGTCGAGCACGACGAGGAAGCTTCCGCCCTCGTACTTGAGCGCCTGTGAGCTTGTCGCGCGAGTCTCTTCGTGATGATGCTTGCCGTGAATGATAGCCGTGAACCCTTCGGACGCGTATCGCTCGACGCGCTTCCAGACCGCCACCACGGAGCCGCACGTAGTATCGACGACGATGCAGTTCTTCTCCTTCAGTTCCCTGTATTCATCCACGGGAGCGCCGAAAGCAGGGATCATCACAATGTCTTCGGGAGTAACGGCCGCGAACCTGCCGGGGCTGCCGGGAGGAGAATCGAGAAACTCCACGCCCATCTGGTGCAGGCGCGTATTCACTCGCGGGTTGTGGATGATCTCGTTGGTCAGGAAGATTCGCTTATCGGGAAACTTACGGCGCGTCTCGTAGGCGAGATTGAGCGCGAAATCGACGCCGTAGCAGAAGCCGAATTCCTGGGCCAGCCGAAATGTCAGGCGGCCCACTTTGAGCTCATAGCCCTGACTCTTGATCCGGTCTACAAGATCGCTGTGATAATCGATGGCCAGGAATTCCCGTATCTCGCCCTTGAGGCCGAAGCCCCTCCTGACTATCGTGCCCTTGAGATCCTCGGCCTCGTTCGTCCGGTCCGCGCTCTTCATATTAATTAATTCCCCCAAGTGTTCGAGTCTAGCAATCGGGCACTCCATATGCAATGCAGGTAGTCCGGACGCCCGGGCATCTACCGGCACATTCAGGGCACGAGGAGGAGCGAGGGGCCGCGAAAGCTCCGGATATATTGGAAGGTAACGCAAAAATGAGAAGGCCGGCCGCACAGGGCGACCGGCCTTCCAATACGAAGCTGAGTCGAACGGAGCTTAGAACGACGAAGGACAGACACAAGGATTGTTATCGATGTTTCTATCCGTAATCGGGAAGGTCTTGTTCGCGGTGAAGCTCTGAACGGCTGCCGTGCCTCGCCTGAGACAGATGTCTACCTGAATCTGGACCCGGCGATCGGCCCTTATATCTTCCACCGTTATGCTGCAACCCTTCTTCTTGACGATGCCCTGGCCGTTCAAGGTGAAGTTCTGGCAGCTAACGAACATATACTCACCCGTCGTCAGGTTGACCCTGATGATGTTGATTATGTTCTCGTCATCCTCAAGGCAGATGAAGCCCGAATCGACGGTGACTACGAAGCTACAGCCTGCCGTGTTGTTGCTGGCGTCCTTCGCCGTGCAATTGACCGTCGTCGCGCCCGCCGGGAAGGTCGAGCCCGACGGAGGCACGCATGACACGGTCGCGCCCGGGCAATTATCGGAGACCGCCGGGTTCGGGAAAGTGACCGTGGTGTTCGTGGTCGTGAAATTCGCCGGGCAGGTGATTGTCGGAGGCTGAGTGTCGTTGACAGTGACGGTAAAGGTTACCGACGCTCCGCCCGAAGTGCTGCACGTGACGCTGGTCGAGCCAACCGGGAAGAAAGAGCCGGAGGCCGGAGAACAGGTCGTAAGGGCGCAGGCTCCGGAGCCCGGCGGGAAGGTCACGTTCGCCCCGCACTGGCCGGTCGTATTATTCACGGTGATGTTAGGTGGATTCACGCAAGGGACGATGCAAACCGTCACCGAGAAAGAGCCCAGGTTGTTGAATGAATCGTAGCCGTCCATCGTGCCCAGGAAGAGCCGGGTCGCTCCCGCAGGCGCTATCACCTGTTGGGTGGCGTTTGTGCTGGTCAATCCGTTTCCGATGAAGAAGACCTGATGGAGCTGCGGGCTCAAGGTCAGGTAATCCCGGCTCGCGGGAGTGCTGAAATCGAGAGTAGACGGGGCGGCGCCGGGGGGAAGCCCGGGCCCCAGAAAGACTCCGATTAAAGAGTTCACCGGCGCGATGATGTTGGAAATACCGTTCTGCGCGCCGATGTCATGGCCTGTGATGAAGCCGCCTTCCGGGCCTGTGGTTGCACAGCACCCGTCGTTGGGGCCGTGCGTAACGGTTCCGGTTACCGATGTAAAGGTTAAAGTTGCGCCTGACGTGATCGACCCGTTCGCCAGCACGGGCGATTGGGCCGGGGCCACGTCTACTCGATCCGCGGTCGCTCCGGCAGCCCGGCCCGCGAGGTAGATGTCCGAAGTGCCCGGAACCGGGATCGACGGGGTACAATTCGCCTGCGCTTCGACTACCTGCCTGACAGGGCTGACGATGTTGGCGGCCGTTACCAGCACGGCCACGGATAAGAAAAGCGAGAAGCGACTCATCAAGAGATGGGACGTTGTCTTTAAAACTCTTTTAATTGATGACATGTCTGACTCCTTTCAATGGGGCAAATCAACCGGACAGGAGGTTATTTGTACCTCTGCCAGTTTACGAATGCGAATTTATCCAGTGATTGCCGCCAGGGCGACAATCGCCAAGACTAAAAGCAACCGCTCACAGGACGGTCCTAAACCCATTGCTCAATTACTACCTGTTAATGAAAGGAGATGGTAAGGTACGGCGAATACCACCTATCACTGTGCGTGGATCAGCCTGCATATCAGGCCGATCTATCCTCTTCCTGGCGACCATCCGGTCGCCCGTTCCGCGCGCAATCATATTATTACAATGGCTCGAAATCAAGACTTCGGATGTTTAATTTCCTCTTATTCTCGACCCGCCCGCCCGAAGCCGGAAACTATATTGCCCGGTTCAACTTTTTAGAATTACCCGGCCCTGCTAGATTTATTCCTCTTGAAATCAGATTTCGAGAAAAGGACCCGCTCAAAGCGAGGTTATGTTGATTTATGCGGCCCGGTCGCCCGGCTCTCGATTATGGAACAGGTGAAGGATATAGAAACCCTGAAAGGCCGGGTGACCGCCCGCGACCCGGCCCCCCGCTCGGAGCGCGCCGCCCGCGTGCTCATCGTCTCTCATTACATGCCTCCTCACATCGGAGGGATAGAGCTCGTGGCCGAGTCCCTGTTCAAAGCATACGGCGATTTCGGCTTCGAGGTCAGGTGGATCGCGAGCCGCGCTCCGAGGGATGCGGACCCCGTCGAAGGATCTCGCGTAAGGGTCGCCTGCTGGAACGGGCTCGAAGAACGGCTCGGGGTTCCCTGGCCGCTCTGGGGATGGCGAGGGTGCCGGGAGCTCTCGCGGCTTGTCGAGTGGGCCGACGTTATTCACGTTCACGATTGCCTATATCTCGGGAGCGCCCTGGCGCTCGTGTTCGCTCGCCGCCGGCATAAGAAGGTCCTGCTGTCGCAGCACATCGGCTTCGTGACTTACCGCTCGAAGGTCCTCAATTGGTTGGAGCGACTCGCCTACGGGATCATCGGGCGGAGGGTCCTCGCGGGCGTTTCGTATCTGATCTACTCGACCCGGGCCGCCGAGGAGTTCGTCGTAAAACTCCTGGCGAAACGGCCTGAGAACGCGGAGGCGATCCCCAACGGCATCGACACGGATCGATTTCGCCCGCCTTCAGAAGAGGAAAGAAGTGTCGCGCGCGGCGAAATGGGGCTGGCCGACTCCGATTCCGTCGTGATCTTCGTCGGACGCCTCGTAGAGAAGAAGGGCGTGCACATTCTTCTGGAGGTCTGCCGCCTGATGCCTTCCGTTAAATTCCTGGTGATCGGAGACGGGCCTCTGGCAAGTGAGCTGCCCCTCGACAGCGCGAACCTGATCTGGAAGCCTTTCTTTCCTCCCGAGTCGATGGACAGGGCCTACAAGGCGGCGGACCTTTTTCTCTTGCCGTCGCACGGAGAAGGATTCCCGCTTTCAGTTCAGGAAGCGATGTCGGCCGGCTTGCCCGTAATCGTTTCAAGGAGCGAAGGCTTCGCGGAGATGCTAGGCCGCGAGGGCGCGTGTATCCCCGTCGAACGGGCCGCCCCGGCCATAAAAGATGTCGTCTCACGCCTGCTCGACGACCCGGAGCTGGGCCGGGATCAGGCGATAAGAGGGCGCGCGCTTGTGCTGCGCGAGTGGAGCCTGCCGGCGATGGCTCGGCGCTATGCCGAAAAGGTCCTGACTCTCGCGGGGTCGGTAGCGGCGGATTAAGTCTCTCGGCTACAGGGCCGGGTCGTGTTATGAAGATTCGAGAAGCCGGTAACAGTTCACCTGAGTCCGGGGTCGCGGCGGCCGTGGCCGGTGTAAGCGCCTTCGACCTCCCGACCCTGGACAAGATTCCCGTGATCAAAGAGCTGCTGCGAGTGGCGGGAGAGGGGCTGGCTCTCGATATCGGAATCGGGACCGGATACACGACATTTCACGTCTTCGGCAACAGGCCGACCGTTTGCGTCGATCTTCACAGGCCTAATCTCGAATATTTTCGGGACAGGATGAGAAACGCCTCGGCCGCGGAGCAGCCGGGCGTGGTGGCGATGGCCACGGCGCTTCCCTTCAGGAGCGGCGCGTTCAGGTTCGTGCTTTGCAGCGAAGTTCTCGAGCATCTAGAAGACGATGACTCAGCCGTCCGAGAGATTTCGCGCGTGCTCTCGCAAGACGGCCGGGCCGTCATCACCGTGCCATACACCGGGATCGGCTTCACCGGATTTCTCGAAGCATTGAGAATCAAGACGGTCCACGATTTTCCCGGGCCGGAATTTCATGTGAGACCCGGCTACGACGAACGGTCGCTCGCGGCGCTGCTGGCCCGTCACGGGCTCGAGATCGAGCGCCACGCTTTCTACATGCGATTCTTCACGCGCGTCGCGGTCGACATGGTCAGCCTCTCTCATATCATCTATCAAAGGCTGGCGCACGGGCGTCGCTCGTGGACATGGTCTGAAGCAGCGGAAGCGGAGGGCGGGCTTGCCTTTCGGCTCTACACCCTCGCTTTCCCCCTGCTTCAGGCTTTTTCGAAGATGGATAGGTTGATCGGAGGCAGGCGCGGCTTCGGACTCGTCGCAAGTGTCAGGAAGTCGTCGGCCGGAGAGAGACGGTTATCTCCGGCTCAGGCCCAGGACGCTCAGAAAGAAGCTTGAGAGGATCATCTGCAAGCCGAGCGTGAGAGCCGTGGCTGCGGGGATTATAACTCGCAGCGTCTTGGACGGATTCAGCGGCCCGAACGCTCCGGCGCTCCACGAGCTTACCTCGTGAATGGATGCGCCCAGGCCGAATATTATAAGCAGAGCCCCGACGATCAGGCCGAGCTCCAGGTTCATGTACTTGAAGAGCTTCGTAAGCCTGGGGTCTTTCGGGAGCAGCCCCTCGCTCATGGCGAATACCTTCGTGAAGACCGCGAACAGGATCGCCTGAAAACCTGAAATGGTCGCCACCGCTGCATACAGCAGCGTGTGAATATCGAGGCCGACGCTTCCGACATAGACGGGACCGGGCAGCAACAGGCCACCCGTGATCAGCCCCGTAAGCATCAAAAGAATTCCCGGATACAGAAAGAGCCATCGGGGGCTGAACAGGAGAAGGAATCGCAGATGACGCCAGCCATCCCTCCAGCTTCTCAGGTGCGGGGCGCGCGACCTTCCGTCGGGAGAGAGGACCGTCGGGACTTCGGCGATCCTCATCTTCCTGAGAGTGGCTTTCACGACCATCTCACTCGCGAACTCCATCCCCGTGGTCCTCAAATCAAGCTTCAGGATGGCTTCTTTCTCGAAGGCCCGCATCCCGCAATGGAAATCTCCACAGGGGCTGTGAAAGAAGAGGCGTCCCAATCCGGTCAGGACCGGATTTCCAAGGTACCTGTGAAGGCCGGGCATCGCTCCGGGCCTGATTCCGCCTTTAAATCGATTCCCCATAACGAGCTCGTACCCGGCGCGCAGCTTCTCTATGAAGGGGCCGATGTCGGCGAAGTCATAGCTGTCATCCGCGTCGCCCATGAGAATGTACCTGCCGCGCGCCGACTGAATGCCGCCCATCAAAGCGTTCCCGTAGCCGCGCGCCTCGACAGGAACCACGCGAGCGCCCATCTCTTCGGCCAGCCTCTGCGAGCCATCGGTGCTGCCGTTATCCGCGACGAGTATCTCTCCCCGCACGTTGTTGGCGTCGAGCGCCTCCCGAGCCTTTGCGATGCAGGTGACGAGCGTCTCTGCCTCGTTCAAGCAAGGCATAACGACGGACAATTCGAGCTCCGACAGGTCCGGGGGCGGGCCGACCACGCTCTCGAAGGCCGGGGCTGAATGTTTGACTTGGGCTGATTCCTCTACAGACATTTGAAAATTGACTCTGGCGGTCGCCGAAAATACCGGAACCATTTTTGGGCGAAACGAATAATACCATACACGTTTGTTTATTCAACCGCGCCCGAATCGCCGGCGTGGGCCCTCCCGGTTTTAACCTTGTCGCCCCCTTTTCGTTGTGTTAGAAGAATCTCCTCCGGTAATCGACGCTCATTCGAGGTGCGGATGCGGATAGAGGAACAGATCGAGAACGCCGTGCTGAAAGGCAAGTCTTCTCCGGGCACCAGGCAGAGGCGGAAAAGGCTGGTCCTCTACGCGGCAGTGGCCCTGCTCATCGGCACCTCGGCCGTCGCCCCCTTTTACCTTTCGAGGCGCGAAAAGTCCGCCGAGACGGGCGAGGTCTACAAGCTCTTCGTCACGCATGATCTGGTAATGCACCTGCCGCAGGCCCAGGAATTCGACCGGGTCTTGAGGTCCGGGGTCATCTACCCCCGGTGGCTGCCTAACGTCAATCACGGGTACGGCGTCGTCACCATGAATTTCTACCCGCCGGGCCAGTTTTACCTGATGTCTCTATTCAACGCGATATTCGGCGACTGGGTGAACGGCCTCTTCGCCCTCTCGGCGCTCGGTCTCGCGGGATCGGGGCTCGCTTTCTATCTCTACGCCCGCGTCTTTCTCGGCAGGACGGGGAGCGCGGCGGCGGCAATCCTTTACATGCTTTTGCCCTTTCACATACTGAACCTTTACTGGCAGGGGGCCATACCGCAGTTCCTGGGCTACGCCTTCATCCCGCTCGTGATGTACTTCGCCTACAAGTCGGGACGGCGGGGAGAGCCGCGGAACCTGGCCGCGCTCGGCCTCATTTACGGGCTCTACCTGCTGACCCACCTCCCCGTGAGCTACCTGTTCACTTATGTTCTCGCCCTCTACGCGGTCGTATGGACGATCTCCGAGAGGGACTGGAAGATCGGCCTTCGCATAGCTTCGGGTATGGCGCTCGGGCTATTCCTGAGCGCGATCTACTGGCTCCCTGCGGCACTCGAATCGAAGTATATTTACGAGTGGGCCACTGAGCTCCTGCCCTACCACAAGACTTACTTCACGCTTCCTTTGCCTACCGACCATTTCCTGATCCTCATCAATCTGGTCTTCGCGATCCAGTTGCTGACCCTGATTACGGCGCTCGCGATACTGGCGCAGACCGCTTTCAAAGGGCGTCCCGTCTACGACGGTATGGACCGCGAGGCGACGAGACAGGTGAGGATATGGGTCGTAATGGCGGTGCTCACGACACTCTTCAACACGGCGCCCGCAAGCTTGATTCTAAGGTTCGTGCCGAGGATTCAGGTCGCGACGCCTGCCTGGCGGTGGCTCGTGATCGCGGGTTTCTTCGCGTGCCTGCTGGTTGCGGCTGCAATCGAAAAGCTGTGGGCCGCCAGCCGGAAACCGTTCTGGGCGATCTCGCCGGGTCGGGCGGGCGTGGTGATAGTCTTCGTCATCACGTTCTACTTTTCGGCCCGCTATGTAATCTTCGAAGCGCTCTCAAGCCCCACCTACAAGCCGCCCGCGGTCTACGTCGATTCAGGCTTCACGCCCAAGGGCGCGGTGCCGCCTCACCTGCTGCCCGATGTCCCGCCAGTAAGGTTAGAGCCCGGCGGCGGAGTGGCCGAAATCAAGAGATGGGACGCGCAGAACCGAGAGGTGCACGTATCCTCTGAAAAGCCGGGCTTCCTGAGACTGAAGACCTATAATTACCCGGGCTGGGTGGCGAAGATCGACGGCAAGCCGGTAGAGGTCAAGACCGACCTGTACGGCTCTCAGATGGTCGAGATGCCGTCGGGCGAGCACGACGTCGAAGTCTCCTTCGTCAATACTATGCCCCGTACCACCGGGACGATCGTATCGGGGCTCGCGCTCCTGGCTATCGTCGGACTGAGCCTGTCGGGCGATATGAGGAGGGGCGCTCGCGGCGAACCGCTCGACCCGCGCTCCGTCGAAGAGGTCTCGATCGCGCCGCCCCCCATGATGGAGAGCCCGGTATCGGAACCCGCGGCCGCTCGCACCCGGCGCTTCAGGCTCGAAGGCAGGCTGAAATCTGGCGGCGCCCGCTGGCTGGTGCTGGCCCTGGCGGGCCTCGCCGTCGTCTCCGTCATCGCGATCTCTTTCCTTTCAAACAGGCGCGCCCATCCTGCCGCCGCAAGCCCTTCGGCGCAAGATTTGAAGAACGCGACCAGAATCTCCATCGCGGGCTATAACCGCATCACGCTCGCGTCTGACGAAGAGGCGTTCGATGAGTTGATCAGGGCGCTCTCTTCCCGAAACGACCCGAAGGTTCAAAGCCTGATCGAAGCGGGGAGGGCCTTCACCATCGAGAACGAGGTGCGGGTAAAGACTCTCGGCACTTCGGGAAGCAAGGTCAGAGTGCTCATTCTCGAAGGGGACCGCGCCGATACGGAAGCGTGGGTGCTCGACAGGTGGATCAAGAACCCGTGAAAAAGCCGCGCATTCGAGGCTTACAGACCCGGCTTAATCTCTAGCGAAACGATACATGAGGGCCGCCCGCCGCCGCCCCGCCCGCCCCGAGGGACCGCCCACAAACGCATTTGACATATTTATTGTCGCCCCATTAAACTTCGCCTTATTTTGAAAGTGCCTTTGCTCCGCGTTACGGCCGGTCCCGGGGCGAGGACGCCAATTTGAAAGTCGACTTGCCTAAGAGCCCGTCTCATACTTAAAAAGCAGAGAAGCATTGGCAAGAATTTGATGCTCCGCGTATGGATTTCGGCAGGAGGGTTTTATATGCCGGTTACCTCGGATGTGCGATTGGGAGAAGGAGTCAGGATTTTCCAGCCCGACCTGGTCAACCTCTATGGTTGTTCGATAGGCGACGAAACCAAGATCGGCGCTTTTGTCGAGATACAGAAGAATGCTTTCATAGGGGCTCGATGCAAAATATCTTCGCACTCGTTCATATGCGAGGGGGTGACTATTGAAGACGAGGTCTTTATCGGCCACGGGGTGATGTTCACAAACGACCTGCTACCCCGCGCGACGACCGGGGAGGGCAAGCTTGCGGGCGAAGAAGACTGGCGGTTGATAGAGACTACGGTCAGGCGCCGGGCGACCATCGGCAGCAACGCCACCATACTCGCCGGAATAACGATCGGCCTCGGCGCGCTGGTAGGGGCGGGGGCCGTGGTGACGCGCGATGTTCCCGATTTCGCCATAGTCGCCGGCGTGCCCGCGCGCGTGATCGGCGATGCAAGAGACAGAGAGAATGCCGAAAAGAAGAAGGACCTTCTTCGCGATTGACCTCGCCGGTTTTACTTTAGAAGCGCGGGCGATTATTCAGGAGTTTTATGATCGGTGTTGGAGTGATCGGCTACGGATACTGGGGTCCGAATCTGGTTCGCAATTTCATGGATTCCCCGGAGACTACCGTCAGAGCAGTGAGCGACTTGCGCCCGCAAAGGCTCGCCGACGTCGAGAGCAGGTATCCCTCCGTGAGAGCCGTGAGCAACTACCATGAGCTGATCGCCGACCCGAAAATCGACGCCATTGCAATAGCCACTCCGGTCTCCTCCCACTTCGAGCTGGCCCTTGAGGCGTTGCAGGCGGGCAAGCACGTCCTGGTCGAGAAGCCGTTGACCTCCAATAGCGAGCAGGCGCAAAGGCTCATCGACGAGGCGGCCGAGCGTGACCTGATCCTTATGGTCGATCACACCTTCGTCTACACGGGAGCGGTGAGGAAGATCAAGGAGCTTGCCGAGAGCAACACGCTGGGCGAGATATATTATTACGACTCGGTGCGCGTCAATCTCGGGTTGTTCCAGCACGACGTAAACGTGATCTGGGACCTGGCCGTTCACGACCTCTCGATCATGGATTACGTGCTGGCTTCAAACCCCGTTGCCGTCTCCGCCACCGGCATGAGCCACATATCGGGCCAGCCTGAAAATGTCGCGTACCTCACGCTCTTCTTCCCGGACCGGCAGATCGCCCACCTCCACGTCAACTGGCTGGCTCCCGTCAAAGTTAGGCGCACGCTCATAGGCGGCAGCGAGCGCATGATCGTTTACGACGACCTGGAGCCGAGCGAAAAGATAAAAGTTTACGACAAAGGCATCACGGTCTCTCAAAAGCCCGAGGCGCTTTACGACCTGCTTGTCAGCTACCGCTCGGGCGATATGTGGGCTCCGCGCCTGGACAACGTCGAGGCGCTGCGCGCCGAAGCAGCTCATTTCTCCGCCTGTATCAAGGGAGAGGCTCGCCCCCTAACCGACGGGGCCACGGGCCTTCGCATAGTCCGCCTGCTCGAAGCCGCCGAGAAGTCTCTCAGAGAGCGCGGCAACGTAGTCGAATTACCAATTTCAGAGGAACACAGATGATTCCATTCGTAGATCTCAAGGCGCAGTACCAGAGCATAAAGACCGAGGTGAATGAAGCGATCAATCGCGTGATTGAAGACTGTTCCTTCATTCTGGGAGAAGCCGTGGAAAGCTTCGAGGCCGATTTCGCGCGATTTTGCCAGGCGGAGTACGCCCTCGGCGTCAACTCCGGCACGAGCGCCATTCACCTCGCGCTGATGACGGCGGGCGTGAAGCCCGGCGACGAAGTGATCACCGTAAGCCATACCTTCGTCGCGACCGTGGCCGCCATTCGCCACACCGGAGCGACGCCCGTCCTGGTCGAGATCGACCCTCGCTCCTACAATATGGACCCGGCCCGCGTCGAAGCCGCGATCACTCCCAGGACCCGCGCCATCATGCCCGTCCACCTCTACGGCCAGTGCGCCGACATGGACCCGATTCTTGAGATCGCGCGCCGCCATAACCTCGTAGTGGTCGAGGACGCGGCGCAGGCACACGGCGCGGAGTACAAAGGCAGGCGCGCCGGGAGCATCGGCGACATAGCCTGCTTCAGCTTTTACCCCGGCAAGAATCTCGGAGCTTACGGAGAGGGCGGCGCGGTGGTGACCAGTAACCCCGACTTCCATAAGCTCGCCAGGCTGCTGCGCGATCACGGGTCGAGCCGCAAGTACCATCACGAGATCGTCGGCTACAATTACAGACTCGAAGGCATTCAAGGCGCGGTACTGGGAGTCAAGCTGCGCCGCCTGGACGACTGGAACTCCGCGCGTAGAGAGCACGCCGCGACCTACAGGCGGCTCCTCGCCGGGGCCGGGGTCGGCCTCCCCGAAGAGATGGAGTATGGCCGTCCCATCTATCACATATTCCCGATCTTCACCCCCCTGCGCGACGAGTTGCAGGAGCACCTGAAGGCGGACGGCGTTCAAACCAATATTCACTACCCGATCCCCGCCCATCTCCAGCCCGCGAACGAAGACCTCGGGTACGCGGCCGGGGCCTTTCCTATAACCGAGCGCGCGGCGAACGAAACGCTCTCCCTTCCGATGTTCGCCGAGCTCACGCCCGGACAGATAGAGGCGGTCGCCGGGTCCATCAGGCGATTCCAGAAGAGGGCCGTAGATGCGCAGGCTTGATCGAGCCCGCGCATCTGGAGCCCCGCACCCGATGACCGGCAGGCCGGAGGAGGAAAGCATGATCGCTGCCAGCGTCTCCGTATGCTTTCCCGCATACAACGAAGAGCTCACTATCGCGGACGTCTTGCGGGAAGCGCACGAGCTTTTGTCAGCGTCCGGCATCGATTACGAGATCATCGTCTGCGACGACGGGTCGAAAGATGGCACGGGGGCGATCATCGACCGGGTGGCGAGCGAGCTGGGCCGGATGCGGGTGCTGCACCACGCGCGAAACCTCGGCATCCGGGAGACGTTCGAGCACCTCTACCGGGTGGCCTCCAAGGACTACGTATTTCTCAACTCGACCGACCGGCAATGGCAGACCTCCATCCTCTTCGATATGCTCCCGCTTGCGAAGGACTGGGACATAGTAATCGCGGCGAGGAAGAAGAAACATTACGGCCTCGCCCGCGAGATCGTATCGCGGGGCTTCAACCTCATTCCGGTCGCGCTTTTCGGAGTCAGGACGTACGACGCGGGCGCGGTCAAGCTGGTGAAGCGAGAGATCATCGAGCGGTTCGAGCTCGTCTCCAGGTCGCCCTTTACGGAAGCCGAGCGGCTGATCAAAGCGGCCCGAGCAGGGTACAGAATTACCGAGTACCCGGTCGAAGTTTCGGCCAGGCGGACCGGAAAGGCGCAGGGCGTCAAAGGCAATGTCCTCAAGGAAGCGCTCTTCGACGTGGCGCGGGTTTGGTGGTCTTTGAGGGGTAAGGGCGGTAAGGTCAAGCCTTCGAGAAACGCCTCTCCGATGTTTTGACATGCGGCGGTCGCCGTCTCTGTTCGGCGATATTCCTAATTGACACCTTTTTGAGCACACGTTAGCATTTCTCTTACCTAATTCGGCGTACTAAAGAGACAAGTCATCACATTAAACATTCTCTTGATAGAGTCAGCAGGTAGCACATGTCAAAGAAAAACCGGGCGGTAAAAAAACCAGTGCAGCCCTCAGTGGAGGCGAGCCGCGGCCTGTCGCGCAGATGGGTCGTCGGCTTGATCCTCACCCTGACTTTCGTGGCGTTTTTCAACACTCTGTTCAACGGGTTCGCATACGACGACACGACCCAGATACTCTCCAATCCATTCATCCAAAGCCTGTCGAACATTCCGACCGCGATGGTCACGGAGGCGTGGTTCTGGCGCGCGCGCGAAGAGGCCGACCCCAACGAGGCCATCAAGCCGACCACGCCCTACTACCGCCCGACCGTCTTGATCTACATGATGTTCGCGTGGGCGGCCTTCGGAGACTGGGCCCCGGGCTGGCATCTGATGAACATCCTGATGCACATGCTCGTGGTCTACCTTGCGTTCGCGATAATGGAGAAGGTCACGAAGGACGTTCGCATAGCGGCCATCGGGGCGATACTGTTCGCGGTTCACCCGTTGCGCAGCGAATCGATAGCCTGGATAAGCGGCTTCACTGATCCGATACTCGCGATCTTCCTTCTGGGAGCGTTCTATTGCTACATGCTCTACCGGGACCGCGACCGGTTGAAGTACCTTCTGTTCGGAATGATACTCTTCGTCTTCGCGGCTTTCACCAAAGAGCCCGCCGTCAGTCTTCCGATATTCATCGCGGCGTATGAAATCTTCATCATCAATCAGGACAAGCCTTTTATGGCCCGTCTGAAGTCAGCCGCCCTCATGAGTACCGTCTTCATCCTGGCTTCGCTGATATATTTCATCATGCGAATATACGCCCTCGGGTTCTGGCTGAACGACACGACCTACACCCGCTACTCCACGGGCGAAATTCTGCTTACGATCCCGCTCGTCATCACAAAATATATCGGCCTGCTCTTCTGGCCCGTTTCCCTCTCGCTCTTCCACGAGACTCCGATGGTATCCAGCCCCTTGAGCCCCCGTTTCTTCCTGCCTCTGATAGCCGTGCTCGGGGTGGCACTCGGGCTCTGGCGGCTGAGGCGCTCTCACGTCGCGAGGTTCGCCATCATCTGGTTCGCGATAAACCTGCTGCCGGTCTTGAACCTGGGCGCGTTCGCGGAGAGCTTCATGGTGCAGGAGCGGTACCTCTATCTCCCCTCGATCGGCTTCTCCCTGCTGATCGCCGTGGGGCTGGCGAAGCTCCCGGTGGAGCAATGGCTCGCCATAGGCACGCGCCGCACCGCGCAGGCGGCCGTCATAGTCGTGATCGCCCTCCTGTTCACGGGAAAGACCATCGCCCAGAATCAGGTCTGGAAGGACGACCTGACGCTCTGGACACACGGCGTCGAGGCCGCCCCCGATCAATCGATGGCCTACTTCATCCTCGGGACCCACTACATCAAGGAGCAGAGGGCGGACAAGATAGTCGAGACGTACGAGGAGTACGTAAAGCTCGATCCGCATAACCTCACGGTCGTGAGCAACCTGGCGGCGGCCCACCTCCTCGTCTACGAAGCGACCAGGGAGCGCGCCCACATCGACCGCGCAATCGCGCTTTCGGAAAGCGGCCTCCAGGAAGCCCCGGACCTGAGCACTCTGTGGGACACTCTGGGCCGGGCCTACACCTTCGAGACCGAGATGAAAAACCTCGACCGCGCCCGCAGTTGTTTCGCCCAGGCCCTTAAAGTTCAGCCCGACAACGCAATGTTCAACTTTCACATGGGCGCGGTCTATGTGAAGGAGAGCAAGTTCGACCTTGCCCTGCCTTACCTCGAATTCGCCAAGCAACGCGCGCCCGAA
>DATLMR010000241.1:0-11542 GCA_035537555.1 Blastocatellia bacterium
CTCCGGGCCACACGCGCGGCCACTCGGTGCTGCTCTACCGCGACCGGTTCCTCTTTACCGGAGACCATCTCTGGTGGTCCGACACGCACAGGTCTCTGTACGCGTCGCCGAATGTCTGCTGGTATTCCTGGCGCGAGCAGCTCGCGTCGATGGAGCGATTGCTCGATTACCGTTTCGAATGGGTGCTGCCGGGCCACGGCCGCCGCGCTCACGCCGACGCCGCCGGGATGCGCGAGCACCTCCAGGCCTGCATCGCGCGAATGAAGACCCACGCCCGCCTCGCCGTCTGATTCGTCACCTCTTCCGGACTCCACCCAGCATGATCGAGTTGAACAGGAGCTTGAAAGTTCCCCAGGTCTGAGCCCGATGCTGGGGGCGAAAGCCGAACAGGATCACGCGACCGCTCCCGAGTTTCGCATCGACCAGCGCCGACTTGCCCGCTATGTGCTGCGGGCCAAGCAGCCATCCCGACCTGAGCGGATTGCCTTCCGTATACCGCGCGACCGACGCGGCCCGCGCGGGGTCCGAGATTTCGAAAGCGAACGCGCTGACAAGGGGCGCCTCTTCTATTCGGGCCGGCGGCGGGCTTTCGTCGGGAGCCGCGCGGCGAGAGCCGCTCACGAAATAGAGATCGGCTTCGGCCGCCATTCCCGACGCGATAGCGTGCGAGCCGTCGAGGGTTGCGCGAAAGATCGAGCCCGGCGCGTAAAACCGATCGCGGCGCAATCCGTCGAGCGCGTTCGTGACGGCCAGATCGAATCGCTTTATCGCGAGCTCCGACGACGAGTCCAGGCAGACGAGCACTCCGCCCGCTTCGACGAAAGCCTTCAGGCTCGCCACTCCCGCCTCGGCGATCCCGCCCGTGTACTCGTCCGGGTAAGAGCCGGGGCGATTGCCTTCGACTATCTGCTGCATGCTCTGATCGGGCAGGATCACAACGTCGAACCTGTCTTTGAGATTGCCCGCGCGCACGTCCGCGTCGGTGAGGTTGCCGTAGTCGAACCCGAACTGCTCGAGCACCCACCGCGTCCACCCCTCATCCATCGAAGCCATCCAGCTTCTATAAAGCGCGGTGCGCGGACGCGTGAGGACCGACACGTCCGCGGCGGATTTCAGATTCACGGCGCCATCCCGGCCCGCGAGATCCGACCTGCCCAATTCAAGATACTCGACGACGGCGTGCTTTTCCGCGAGCCTGTAAATGTCCGCGAGTCTCAATCCTCCGTCGCTCGCTTTAGCTTTCGGAGCGTTGAGCTCGATCACGAAGTCGCCGGGCTTATAAGGGCTGGTTCCGATCGTTACCGCGCGGGCCAGCCTGTATACGGAGACGGTGCCGGGTGATTTGAACAACTCGTTGACGAAGGCATAAGCGTTGTTGGCATCGGCCCTGAGGTAGAGCGTCCCGTAAGGCGTGCGGCGGGCCGCCGTCGCCTTCCACTCACTCGGAGCGGGGGCGGCCCCGCCCTCGTGCGCCGATTCGATCTTACCGAGCGGCGCGTCGAACGGCTTGCCCGCAGCCGCGTAATCGACGCCCATCTGCATCGGCAAGGTCCACCCGGCCACGTCGTAAGGCTGCTCGGCCGGGCCTCCGGGATAGAGCCTGCGGTCGGGATAGGTTTGAGCTTCGAACAGGCATTTAACATTCGCGCGATAGGGCTGGGCAAGCAGTATGACGTAGCTGCCGGCATCGTAAATCTTATCGCCGACCCTGAAGCCGGACTTCGCGCGGTGGACTTCGACGCCCTGCCGGATGAGTATGTCGATCATGCGCTCTGCCGTCGGCCGGTCGCGCTGGGCCGCCGGGATTATGTATGCGAAAGGCGCTTCGCGCCTGCCCGTTTCGATGGCCCGCTCCGCGAGCGCGACGAAGTTGCGGATACCCTCCTCGCGATGGAGCGCGACCTCTTCCAGTAGCGTGCGGCAGGTGATCAGCTCCATGTTCATGATGTCGCGCGGGCTCCAGGAGCCGCCTTCCCAGGGCGCGGGAAAATTGATGGCGGGGACGAGCGGGTCTTGAAGGCCGCGCGTGGGAGAGCGGAGCTGCTCGCGCCTGATCTCAAGCGGAGTGGCGAGGTTTGCGGACGCCGCTTCGGTCAGGATTCCCACCGCGTTGTGATAGTAAGGCGCGGTTCGCAGCCCCCCGTGCCACCACATGTCATAGGTCGAATTCGTGGCGATGCCTTTGAATCCGCCGGCCGTCAGGTTCGCGGCCATCTTCATTCCGAATGCCCCGACCTGCCTGAGCAGCACCGGGTCTATGTTCGGGTTCGCGGGATCGAAGAAGGGCGGCACGCACATGCGCGAGCCGTACTGGCCCTGCTGGTGCACGTCGTAGACGACCTCCGGGAACCACTCGCGCCAGAAGAGCTTCGAGACCATCTGCGTCTCGACCTGCGTGAGCATGAACCAGTCGCGGTTGTTATCGTGGCCCGCGTAGAGGTGATAGAGCTCGGGCGGGTTCGAGCCTTCGAACTTCGTGCCTAACGTTTTCTTGTACCAATTTCCGACTATGTCTATGCCGTCGGGGTTGACCGAGGGCACGAGCACCAGGACCGTATTCCGCAGCACGCCGGCGGTCGATGTCGAATCGTCCGCCGCGAGCCTGTAAGCGAGCTCCATCGACATCTGCGCCGCGACGACTTCGGTCGAGTGAATCGAGCAGGTGACGGCGACGACCGAGGGGGTCTCGCGGATCAATCTCTCCCGCTCCTCGGTGCTTCCGATCAGGCGAGGGTCGGCGAGCCTGGCGCGCGCCTCGCGAATCATTTGAAGGTTTCGGATGTTCTCTTCCGAAGATATGAGCGCGTAGATGAACGGGCGGCGGCCGGTCGAAAGGCCCGCCTCATGCACGGAGACGCGGTCGGACGCCGCATCGCGCCGCTTGAAGTAATCGACTATCTGCGTCCAGCCGGCGAGCTCGCGCGGCGCGCCCGGCTCGAACCCGAGGAACGACCGGGGAGTCGGAATGCCCGCGCCCGCCTGCCGGGGCATCGGCCTTTCGGCCTGCGCCGGCGCTTCTATCGCGAAGGCCGCGAGAGTCGAGAGGGTAAACAGAAGCGAGAGCGAGGAGAGACGAGAGCGGATTGTCATAGCCGATGAGAACCCCTTGTCGATTCGGTGGAAAGATGCGCGAGAAGCTCGCCTGCGATACGTCCACGCGCTCGGCCCCGGCCTGCCTTCGCGATGGATGACAGAGCTTAACATATCTGGTAGTCTTGCGCTAATTCGCGGGGAGACGGCCGCGCAGGTTTCTTGTTGAACTCGACCCAATACGGACGTACAGGGACATAAACGATGGCACGAGTGCGCGGGATCTTTCTGCTGGGCTTCTGGTTCACGAGTATCGCCATCCTCGCGCCCTTTCTCATCCTGCTCTGTTTGATCACAGGCAACGAGAACGTGATCTTCAAGCCGGTCGGCTTCTTCGTAAGGCTCGGCCTCGCGCTCGTGGGCGTTCGCGTGGTCGTGAAAGGGATCGAGCGCCTCGACCCGAAGCAGTCCTACGTATTGACGCCGAATCATCAGAGCTTCATCGAGGTGCCCCTGCTCGTGACGTACCTGAAACGCAACCCCGGCTTCCTGGCGAAGAAAGAGGTCTTCAAGTATCCGCTCTTCGGCTACGGGATCGGCCTGATGGGGGTCGTGCCGGTAGACCGCAGCAACACGCAGTCGGCGATCGAGAGCGCGCGGACCGCCACAGAGATGCTGAAGCGCGGAAAGTCCTATGTCGTCTATCCGGAAGGCACCCGCTCGCGCGACGGGCGTCTTCTTCCCTTCAAGAAGGGCGCGTTCGTGATGGCCGTGGATGCGGGCGTGCCGGTCGTCCCTTTGAGCATCTCGGGTAGCACGAGGATAATGCCCAAGGGCGAGATAAAGATATACCCGGCGACCGTCTACATCACCGCGCACGAGCCCATCGGCACCGAGGGCTACTCGAAAGAGAACATATCGGAGCTGGTGGGGCTCGCGAGAGAGAAGATAGCGTCGGCCCTGCCGGAGAACGAGGCCGCGCCGGCCTGAGCCCCCGAAGATAAAATGCCGGATCAGATGCCGTTCAGGCGGTACGTGCCCTGGCTGATGCGGCTGGCGGAGCCGTCGGCGACGAGCTTATGATTTCCCTTCCCCGCCTCGGGCCGCGACAGCCCCGTGACGCGCGCCAGTTCTCCGGGCACGGTCATCCCTGCGCCCGTCAGAAACGCGCGCGCGACCTCGGAGAGGGCCGTCTCGCGCTTCACCTTGGCCGAAAGCTCTTCGGCGAAACGCCCTTCGGCAAGCATCCAGATGTAGGTGAACCACGGCTCGTAGAGAACGTCGCCCGGAATGACCTTCATGCTCCGCTGCAGCTCGTCGATGGCTCGCGTGAACCGCGCGCGGTCTTTGACTCCGGAGGCTTCTCTCAGGTCGCCGGTCGCCATCTCCCACTCGCGGCGCAGGACCTTGAGCACCATTCGCGCGTCGGGCGATAGCTCCGTGGATTCCCGGCGCCGGGGTATTCCCCACAGCGCGTTGAAGTGTGGGACGAGCCGGCGCGAGATGAAGGTCGCCCGCCCCTTGGCGATCTTCGCGTAGTAAATCCGCCCGCGCCGCATCACTTCATCCTTGATGACCCAGGCGAGGCTTGCTTCCGGGTCTTTCTGAACGTTTCGCGGCATATAAGCATCCCGGCGGCCGCACACGGCCACGTAAAGCGAGGGGCCGGGCCGGCGGGCATCGGTCAGGGCTCCGCAGAACCCCAGGCTCTCGACCATCCTCTCGGCTTCCGTCGCCGCCTCTATCCTCAGTTCGGGAATGCGCCGCCAGGTCCGGTCGCGGTGGGCTTCGATCTCTTCGGGCAAGACCTCGGGCATCGGCAGGAGAATACACCAAAGAAGCGCGGGCGGCGAGCCTTCGATGAATCCCGCCGCCCGCCTGCTTAGAAGAACCTCACGGTGTAGCTGAGCCGCACGCCCCGGCCGATCTCCGGCGCGAGCTCCTTGATGAAAGAGAGGTGATTGCGATACAGCCGGTCGCCCAGGTTGAATGCGTTGACGGAAAACAGGTGAGCGAAATGCTGTCGCGGTATCGAGTAGGAGGCCGCGACGTTGAAGAGCGTGTAGCCCGCCGTGCGAGTCTCGGTCGGGAACAGCTCGTCCTGGTCTTTGGCCATCACGGCCTCGGGCCGAAGGCTCAGGCCCTTGTATTGAATGTCGAAGCCGACCCGGCCGCGCAAGGGCGGAATGCGAGGCAGGGGCGTGCCCGAGGCCAGGCCCGCGCGCGAATCGGTTAGCTGCGCGTCCACGGTGTCGAGCCCGAGGTTGAGCCAGAGGTAGCGATGGAGACCGGCGTCGAAGTTTACCTCGGTGCCGACGAACCGGCTGTTGCTTTGAAGGTATCTGGCCTCTATCAGGTTATCGGTGATCTTTCCGGTCGGCGCGAGAAAGACGAAGTCCTTGATGCTGTAAAAGAAGACGTTCGCCTCCGCCCGCACGCGGCTGGTCGAATGCCTGAGAGAGAGATCGATGCCGTCGCTCCGCTCGCGGTCGAGGTCGGGATTGCCGATCTCGAAGGTCAGGTTGCCGACGTGCGGGCCGAGATTATACAGCTCTTCGAGAGCGGGCGCGCGATAAGAGTGGGTGTAGTTTGCGACCACCGCGCCGCCTTCCCAGAGCGGCACGCGAACGCCCGCCGCGCCCGATAAGCCCGTGAACGTCCTGTCCGTGAGCCCGGTCGGGTCGTAGCCCGTGTGCTCGACGCGCCCGCCGAACTGGAGCTTGAGGTGCTCGAGCCCGACTTCCTGAAGGGTGTAGGCCGCGAAGACGTTCTGATCGACGGGGGGAGAGAGAGCCTCCGCGCCTATGGTATCGTAGCTGCGGACGAGGCCGGAGAATCCGAAGCTCCCGCTGAGCCTGCCCGCCTTGCGCTCTTCAAAGACCCCCCGGTAATCGAACTCTTTGTTCTTGAAAGTCGTGCCGACCGCTTCGCCTTCGAGTTCCTTGTGCTGGTAATCGCTATAGCTCAGGGTCAGGCGGAAAGCGTCTACGGCCTTGCCCAGGTCGCGGAAGCCTCCGTTGAATCGCAGGTCGTGGCGGCGCATGGAGAGGTCGATCTCCTCCAGCCCGCCTTCGACGAGCTCGGCGAAAGGGACTCCGTAGCGCCTGTTGTCATAGCCATAGCTCGCGCTGAAGAAGGATTTGTCGGCGTAATGGCCGAAGCCGCCGAGCCCGCTGCCGGCGCGAGTGCTCGAATTGGGGACCTTACCGATGGGAGTGTTGTAATCGCCCGTGCGTTGTCCCGAGCCGTTGCCCCAGATCATCCAGTTACGCGCGCCGTATTCGAGCCCGCCGCTCACTCCCCCCTGGTCGTTGGTCGTGCCGCCGATGCCCGTCAGGTACCCGCGCACGCCCTCATGCGCGTAATCGTGCCCGGTCACGGCGTTCACCACTCCGCCGATCGCATTGCTGCCGTAAAGAAGAGTGGCGGGCCCTTTGACGACTTCGAGCCTTTCGAGCGAGAGCACGTCGACCGGCTCTCCGTGATCTCCCGACTGCGAGCCGAGCGAGCCGAGCCTCGCGCCGTCCTGCAAGACGAGCACCCTGTCGCCGTCGAAGCCGCGAATCACGGGTCGGGCCGAGCCCGGGCCGAAGCTGCGCTTCGCCACGCCCGGCTCTTTGTCGAGCACCTCGCCGAGCGACGGGTGTCCCTCTTCGGCCAGCCGCGTCGAATCGAGAGAGGTGACCGTTTGAAGGGCCTCGAAGGTGCTCTGCTCGCTGCCGGTCGCCGTTACGGTGATCTGTTCCTGGACGCCCGAAAGCTTCAGCTGAATGTCGAGAGATGCCGTGCCGCCCGCCGTCACCTGCGCTCGCTCCACCGCGTCGGGGAACCCTTCGAGGTGGACCAGCACGTTGTAATTGCCGGGCGGAACCTGCGCGAATTCATAATGGCCGCCGTCGTCGGTCTCGACCGAACGCTTGAGCTGCACTATGGTCACGATCGCGTTGTGCAGAGCCGTCCCGTTGTCGCGCAGGGTCACCGTTCCCCGCAGAGCTCCCGAAGACTGAGTTCCGGCTGCCTGCCCCAGAGCCACCCCGGGAAGAGTGCTCGCGAATAAGAGCCAGGCCGCCAATACGGCCCTATATTTTGCGGCTCTATATTTTTTTGCCTTCATGTGATTCTCCTGATTTAGATAGCAACGCTTCCATAATCGATGCGCCCCGTGCTCGGGCCGCATGCCCGGACGAGCGAGCCCCCGGGCCGGTCAAAGAGGACGAGCGGCGTGCTCCCCGCGAGCCGCTCAAGCGCATATGCATACTGTGAATATCGGATTGAGGAGATCAGGCGAGTGGAGGCGCGCGGTCGGAGAGAACGAAGACTGTCTTATAAAAGAAGAAGTTCAGCCGGGCCTGTTCGGAGACTATCGTGCCCGAGACAAGAGCAAAGACCCAGGCGGGCGAGCGAACATCGGAAAGGAAACTGCTCTGCAACCGGCATGAGAGGCACTTGGAAGTCCCGCTCGATACCGGCACGTGCTCCGAGTGGCTGCCGCAATCGGAGACGATTTGCGGGCCGGAGTCGTAGCCCCTGCCGACGGAGTGATGATGGAAAGCGCAGACCAGGATCGCGTGAGCGAATAGACCGAGCAGCAAGAGCGCCACCGCGCGCGATCTTCTGCCGGTCCCGATTGTGCCATTCCCGTTCAGTCCCAAAATATAGGCTCTCGCAGCGTTGAAATTCGCTTTGAAGTTTATCAGAGGCAGGGGCCGGGGGCCAGGCTTCGATCACCGAGTAGAGGAGGATTGGCGCGTCCGGGGCCTCTTTCACCGAACCTTTCACCAAATCGCGGCCCCTGCTACTATCATCTCCCTGGAGGCTCGATTGGAAGAGAGGCTGCTTGAGTTAAAGAGCGCGACGGCGCGCTACGGCGACGTTCAGGTCCTGTGGGACGTGACGCTCGGCGCGCGCGAAGGCGAGATAGTGACCCTGCTCGGGGCGAACGGCTCCGGGAAGACGACGACGCTCAAGACTATCTCGGGCGTCGTGCGCGCCTCGGGCGGCGAGATCGTCTTCGACGGTGAAAGGATTGACCGGCTCTCTCCGAGCAGAGTGGCCGCCCGCCGCATTGCCCACGTGCCCGAAGGGCGCAGGCTCTTTCCCCTGATGAGCGTGCGAGAGAACCTCGAGCTCGGGGCGACGAGCAAGGAGGCTCGAAAGAGGCGCGGCGGCTCGCTCGAACGGGTCTTCGCCTTATTCCCTCGCGTGAAAGAGCGCGAGCGCCAGCTCGCGGGAACTCTCTCGGGGGGCGAGCAGCAGATGGTAGCCATCGGGCGAGGGCTTATGGCGTGCCCTCGCCTCCTCATGCTGGACGAGCCGAGCCTCGGGCTCGCGCCGATCATCGTCAAAGAGATGTTCGAGATCATCAAGGACATCAACCGCGAAGGCATCACGATATTGCTCGTCGAACAGAACGTCCACCAGAGCTTGAGATTCGCGGACCGCGCCTTCGTGCTCGAAAACGGGCGCGTGGTACTGGAAGGCGCGGGAGAAGAGCTGCTGAACGACGAGCGAGTCCGCGCCGCATACCTGGGAGCCTGATTGAAGCGGCGCGACGGATCGAGCGCCTCTCAAAGTGGCTACCGGAGCCTGTTTCAGGGGCTTTGCCGGTTTAACGCGCGCCCAGGTCGAACCGGACCCCGATGCGGGCGAGCAGGGGCGGGCCGACCGTTCTTACAGGCGTGCGGCCGATCGAATAACGATCGTTGAGTATGTTTTCGAAGGCGGCGAACAGCTCGACTCCCCCGGCCACCGGGCGCGAGGCGAGCGCGTCGAGAGTGAAAAATCTTTCGAGCCTGAAGCGATTCTGGTCGTCGTCGAACTGCATGCCGGCGAAGCGGCCCTGAATTCCGACCGTCATCTTCGAGCGGTCTACGTAACGCGCCTGGAAGGTGAGCTGGTGGTGCGGCACCTGCGGAATCCACAGGCCCTCGAGCTCGCGGTTCGCCGGAAACTCCAGCACCGTCGCGTCGGAGAAGAGGTATCCGCCCGAGATGACCAGACCGTTCGTGATGCGCGCTTCGGCTTCCACTTCGACCCCGCGCGAGCGCGTGCGCCCGAGGTTCACTCTTCTCCTGACGATCAGCTCGGGAGAGACGCTCAGGGTCACGTTCGCCACGGGCCGTGTGATCTCGCTCCAGAAAAATATGCCGCGCACGTTCAGCTTTCTATCGAGGGCCGCGAAGGTCGCTCCGCCCTCTCCGCCCGTGAGCCGCTCGGCCCTCAGGTCTTCATTCGCCTGCGTGACGACGTTCCCGACGCGGAAGGAGCGATAAAGCTCGTTTAAGGTGGGGGCGCGAAAGGCGCGGTAGCCCGAAGCCACGAGCGACACGCTGCCGGTCAGCCTGTGCAGCACGCTCAGGCGCGGGCTGAAGGCGGTCTCCGACCGGTCCTCGAAATTCGTGACAAGAGTGGGGGCTGCCGCCGCGAGGGGCCGGGTGGTGGAGAGCGCCGCGTAATTGCGCCATCGGTCGAACCGGCCGCCGACGGTCACGATCCAATCGTCGGCTACGCGAATTATGTCCTGGCCGAAGACGCCGACGGTCCGCTCGCGCCCGCCCGCGCCGCTTGCTGAAGTCAGACGGCCTCCGAAAAACCCAAGCTCGTCGCTCGCGCCGCGAACCGCGCGCGCGTCCACGCCCACGACGACGGTCTGCCTGGAGCCCGCGGCGCGCGACACCTGCGCGGAGAGACCGGCTTGCTGCGCGGGCACGCGCTGGCTGCGAGTGAGCGATTCGCTGTTCCTGTCGGCGGAGACCGCCGAAAAGTCCTGATCGAAGACCTGATCGCCTCCGAAGAGGCGGGCCGAAAATGCGCCCGCGCCGGGCGTCTGCCAGTCCAGCCCCAGGGCGACGTGCCTGATGTGCGTGCGGTTAGTCTGGAGGGGCGTGCCGTTTTCGCGGGACTCTTCGAACAGAGAGCCGCGCGCAAAGAAGCGGCCGCGAGTCGAAAGCAGCCGCTCAAGCGTGAGCTCGACGGTCGAATGCTCCGCGCCCGCCGGCACGTCCACGCGCCCGCGCTCGTCTTCGTCTACGAGGATATAGCCGTCCGTGTGAAAGGCCTCGGCCGCCACCGACGCGCGCCACCGGCCGAGGCTCGCGCCCGCAAAGAGGGACGCGCTCGGAGTCTGCTGGTTTCCGTAAGAGGCTTCGAGCGAGAGGGTCGAACCCTGCGGCTTTCGGGGGATGAAATTGATCACGCCGCCCAGCGCGTCGGTCCCGTAGAGGCTCGACGAGCCTCCGCGCACGACCTCGACCCGGCTCACGGACTGGCGGGGGACTCGGCCCCAGTAGACCCATCCCCCGAAGGGGTCGTTGATCGGAATTCCGTCGTCGAGCACGGCCGCGCGGCTCGCCCCGCTCGCGCCTACGCCGCGAAGCGATACGCCCTGAGAAGTAGGGTTGGCGGTGCGGCTGCCGGAGCGGCGAAAGAGGCTGAATCCGGGCACCTGTCGCAGAGCGTCGTCGAGGGTGAGGGCGGAGCTCGCGGCCAGGTCCTCATTCGAGAGCACGGCCACGCTTGCGGCCGTGTCGCTCACGCGCGTCTCGGTGCGGCCCGCGGTGACGGTCACCGCGTCCGCGAGGGCCGCGACCATAAGCTTTATCTCGAGCTCGGCGCGCGGGCCGTCCGCGATGCCGCCCGCGCGCCAGCTCCGTTCCGTTGTCGTGAAGCCCGGGGCTTCGACATAGAGCGTCGCCTCTTTCACGGTCACGGAATCGAAGGAGAAGCGGCCGTCGCCGCCGGTCTCCTGCCTGAGCCTGACCCCGCCCCCGGAGAGAGTGACCGTGGCCTTGCTTATGGGGGCGCCGGTCTGATCGACTACGACGCCCGCGACGCGAAGGCCGCCTTGCGAAGCAGCCCCGGTCGAAGCGAGCGCGAAAGAGCATAAAGCGAGCGACAATAAGACCGTTCGCCCGAGGTTGAGTCCATCCAACATCGCTTTAAACATGTTAACCATGAGCTTTGATCGTCGCGCTCAGCCATTCGGAATGGCCCGGCGATTTTTCTTTCACGCTACTTTCTCGGGCCGTTTTTAGAGCCGGTCTTAGAGTAAGTAACGCGCCATATTTTGCTGGCGCCGTCATCCGTAATGAGCAGCGAGCCGTCTTTGAGCACGAGCAGCCCGACGGGGCGGCCCCAGACTTCAGGGCTGTCTTCGCCCGCCGCCCATCCCTTGATGAAATCGTCGTAGCCGCCCATCGGTTTTCCATTCTTAAAGCGCACGCGGATGATCTTATAGCCCGTCCTCTTCGCGCGATTCCACGAGCCGCGAAGGGCGACGAGCGCGTCCCCTCGATATGCCTCGGGGAACATATTGCCCTGGTAAAAGACGAGTCCGAGCGCGGCGGAGTGGGCCTGGATCAGGAGGTCGGGCACGATGGACTTGCTTACGAGGTCGCCCGCGTCTTCCGTGCGGCGCGGGTCCCTGTTCTGCCCGATGTAGGAGTAAGGCCATCCGTAAAAGCCGCCTTCCCTGATCGAGGTGAGGTAATCCGGCACGAGGTCGTCGCCGAGA
>DATLMR010000242.1:0-4106 GCA_035537555.1 Blastocatellia bacterium
GTCCGAGTGGAACTAGTGTTCCCTCAGGCATCCGTATCGACAGCGGAGATACGCGGGCAGGTCACCGATCAATCGGGCGCGGCGGTCGCCGCCGCGACTATTACTATTACGGATATAACCAAAGGTACGAGCCGGAGCGTCACCAGCGACGAAGAGGGCAATTATGTGATACTTTCGCTGCTGCCGAGCACATACAACATCAAGGTTGAAGCGGCCGGCTTTGCCACGAAGAACCTGACCGACATCAAGCTGGCCGTAGGACAGGTCTCGAACATACCCGTAACGCTCGGCGTCGGCAGCGTCGACGCGGTCGTCGATGTGACGGCCACGAGCGACGTGGTAGAGGTCGAGCGCACGCAGCAGTCCTCGGTCATAAACGAAGTCCAGATCGATAATTTGCCGATAAACAGGCGCAATTACCTCGATTTCGCCCTGCTGACTCCCGGGGTCTCCGACGCCGACAACATCAACGACTCGAGCGATTTCCGCGTGGCCCAGACGCCTCAGTCGGGCCTGTCGTTCGGAGGCAACAACGGGCGAGGCAACTCGATCCTCGTCGACGGCGCGTCCGTAGACACGAACTCGGGCGGCGCTCGCTCCGTCGTCGGCCAGGAAGCCGTGCAGGAGTTCCAGGTCAACCGCAACAGCTACAACGCGGAGTTCGGGGGCGCTTCGGGCGGCGTCGTCAACATCGTCTCGAAGACCGGCTCGAACGACTTTCACGGCAGCATCTTCGGGTACTTCCGCGACGACAGGTTCGACGCGCGCAACGCGTTCGACTTCACGCCCAACGGGAAAGCGGCCTTCGACCGGCAGCAGTACGGCGGCTCGGTCGGCGGCCCCGTATTCAAGGACAAGACATTCTTCTTTACGGCCGTCGAGCGCCTCGATCAGGGGCAGACGACCTTCGTCAACCTGCTCAACGATCCCCGTATCTTCGACGTGACCGCATCGCAGAACTCTCTATTCAATTTCCTCTCGGCCACGCCTTTCGCGGCTCTGGCGACCGGCCTCAGGGGCACCCTTACGACCACGGAGGCGAACTTCCCCGCCACCATCGGGAGGTTCCGCGAGGCGAGCGGCCAGTTCCCCTTCGACACGGCGGAGACGGTCTTTTCGGCTCGCCTGGACCACAACTTCAGCGAGAAGGACAACGGCTACGTTCGCTTCAATCTGGGCGACGCCAATTTCGAGAACTCGGCGGCGGGCGCGCTGAACGCCACTTCGCGCGGCCGCACCATCGATAGCTTCACGGGCGGCGCTTTGCTGTCGGAGACGCACTTCTTCAGCCCGACCAGCATCAACGATCTGAAGCTGCAATACTCTTACCTGAAGTTCAACGTCATCCCGAACGACCCGCTCGGCCCGGAGATCAACATCGAAGGCTTCGGCAACTTCGGGCGTGACATCTTCCTGCCGTCGAGGAGCATCGAGCGGCGCTACGAGATCGCCGATAACCTCTCGCTCGTGCGCGGCTCGCACACGCTCAAGCTGGGAGGGCAGTGGCAGGCCATCGACAACTCGACCAACTCAGAGACCTTCTTCGGCGGGCGCTTCAACTTCGGCGCGGCGATCCCGCTCGCCAATATAGTCGCGGGGGCGGGGGTCCCGGTGCTGACCGCCCTGAACGGGTTCCTGCGCAGCCCGGCGGGCGCGCCCTTCAACGTGGACGCGAACGGCAACGGCCTGGCGGACGTTCTGGACCAGCCGATCTCCGCCCTCCAGTCGTTCAACCTGAGGCTGCCGATCGTTTACCAGCAGGGGTTCGGCGAGCCGGCGAGCAACGCGTTCACCTATCGCAACTCGGCCTACGTTCAGGACACGTGGAAGGCGCGGCCCAATTTCACTTTAAATCTCGGGCTCCGCTACTTCTTCGAGGACGGGCCTTTCCATCAGCCGGCCGACAGGGATAACTTTCAGCCGCGCGTGGGCTTCTCGTGGAACCCCGATAACGAGGGCAGGACCGTCATTCGCGGCGGGTACGGGATATTCACCGGCCAGGTCGATAACCAGATCGTCAACGTGACGGACGAGCTGGGCGGCTTCGGCGACCCGTCGAATATCAACATCGTGCTGGCCACGGCCACGTCGGCGGCGATCGGGGTGCCCTCCTCGTTCCAGATCTACCAGACCTTGCTCGCGCAGGGCGTCATCGGCAACCGCACGATCCTCGCAAGCGACCTCGCGCAGTTCGGCATAGTTCCCGGCCCGGGCAGGCCGCTCGAAGTACGCTTCCGCATGACCCCGGACTTCGAGAACCCCTACACGCAGCAGGCGAGCTTCGCGATCCAGCGCGCTATCGGCAGCACGTTCTCGGTCGAAGCGAGCTACCTGTTCAATCGCGGCGCGCACATCACGCGCAACCGCGACATAAACCCGTTCAAGCGGACGGGGCCGGTCAATGCCTTCACCGGCCGCCCGACCTTCATCCGATTCCCGACCGCGGCGCAGGCGGCGGCCGGGCTCACTTCGGACTTCCGAAACCCGTTCATACTACAGGACAACGTGTATGAATCGACGGCGAACTCGTTCTATCACGCGGGCACAATCCAGGTGATAAAGCGGTTCTCGAGCCGCATCAGCATCAACTCGAATTACACCTTCTCGAAGGCCATCGACGAAGTGACCGACTTCAACAGCGACTTCTCCGCGCAGGACCCTCTGGACCTGCGACTCGACAGGGCGCTCTCGGCCTTCGACCAGCGCCACAGGTTCGTCTTCAGCGGAGTCTTCCAGAGCCCGTTCGAGGGCGACTCATTCAGCGGCAGGGTGTTCGGGGACTGGGTCTTTTCTCCCATATTCATCGCCGGGAGCGGCAGGCCGTTCAACATCCTGCTCGGCTTCGACGCCAACAACGACAGCCGCTCTCAGAGCGACCGCCCGTTCAACATCGGCCGCAACACCGGCAAGGGTGACAACTTCTATAACTTCGATATGCGGCTTGCGCGCAGGTTCGGATTCGCCGAGACTCGGTTCCTGGAGCTGACGTTCGAGGCGTTCAATCTCTTCAACCATACCAACTACACGGGCGTCAACAACGTAGTCGGCACGCAGCGCGTCTTCGGCAAAAACGTTACAGGCATCAAGGGACTGGCCCCGACGCAGCCCCTGGCCTTCACCTCGGCGGCGCCCGCGCGGCAGCTTCAGTTCGGCGCGCGCTTCAATTTCTAGGCCGCCGGTCGTAATTCGCAAAAAGAGAGCGGGAGGGTCTTTGAAAAAAGACCCTCCCGCTCTCTTTTTGCGCGACGGAAATCCTCCGCGCGGTTGATAGGTCCGGACCGCTCGCCTACAATGCATCACTCGGGTCCGACAAACGAGGAGGAGTTATGCGAGAGCAGGGCGGAGCAGCTTCATGGCAGGTGCCGGGATTCCTGGAGGCGCGCGAGTCTCGCCTGACGATGGACGGAGTGGATGCGGTACGACTCATCGAAGAGTACGGCTCGCCCCTCTACGTCTTCTCCGAGCGCCGCATCAGCGAAAATACCCGGGGCCTGCGCCGCGCCGTGGAGTCGGTCTATCCGCACGTCAAACTCTGCTACGCCTCTAAAGCCAACTCCAACATGGCCGTGCTCTCGACCATCCTTCGCGCGGGGGGGGACATAGAGGTCAATTCCGGGGGCGAGCTCTTTAAAGCCGTGAAGGCGGGCTTCGGGCCGGAGCAGGTCGTCTTCAACGGGGTGTCGAAGACCGACGAAGAGGTCCGCGCCGCGATCGAGCTCGGCATACTGGCGATCAACATCGACTCGCTTTACGAGCTGGAGCAGGTGGCGCGCGTCGCGCGCGAGTCGGGCAGACGCGCCAACATCTCCATCAGGATCGTGCCGGAGATCGTGACGCGCTCTCACATCGGCCTTCAAACCGGGCTGCTGTCGTCCAAGTTCGGCCTCTCGCCTTCGCAGATCGAGGAGGCTTTAGCACGCGCGCTCGCAAACCCCGAATGGCTGAATCTCGCGGGCATGCACATTCACGTCGGGTCGCAAACTCCCGACCCGCAGCCGTTCGCCCGCGCCTTCGCGGAGATGTGGCTCTTCCTGGTCGATCTCTATAAGAAGACCGGCCACCGGTTGAGCCACATTAACATCGGCGGAGGCCTTCCCATCGACTAC
>DATLMR010000243.1:0-6324 GCA_035537555.1 Blastocatellia bacterium
CGATGATCGCAGAGACGTCGAGGCATTTCTGCTGGCCTTCGATAGCGGCATCGCGCCCGCCGTCGGATTGCAGGTGACGTTGAGAGGAGATAACAAAGCGGCTCTCGCCACCGGAGAGCGGCTCAACCTTTTAATGCACCAGGCCGAGGCAGGCAACTGCGACCTCGTCGTTAAAGGGATTTTCCAGGGCGAGCGGCGCGGCTTCACGTATGCGGGCGAAGGGAGATTTCAAAGCGACAGGAGCGGAGAGGCGACGGTCTCCTTGCAGGAGCTCGTTCAGGCGGCCGGCTCGGGCTCGGAATTGACCTTCACCGGCGTCCCTCGCGGGAGCGGTCGCCGCCTGGGCATCGATTTCGATTCCGACGGCAGACTCGACGGAGACTCCTGAAGATCGGTCTTGCCGTCTCGCTCATTAACGATAAGGGCTCCATCGATCGATGGAGCCCTTGCTTTTAGCTCACTTCCCGCATCAATGCACGAAGCTGCTCGACGCCGAAGTCGTTCGCCCTTCTTCGCCGGACACCACTATAGGATCGATTTCTACTGTCCCGATTGAACAGTCGAGATGCGCCAGTTGATCGAGTATGAGCGCCCTTCGCTGTATCTCGTTGAAATTGCGCGGGGCTCCGTTGGTCGGATCGTTGACCGTGAGAGGTCCCGACAGGAACAGCGACAGCGTAGCGGGCGTCCCGAATGGCGTCGGTCTTATGTGATAGAACGCGGTCGCCGTTTCCGCGAGGTGACAGCCGCTGCAGGTGTTAAGCGAAAATTGGAACCGCGTATTTCCGGGAGGGCCGGGCGGGTCGCACGCGAGCCCCGGAGCGTTCCAGAATGCCGGAGGCACGAACGAATTACCTCCGAGAAAACTGTTTCCAGGCCCCGGAAAATCGAGGGGGACGATATGGGTGTTGGAAAGGATCGGCCCGCAATTCGCGTTTATGTAGTTCGCCAGCGTCCCCGTATTATTCAGGGATTCATCCGGCGTCTGCTTGACCGTGGTTTCTATGAGCTGCCCCGTAGGCGGGAACGGGTCCTCCCGAGTCATCGTCAGCCTGAACTCCCGCAGCTCCCAGGGAGCCGTGACGGGCGGCAGGAATTCATTGGTTCGTAGCTGGTTCAGAGCGCTGCCGTTCACTTTGTGTGGAGCGGCTCCCGCCTTCGCAAACTGCTCCGTGATCGCTTCGAGAGCGGCATTATATGCCGGAGATCCGAGGGCCAGCGTCGAGAGGTTGACCCACTGGTTCGCCCAGCTCTTCAGCGCTTCGCAATCGCGCACGTCGATCCCGTATTCGAGGATCACGCTCATCTCGTTTACGTTGCAACAGCCGTTGGGATTCAACCGCCGGTCTATCACCCCGAATACGAAGCGCGCTTCGCCGCCGCTGTTGGTCGTGTACCCGCTGTTGCCTCTGAGGTCTATGCGATTCACGATAGCGATCAATTTGAAAGGAGCCTTGGACAGGTCGAGCGGAAAGCCCGGCCCTCCGCTGGCCTGCTCCCACGGCGTGATCACGGCATCCTTGACCGACTGCCGGGACGGCACGCCCCATCCGTTGATCACCAGATTGGTTTCCCAGTTCTTCAGCCATTGGCGCGCGAAGGCGGATGGGTTGATTCCTGTCACCGGCTGGTTCGCCATCTCCTGCATGAGGTAGCCGAATGTCCACTTACCCATGGGAGTTCCGACTCCCGTGCAGGGATTGAAGGTGCGCATCGGATCTTCGACGACCCTCGGATCGCGAATTATCAGGGACCTTTCAGGGTCTATCGCCCCGGCGCTGGCGTTCGGCTCAAGAACTACTTCCTGGTCCGGCTGAAGCTCGGAGTCGCTCAGAGGCAACGACATCTGTCGCTCGCCGACAATCACGCGGCCGTCAAAGACGGGAATCGTCTGTCCCGTGCCGGACCGGCTGCTGAGCGCCCTGATGCGATTCTGGTTCGCCGTGAGTGCGGCAAAATTGATATTTCTTATCGCCGTCATCCTGCGATCACCGGCCACTTCGTCTCCGCCGGTTCCATCATCGTGAAACACCACGGTGCGATTGTCGACGTTGATCCTCAACTGCTTTCCGAGCTTATCCTTGTCATTGAAATTAAGGATCAGCAGCGCGTTTCCTTCCGGAGTGCTCTCCTTCAGACGCTTCACGGAGACGGTGTGGTTTGGCTGGGAATCGGAAACCTGGACGGGAGAGACCGCCCCGGGGGCGACTATCGATATTTTACCGGCCTCGTTCGCCGTCGCTCCTCCGCTCACCATGCTCGCGGCGATCAGGGCAGCCGCGACGAGAACCACGAGGGACTTTATCACGCTCGATTTTTTGTGGCTCATCTCAGACTCCTTATTCATTGCGGGATTTCTCGCGCAAAGATCCCGGCAGAGAGACTGGTTATCGCCAAGCGCGCAGGAGTGATTGTGGGTTGCCTTAAACTGGTGTAGGCTTGCTCAATCACATTCCTGTCACAGGGATTTGTGCACGGGGCAAGGCAGTTTTAGCCGGCCAAGCATGAAACAGCCTTGCCCATAAATTTGAACTGCGTTTGTTTGAATCGCACCCCGCTATATGACTCCGGGAACACGAATACCGGTCGAGTCTAAATCCGAGATAATATGCAAAGAGTGAGGTGGTAGTGATTTTCGGACGATCAGAGAATAAACGTACTCGGCTTCCGGCGATTGCGGCTTCGATATCCTGATACAGTTGCGATGACTGCCCTCTTGATTATCCTCAGGCGACCCGGCCTCTAACCCATCCTCGTGAATGCCGACGCGGCCCATTATAAGCCAGCCCTATCAATTGTCAAGGCAAATATGTAACTGCGATTACTAACGAGCCAGGGTGCGCCTGCCGCCGCGTCGAGTCCGGGATTGCGCCTTGATCGGCGCGAGGGAGAGCGGAAAGGTTACAATCGGTTTTGAATTCCGCGGGCGTTTCGCGGGAGGTCAATAGCGGTTACAATGGGTAGGGGATTGAGCATGGAAGAGTTGATACTGGTAAACGAGAATGACGAGCAAGTCGGGACCGGGGAGAAGCTCCAGGTCCATCGCGAGGGCAAGCTGCACAGGGCTTTTTCGATATTCATTTTCGACTCCCGGGGCCGGCTTCTGCTTCAGAGGAGGGCCGGGTCGAAGTACCACTCGGGCGGGCTCTGGTCGAACACCTGTTGCGGCCACCCCCGCCCCGGCGAGACGATTGAGGCGGCCGCTCGCAGGAGGCTGAGAGAAGAGATGAACTTCGACTGCGAGCTTCGGCCGCATTCGAGCTTCATCTACAGAGCGGAGCTTGATAACGACCTCGTCGAATGGGAGTTCGATCACATCCTCGTCGGAGCCTATGACGAGAACCCGGCTCCGAACGATCTGGAAGCCGACGGCTGGCAGTGGATCGGCCTGGATGAGCTGAAGATCGAAGTCAAGGAGCGGCCCGGCCGCTTTACCTACTGGCTGAAGGCGGCTCTCGGCAAACTCGATCTGGCGAGCCTGTCGAGCAACGCTTCCGCCGAGTAAGCGATTACGGGAAGCGGCCTTCGCGCGAATAAAAAATCGTCTCCATATTCTTGTGGCTATTGGCAGCGGGTAGCCGAAGATTTACCACGCCTCCATCGCTTCTTCATAAGCTGAGCTCCGATCTCGAGCACCTGAAGCAGCTATCTGGTTGGAGCTCTCGCACGTTACGGCTCACCATTGAGCGAACGCGCCGGAACGCGATAAAGTAGGGTGGCGACCGGGCGGCGGGCTCAGGGTTTTGCCCCGCTTCCGGATTACGAATCTCGACTTGTGATTCTCGAAAGGAGTGCCGTTATGAATTGCCCCAGATGCGGCTCCGTGGTGGCCGAGGGCTCGAAATTCTGCGATACGTGCGGCTCGCCCATGACCGTGGCCGAGCCGGCAAGCTACCGGACGGGCGGGATCAATATCGACGCCGACTCGCGCGGCTCCGGCCGCGGCTACAGTTATGAAGTGCTCCATCAACCTTCCTTCTCTCTGGCCGTAATCCAGCTTCAACCGGAGCAGTCGATTCTGGCCGAAGCTGGCGCGATGGTCTCGATGTCGGCCAACGTCGAGCTCGTATCGCAGATGAAGGGCGGCCTCATGGGCGCTTTCAAGCGCGCGGTCGGAGGCGA
This sequence comes from Blastocatellia bacterium, assembly GCA_035537555.1. Taxonomy (GTDB): domain Bacteria; phylum Acidobacteriota; class Blastocatellia; order UBA7656; family UBA7656; genus DATLMR01. The sequence continues at coordinate 4,123 of DATLMR010000243.1, forward strand.
ATCGGCTTTCGTCTCGACCTTCACCGCGCGCGGCGGGCAGGGAGAAGTCACGCTCGCCCCGGGCGCTCCCGGCGACATCGCCGCGATAGAGATGAGCAACCAGGTCTTCTTCGTCCAGTCCAGCTCTTACCTCGCGGGCGATGCCTCCCTGACCGTCGATACGAAATGGGGCGGCGCCAAGTCTTTCTTCGGAGGCGAGGGTCTCTTCGTCCTGCAGGTACACGGGACCGGACTGCTGCTCCTTTCGTCCTTCGGCGCGATTCATCGCAAGCGGCTCGGACCGGGCGAGCGGTACGTCGTCGATACGGGCCATCTTGTCGCCTGGGAGGGGACGACTCAGTACACCCTGCGTAAGGCGGCCTCGGGCTTCTTCCGCAGCATGCTGAGCGGCGAAGGGATAGTGGCGGAGTTTTCCGGGCCGGGCGAGATACTCATCCAGACCCGCAACCTCGCGGCCTTCGCGGGCCTGCTCAAGCCTTTCTTCCCCTCGCAATCGAGCGGCGGAAGCGGAGGCGGCTTCACCTTCGGCCAGTAAGTGCCGGCTTGTGTTATGCTTCGGGTCGAGCCATGTATATAGATTCGCACGCGCATATTGAGATGGATCAGTTCGACTCGGACCGCGACCAGGTCATTCGCCGCGCCCTGGATGCGGGCGTGGAGATCATAGTCGACGTCGGAAATGGAGATGTTTCCGCGGACTCGCACTCGGCCGCCCTCCGCCTTGCCGAAACGCACCCTTTCATCTACACCACAGTCGGCGTACACCCGCACGAGGCCCGTTTGCTCGACGACGAGCTGTACGCGCGCCTGAAAGACATGTCCTCGCACCCGAAGGTAATAGCCTGGGGCGAGATAGGCCTCGACTACCATTACGACAACTCTCCCCGCGAAGCGCAGCGCGACGCCTTCCGCAGGCAATTGTCCGCGGCGCGCGAACGCAACCTGCCCGCGGTCATCCACACGCGCGAAGCCGAAGCCGACACGCTCCAGATACTCAGAGAAGAGTGGAAGGGATCGAACCTGCCCGGCATCGTTCACTGCTTCACGGGCACCCGCTCTTTCGCCGAAGAGGCCATCAGGCTCGGCTTCTATATCTCTTTTTCCGGCGTCGTCACCTTCAAGAACGCCGGAGAGCTCCGCGATTCCGCAAAGCACCTTCCCATCGAAAAGCTGCTCATAGAAACTGACAGCCCCTTCCTCGCGCCCATACCGTTTCGCGGGCGGCGAAACGAGCCCGCTTACGTCGTGGAGACCGCGCGCGCCATAGCCGAGCTGCGCAATCTCGCGCCCGAAGATATAGGGCGCATCACGAGCCTCAACTTCAAGCGCCTGTTCAAGCTCGGCGAATGGGCCGCGCCCGAGCCTCGCGGGCAGCGCAACATAGTCTACCGTATACGCGATTCGCTCTATGTCAACCTGACAAATCGGTGTACCAGCCTTTGCGCCTTCTGCTCGCGCGTGGACGAGCCCATAGCCTCCGGTTACCATCTCGGCCTCACGCGCGAAGAGGAGCCGACCGCCTCGGACGTGATCGCAAGCATCGGCGACCCGGCGAGCTTTCGCGAAGTGGTATTCTGCGGTTACGGCGAGCCGACCCTCAAGCTCGCCGAGCTCAAGGAGATCGCGCGCCACGTCAAGGCTCGCGGCGGCCGCACCCGCCTCGATACGATAGGCCACGGGAGCCTGATTCACGGCCGCGACATCGCGCCGGAGCTTGCGGGATTGATCGACGAGATTTCGATGAGCTTGAACGCGCCGACTCGGGAGCAGTACGAAAAGATCGTGCGCTCCGACTGGCCCGACCTCGCGTTCGATGCCGCCCTGAAGTTCGCGAGCTCGGCTGCCGCGAGCGGAATAAGAGTGATAATGTCTGTCGTCCGGCTCCCGAACCTGGACATCGAGGCCTGTCGCGCCATCGCCGAAGAGGCGGGCGCGGAGTTTCGCGTGCGGGAGCTTGTCGGCATGACTGGAACGGAGTTCAACGAGCGATGACAGCCCCGGCCGGAGATGAAAAATCGGCGCTCACGGAATTTTCGCATCAGGAGTTATGCCTGCTGATGTTCGCCCTGGAAGGCGGCGAGGCTTCCGGTCAGAGTGGGCCGGGAGAGCCCTCGTGCGAGGAGGCCTGCCCCGTCGTCGAGAACCTGGAACAGGCTCTGGGAGGCCGTCTTCCTCCCGAAAAACACCTGGCCCGCCATCTCA
>DATLMR010000244.1:0-29035 GCA_035537555.1 Blastocatellia bacterium
GCCCCTGTGCCCTTGCAGGTCTCTGGCTACGGCGGGGATCCAGTCGGCCGGCACCCCTTCGACGGAGCCCGCCCGCGCCCCCTGGACTCCGAGGGCCGCGGCCATCGCGCGGGGGAAGGGTTCGACCTGGCTCGGGCGCAGAGGGATTTTGTGATCGGCCTTAGCTCCCGTGAGCGTCGGCGTGCTTTCGACCGCGTAGAGGCGGCTCATGCCCTTCGCGTTTGCTTCTCCGGCCTCGCCGTTCACGCGGCGGCGCGAGGCAAACTCGCGCGAGTACACGAGGCTCGCGGGGCCGCAATTCAGGAAGTCGGAATCGATCGAGAGGATCACGTCGGCCTTCTCGAATTTATAGATCGTGTTCACGTACTGGCCGAAGGCCGCGCGCCCGCCTTCTCTCGCGCTCCCGCGCCCGGCCGGGTCGTACTGGTGCCATTTCGCCGAAGGGTAGGCCGCGAGGATATTCCTCAACTGGTTTGCCAGGGTCGGAGAGGTGACGGTCTCAGTGAGTATCCTCAGCCCCGCGCCTCCGAGCGGCTGCTGGGCCGACAGCGCGGGGCGAATCGCTCCGAGGAACGCGGACCAGGGCTGAATCTCTCCGAGGTATGTAAGCGTCTGCGACCTGTCGGGATCGTACAGCGAGAGGATCGCGGCCTGCGCGAAGGTGTCTGTCGCGCCGAGGCTGGCCGGGTGGTCCGGGTTTCCTTCGACCTTGGTCGGACGCCCTTCGTGATTCTCTACCAGGAGGCCCGTGCCGATGCCGTCCAGAGGCATGGCCGTCGCGTAAAAAAGAGGCTTGCCCGGCACCAGCTCTTCGGGCTGCCTGACGTATGGAGTGATGATCTCGGTGGGCTGCCGGGTGCAGGCCGTCAGACCGGCGAGAGCCAGCGACGCGCCCATAAGTTTAAGGAATCTTCTCCTCCCTACGGGATCGGTGAACTCCGACGCCTGCTGCGGAAACTCGCGGTGCAGCAGCTCCTGAAATTCATCTGTGTCGGCCAGCTCTTCGAGGCTCCGCCAGAACTCTTTACCGCTCGAAGCGTTGAGGCGCGAACCGATCGAAGTGAGGTCGAGGTCGTTTCCTTTATTCATCCGATTGTCCTTTAACTACCGATGGCATGTATTGCAGCTCGTAAGATGGCCGGTCGACGGGATGCCGTACTCTCTCTTCAACTGCTCTCCCTGCGCGGGCTGATCCGGCCCCGGTTCCCACGCCATATTGAAGACCTGATCCTTAGGCCTCAGGACTTTCTCGGGCGCGCGGTGGCATTCGAGGCACCACTCCATCTGGAGCGAGCCCACCTGATAGACCAGCGGCATCAGGTCCACCCGGCCGTGACACGTCGAGCAACCGACGCCCTTGTTCACGTGGATGCTGTGATCGAAGTAGACGAAGTCGGGCAGGTCATGAACCCGGGTCCATTCTATCGGCTTCCCCGTCCTCCAGCTCTCGCGCACGGGCTCCAGATACGGGCTGTTTGCGTAGATCTGCGAGTGGCAATTCATGCACGTCTTGGTCGGAGGTATTCCGGCGAAGGCCGCTTCCTCGACCGAGGTATGACAATAGCGGCAATCTATGCCTTCGTCGCCGACGTGGTGCTTGTGGCTGAATTGTACGGGCTGCTGGCGGGGGAAGAATGCCTGCGTGTTATACGAAGACCTGTTGATGCCGTCCCCGATCAGGAAGACTGTCCCTATGATGAATACAGCGCCGAAGATGGTCGCCTTCGCTATGAAATTCGTGCTGCGATGGAAGATCTGCGTCATTGGTCTCCTCATCCCGAACAGGTACCAGGAAAGCAAGTCGAGCTAATGGCCGCTCTTATTGCAGCTTTCAGTCCACTCTTTTACTTTCGCGGTAATAAATCTGCGGTGCCTGAGCACCTCTGCCAGCGGTGAGCCTTGGCCTGTGCCGGAAGAGTCCTTGAATTGAATCCTCGGACCTGTCATTCAGTTATGTCGAGCAGCCCTCTTATTCTTCAAGCGAAAATTGATTTCCGTCCCCGGTCCCACGCTTCGATTGCCCACAATATTGTTTTAACCAAAGCCGCTTCAGCAAGCAAACCGGCAACAGGAGCTCAGACGCGCTTCAAGCAAAACAGAGTATATTACGACTCAAAATTGAAAAGGGCAAATCGGATTTAAAGAATCCGCCTTCGGAGCGACCTTTGCCCGGCCCGATGCATAAATGTCCCTGCGGCGAGCCCATTTTGTGCCGCCGCCATATTGCGAGAATCGCGGGCGATGTGTATACTAGGGATTCGTTTTGACGGCGAAAGAGCTTCTTGCCGCTATGGTGTAAGTGGTTAACACGCCGCCCTCTCAAGGCGGAGAGTACGGGTTCGAGTCCCGTTAGCGGTACTGATTAAAAGGCGGGATATCCGAACACAGGATGTCCCGCTTTCTGTTTCCGGGGCTTCGCGCTGTAGCTCTATTGCAAAGGCGGGTGAGCCATCCCCATGCTTGTCACAGCACATCCTTCAACGCAGTCTAAGAACGGCATAGCTGGTTTCGGACCACCATCTTGGTAATATCACATACGATTTTGCTTGACACCAATTTCAGGTTTCATAAAATGGGTTCGGTTCGTCCTAAGAATTGGTATTTATATTCCTAAAGTTTCCGAGAAAGCATTCAGCAATCTCTGTGGCTTATATCAAGTGCTTAATTCAGCGTAGGTATTACCATGATAAGTCCTAAACCAATTACTAGTCTAAAACTCGCTATAATCCTAATCGCAATTGGATCTTTAGCAGTAGTAGGGGGGAAAGCTCGGGGGTCGGACCCGGAACTAGGAAAACAAGAATCTAACAGTTGGTTAGCTAGAAGAGAAGTTTTATCGGTTGAAAATATAGCTATTGAAAATCGGACGAAAGGGTTAACACTCATTACTCTGGAAAAGGAAAGCGAGTACTTAATTGCTAAATTTAGAAATGATTACGATAAAATTATTACTGGATATCAGGTTTCTGTAGGAATTGGCTCAATTCAAACACAGCTTTTGAGTGAATCCGACCAACTTCTCCCCGGCGCCATTCGAAAAGAGATTCTTCCGCTGCAAGTCGATTTAGATAAATATGGTATTAAGATACTTGCTGTCATATTTGATGACCGTACAAGTGAGGGAGATGTGAACTCAATTCATGAGATGAGCGACTATCGCGCAGGTGTTAAATTGCAAAGGCTTCATTCTTTGGCTCTGTTGCAAAATATCCAAAAGCTTGCGGCATCCGGTATAAAGTTCAATCTTTCTGAATTTGAAACCGGGGGAATAGCGCTTTCAAAAGAAGAGGAAGAAAAACTCTCCCCAAATGTTAAATTGGGTTTCCGAACAGAACGAAACCGTTTCCAAAGAGTGTTCGGTAATCTTAAAAACCTGAGAAGAGATGAAGAAGATGGAAATTTCAAGGCCCATGAGGGAAACGAATCCGCCTTTAATAAAGAACTTTCCGCAATTATTGGGCAATACCTTAGCACTATAAATAAGCTTTAGTCCTGAACTGTGTCTACCCTTAACTAATCATCGATTCTGGAAGACCTCTGCCAGGAGCATGTATCATGAAAAAAGTAGCTATATTCCTCTCTTTTTGCCTTGTTGCAGAGAATCATTAGATGGAGAGCAAATATTCCGAGCCCCTATAGGAGGCGATCATATATGCGCAAAATACAAATGTAATGGAACTCAATGTATTAGGGATGATGTCAATGGTCAACATTATAGTTCAAACTGCGATGGTGCGTGCTCAGGAGTCGGAGGCCTTGAGATTATCGTTTGCATTCCTGATCGGGGAGACACTTTCGCAGAACAATGCCCAAGCCCGATTGTGATCGACACTCAAGGCAATGGCTTCGATCTCACTGATGCTCCCACGGGTGTAGACTTCGATATCGACGGGAACCGAATACTCGAACATCTCGCCTGGACCAGCTTCGCCTCGGATGATTCCTGGCTCGCCCTTGATCGTAATAGCAACGGGCTTATCGACGACGGCACAGAGCTATTCGGCAACTTCACTCCACAGCCTGAATCCGGCAGCAGGAATGGTTTCATCGCCCTCGCGGAGTTCGATAAGCCTCAAAACGGCGGCAACTCGGACGGCAGAATAGATACCGGAGATTCGATCTTCTCATCTCTGCGGCTATGGCAGGACGCAAATCACAACGGGCTTTCCGAATCCGCAGAGTTGTTCCCTTTACCGTCTCTTGGAGTGAGCGCAATCGATCTCGATTACAAAGAGAAGAAGCGCCGCGACGAGCATGAGAACTGGTTCCGGTACCGGGCGAAAGTTTATGACGCGCGGGGCAATCAAGCTGGTCGATGGGCCTGGGATGTTTTCCTGACCGTGCTACAGTGATTGACCTTTCAGTATTCAATTTTCTCTCCTGCAACGCGCGATGAGATCTGCCGCCGACTCGATCAGGTCGTGAAGCCTGACCGGCTTGGGAAGGTGCAGGTGATAGCCTTCCCTGAGGACCAGCAGGCGGTCTTCGTTGCTTGCGTACGCGGTCAAAGCGATGGCCGGAATCTTCGATTCATTCTCAGATTCGGACGCCCTCAGCTTTCTGATAAGGTCCACGCCGTCCTCGCCCGGCATGGCTATGTCCGCAATGAGCAGGTCCGGAGGCCTCCTGTCCCGCCCGACCTCCGTCCCGTTCAGCAGGAGAGAGAGCGCGGCAGGTACGTCCCCGGCCGTCGCCACCTGCGCGCCTTCCTTCTCAAGAACAAGGGCCAGCAATTCCTGCGCGTCCGGCTCGTCGTCCACGACCACTATGGAGAGTCCTTCCAATCTTCCCCGGGCTTCCTGCACGCGGGCGGCTTCCCTTCGCAGGTATTCGGACGCCTCCGGCTCGCAGGCGTAGTCGGCGGACAGGGCGGGGAGGACCAGATGAAAGGACGCGCCCTGGTTTTCGCCCTTGCTCTCCGCGCGAACTGTGCCCCCGTGCATCTCGACGAGGTGGCGGACGATGGCGAGGCCGAGGCCGAGCCCGCCGAATTTGCGCGTGCTCGACGTTTCCGCCTGGCGGAAATTTTCGAAGATGTGCGGCAGGAACTCCGGAGGGATTCCAACGCCCGTGTCGCTCACCGTTATTCGCACGCCCTCTTCCTCGTTGGCCAGGGCGACCATGATCTCGCCCCCTTCCGGAGTGAACTTGACGGCGTTCGACAGCAGGTTCACGATGACCTGCTGCAATCTGTTCGTGTCACCCATGACCAGCCCGGCATTCAACGCGATCGATCTCGTGAGCCTCAATGAGCGGGCCTGGGCCGCGGGAAGGATCGTCTCGATCGCGGCGTTGATGACCGGCCCGAGGTCCACAGGCTTCAGCTCCAGGGCCGTCTTGCCTGTCATCACGCGGGAGACATCGAGGATATCGTTGATGATCTGCGCCTGCGCGAGGGCGTTTCGCTCGATCACGCTCAACGCCTGAGAGCCTACCGAGGTGTCCACGCCATACTGCCGCAGCAGGGTGACCCATCCGATGATGGCATTGAGCGGGGTCCGAAGCTCGTGAGATACGGTGGCGAGAAAGACATCCTTGCCGCGATTGGCGGCTTCGGCGGCGGCGCGGGCCGCCTGCTCGCTCTCGAGTAACTCGTCTTTCTGCCTGTTCGCGGCTTCAAGCTCCGAGGTTCGGTCCGCGACCCTTCTTTCAAGCTCTTCATTCAGTTCGCGGATCGCCTCCTCTGCCCGCTTGCGCTCGGTTATATCGCGAAATATCCAACGCAGGTCGGTCCCGGCTTCGCCCGACGCCTTGGAGGCGGTCACACTGATGGCGGCCTCGAAGAAATTGCCGGAGTAGGGAGTCATTCTATATTCGAGCTCCCGGACCTCGCCCGGCTTCAGGTTTGCCGCGAGCCTGATTTGAGAGCGGAACTCCCTTCGCTGGCCCTCGCTGATCTGGTTGGGTAACGGTTTCCCTACCAGATACCTCCTCGATCTTTCGAGCATCGAGCAGGCGGCGCGATTCGCTTCCCTGATTATTCCGTCCTGGTCTGTGACCAGGTAGCCGTCGGGCGCGAACTCGAATAACTCCTGGTAACGCTTGCGCTCCAACTCCACCAGCTCGCGGGCCTCTGCCAGCTCGTCGTTCTGCTGCCTCAACTCCTCCTGGGCTATGTTCAACTCTTCAAGACTGGTATTGAGTTGTTCCAGCGCCTCTTCGAAAACGTCGCGCGCAATCATTTCGGTCTCGCCCCCAGGCTCTAGGAGCTTATCTAGTTGAGCCCGCACGTCCTTGATCTGACGAGACATCTTTTCTTGACTCATACCATTACCCTTTATTCCTGCATCGATGGAGCGGTGGTGAGGTCCTCATCCTTACTGCCCTCTTCGATCAGCAAAATGGCTCCCAGGACCTGCTCGGGATTACCTACGAGCGGCGTGGTAGTCGCACGGATATTCACCTTTTTGCCACGGCGGTTCGTAGCCTCCAGGCTCAGCTCTCTGAAATCATCTTCCTTAGCGAGGCAGGCCTTAATCGGCTGCTTCAACTGTTCCACCGGCAAGCCTATATCGAGACTCAGGAAATGGCGCCCGAGCACTTCGTCCGCTCTCAGTCCCCACATGTCTTCCGACCTACGGTTCCAGCTCGTCACAAGCATGTCGTTATCGATGACTATCACCGCCGAGCTGATGCCTCTGAGGACGGCTTCGAGAAACGCATTGGTATGGTTCAGCTCGCTCGTCCGGTCTGAAAGCTCTATGTTGATGATCTCGAGCTCCTGGTTGGTCGATTGAAGCTCCTCGTTGGTAGTCTCAAGCTCTTCGTTCGAAGACTGTAGCTCCTCGTTGGTAGTCTCGAGCTCTTCGTTCGTCGATTGCAGCTCTTCGTTGGTGGTCTCGAGCTCTTCGTTCGTCGATTGAAGCTCCTCGTAGGCCGAGTCCATCTCCTGCTTCGAGCGTTCGAGCTCGCGCTGAAGCTCTACGATGGTAGTCTTATCATCGAACGAGATGCTGACGCCGACGAGACTGCCGTCGCCGTCTATCAGGGGGACCAATTGCACATCGAGCGCCCGCTGGCCCAGGGAGGGCGAAATCCATTCGACGTTCTTGAGCAATATCAAGCGCCGCCCCGCGTATACCTGCCCGATCCGCGAGCGCAATTCGACGGGACGATAATACATCTCAAGGCTCTGGAGCGGGGAGCCCAGGTCTTTGCTCATAAGCCCGAACATGGATCGCGCAAGTTGATTGGCGAACGCCAGATTCCCGCTTGCATCGACGACCACCTGTGCCGCCGGTCCGGCGTCGAACGCCACCTCTCTCATCCTGCTGCCATCGATCCCGTGGCTCGCATCCCCGTCGTCCCCGGATCTGATTACCCGCCGGTCGCCAGTTATCATTGCCTGCGAGTTCTTCAAGAATACCCTCTTCTTTATTTCGGCCGGCGTGAAAAGGCTTCCGTGAGTCAGGAGCATCTCCGATTTGCCGAGAAAGAGGTATCCATGAGGATTGAGGGCGAAGTGGAAGTTCGCCAGTATTCTGCCCTGCGCGCTCGCGTTGAAATACATCAAGGTATTCCGGCATATGAGCAGGTCGACCCTCGATATGGGCGCATCCTGAATCAGGTCGTTCCTTCCGAATATGACGGTGCGGCGGAGCTCTTTTTTGAATATGAACCGGCTGTCGGTCCGGTCGAAATATTTATCGATCAGTCCGGGAGGAAGATTCGCCACGTCCTTCGAGCTGTAGTTAGCCAGCCTGGCCTGGTTCAACGCCTCCTTGTCTACATCGGTGGCGAAGAATTTAACGCGCTCGCGCACCGCTTCGGGACCGAGGGCCTCGGTCATTACCATGACGGCGGTGTAGACCTCTTCTCCCGAAGCGCACCCGGCGGACCATATTCTGATCGGCCCATTATCTTTCTTCGATTCGATTATTCTCGGAACCACGTCGCTGGTCACGTACTCCCAGGAGGCCGGGTCGCGGAAGAAGTCCGTAACGTTTATCAGTATCGTGTTGAACAGAGAGTAGAACTCTTGTGTGTGTACTTCGAGGTAATCGACGTAACTATCGAAGCCGCTGATTCCGAGCGTATCCATGCGCCGCTCGATCCTTCGCATCAGGCTCGGCCGCTTATATCCCGAGAAATCGAACCCGCGAGTCCTTTTCAGATAATCCAGCAATGCTGAAAATTTAGCGCCTTCGTCCGGGCTGCTCATAACCCTCTCCTGAAACATTGCGATAATCAACGCAGCTTTATAATTGCAAAACTCACCGCATATTTGCAGGGGTCAATCTGATGACGTGGGCGGCTCTCCCGCCTCCCGCGCCGGGCGAGTAGTGGCGGGCACCCTCCGGTTGGAATCCGCGCCCTCAACGTCAATAGAATTGACGTTGACAAGCACGTTACGGATGATCGTGGCGTGCCGCTCGGTGTCCTCCGCCTGCAGCTCGAATCGTCTCGCGGACCCGAAATGCTCCCGGCTGCCCAGCTTTTCGGCGATTTTTCTCAGAAAGTCCGCCTTCTCTTCAAGCGATCTTAGCGCGATCCACATGGCCTGCTCGACTGCCTCCGATTGGCCCGCGATCAGGCTCTCGGAGGAATAGGCATGGCCGACCCGGCACCTGAAGCGGAGCAATCCTTCCTCTTCGACTTCTATCAGGACACCACTGCAGTCCGGGCAACTGAAGTCAGAGGGGTTCCCCAGCTTATTCATGTTTCGCATGGCGGTCATATCCAGCTCGGCGGCGTCAGCTTCTATATCTTTCTTATCCATAGAGGGGTACTCCTTGGCGACGGAGACTTGTTCGCGAGCGAGGCGGACAAGAGTAGAAGCGATCTCTGAAACGGGCAAAACGTAATCCACATCGACGTTCTCGATCGCGCTGCGCGGCATCCCGTTATACAGAGCGTCCTCGGGGTCCTGAACGACGGCGGTCCCGCCGCGCGCTTTAATGCCCAGCAACCCGGCCGTCCCATCGTCGAGCGTCCCGGACAGGATCACTCCGATTACCCTCGGGCCATATACCCGCGATGCCGATCGGAAGAGGGAATCGACTGAAGGCCGGTTGCGGTTCTCCTTCGCCCCCCTCGTCAGCTTGATGATATTCGACTTGACGAGCAGGTGCTGGTCGGGCGGCGCGACGTAAATCATACCCGGCTTGATCTCCTCGCCATCGGCCGGGTGAGAGGCGGGCAAAACTCCGCGGCGCGAAAGGATGGCGGGAAGGAGGCTAGGAGAGTTGGGGGACACGTGAACCACCACGAAGATCGAGGCGGGCAGATCGGCGGGCAGGTCCGCCACGAGCTTGACAAGCGCGTCGATTCCGCCCGCGGAGGCCCCTATTACAATGATGTCATGACCAGACATTGAATAAACCTTTACTATGCTTAAGCCATCTTCTTTGGATTAAAGCCGTTTTTCTGATGGAAGCAGTTAGCCGTGACAAGCCAGACATTGCGAAAATGGACGAAGGCCGGTGTTACTCTACCCTTGATGGAATAGGGCCTGATGCAGAACTGCCCTCGATCAGTAAGACAGCTGCCGCGTCCGACGAAAGCGCCCACGTCGTCTGGCCTCAAGATGACGCAGGAAAATCTTACTACCATTCCCCTGTTATTACAAAATGATATGCCGGGACCATTTCGGACAATGGCCGCCGGATCATTCACCTGCTGATGGCGATTCCCCACGGCCCATCTCCCGCCTTGATCGTCCGAATAACCGTGTTGCTCGTCGCGTCGATCACCGACACGTCATTCGATAATCCGTTCTCCGTGTACACCTTCTTTCCGTCGGGAGTTATCGCTATCCCCACGGCCTCTGCCCCGAGGGGATGCCACGACCCTGCTGCTGGCCGCGTCGATGACCGAGACGGTATTGCCGCGCCCGTTGGCGATGAAGAGGCAATTGATGTTCCTGTAAAAACTCCCCGGCCGGCATAGAATTCAGGCTCGCGCGAGCAAATATCTCTCACCGGGGTCCCGCCTTTGAGACAGATTTGACGCGGGGCGGTCCACAGGGAACAGGGGATTGCCCGTTGAATCCGAGGCCGACAAGTGGCCAACAAACTGATGAAGTGCGCGTTGGCGGCTTCGCCGGGGGATGCATGGCATGGTAGCTTTCTAGTCTGATTCGCGCGCGTCGGCGGGCAACTGATGTCTGAACTGATCGATTGAGAGAAAGGAAAAAAGATGAAGAAGGAAGATTGTATTCTTTTCAGCGGCGGGGCTCCGGGAGCTGAAGCGACCTTCGGGGAGAATGCCGAGAAGTTCGGAATCGAAGAAGTGAATTTCACATTCGAGGGACACAAGATCGTTCGCACTCGCGGATCGCGGGTCTTGAATCACGAAGAGTTGCGAAACGGCGATGTCAGTCTGGAGTATGTGTCGCGCCTGATGAACAGGCGTTATACGGAGAGCCCCGTGCTTCGAAAGATCCTTCAAAGCATCTGGTATCAGATCAACAGCGGGCAGGAGATTTATGTAATCGGAGAAGTGCTCGACGATAAGACCGTCAAGGGCGGCACGGGCTGGGGCGCGGAATTCGCCAAGCTCTGCAACAAACCTCTCCACGTCTACGATCAGAACAAAGACACGTGGTTCACATGGAATAAGGACGACTGGGCCGAGCGGCAGGGTAACGATCTTCCCGTGATAAGCCACCTCCACTTCACCGGGACGGGCACGCGACTTCTCGAAGAGAAAGGGCGGAAGGCCATCGGGGACCTGTTCAGGAGGTCGTTCGAGTAGCGGGCGCGGGCCGGGATTCATCGCGGCCTCCGGCCCGGCCGGGGGCCTTCGTCACCATGGGAAATGGAAAAAATGATGGCCGACGAAGAAGGCGAGGGAGCCGCCGACGATTGAAGCACACAGGGCGAGCGAAGGCAGAATGAGCGCGCCCGTTCTCAGCGCCGCGACCGCGACCAGGGTGACCGCGAATCCCCAGACATAACAGACCGGGCTCGCGCCGAGCCGGTCGATCCACCACCCGTTCCCCGCGTTATAGCAGAGGCAATGCGGGACCAGGGCCGCAAACGACAGGGCTACGATGGCCGTAAGCATCCAGGGCCTGCGCCCGCGGTTATAAGCCGCGCAGGTGAGCGCGATCGCGGGAATGATCCCGAGCTTGATCACGCTGCACCCGCGAGTGCATCCCCACAGAGTAAGCCCCATGCAGTCGAGCGAAGAGGCGATGAAGCCGAGCGGGATCGCCCACAGAAGGTAAGGCCGGGCTCGCTCGGCCAGCCCGCGATGCCGATACCTCGAGCCTTGCGCCAGGTTCGCGCCCGCGACCAGCAGAGTAGCCAGGGCCAGCAGCCAGAACGGCCCGGCAATCAGAGGGCTCATCTGCGCGGAGAAATCTATCGCGAACCTGAATAGAAGGAAGGCGGCCAAGACCAATCCCGCGGTCAGTAATGGCAGTTGAAGTCTGTTGAGCCAGGCCACTATACTCTCCGTGCTCGGTAGATGAGGAAAGAGAGTACTCGCCGGTCGAGAGCGGGTCAACTCGATCGAATCGAGCATTGAATTGAGCGGGGCGTCATTTTAGATTATGACCAATCCGGCCACCGTAAATTGCCAGGGATGCGGGCGCATTAATGGAGCGGCGGCCAAGCGCTGCATATGGTGCGGGATTCCCATTATAAACCGTGGGACCCTGAGCAGCTTCGAGACCACCCGCGTAGACATCGGCTACGTGGACGGGATCGAACGCTTCAATGATTCGATGGCGGTCAGACTCACCATCACCCCTTCGGGAATCGTGGTGAACGAGCTCATGCCCGGGTCCAGGTCGTTTACTATAGAAGCCGACTCAATTATCGAAGCGAGGGTCGTGGACACCAGCTCGACCAGGGAGGGTGAGCGGCAGAGAGCCTCGTGGAAATGGTGGCTCGTGGTCGGGCCGCTCGCGCTGTTCGTGCCGGGCAAGAGACTGCCGGAGACGAAGCAACACGATTACATGCTTACGATCCGCTACAGGACCAGAGGACAGGTCCGCAACGCGGTCTTTCATCGCGAGGACAGGCTCGGCCTGTCGCTCGTCGACGGCCTCGCGCGCATCATAAACTCCATAGTCGCGCAGAGGGCAGAGAGGCCGAAGCCGGATGAATCTTTTTAAGCCGGCTTTTTGAGTCCGCGATTTAAGTCCGCTTCAGGGCGAAGCTCCTCGCCCGGCTGTCAATCCGCCGGGATCCCGGTCACGATCTTCTGTTCCGCCGTCGATATCGCGTGACGCCTGCGATAGCGCGGCTCCACTTCATTGATGAAGTAGTTCGAGAAAGCCTCCATCACCTCGGGGTCGAAGTAGACGCCGGAGAAGCGCTTCAATTCGGCGTAGGCCTGCTCGGGCTCCCATGCCGAGTGATAGCAGCGCTCTTCTGTCAGCGCGTCGTATGTATCCGCCACCGCGACGATTCGGCTGCCGCGAGGAATATCCGAGCCCTTCAGGCCGTGCGGGTAGCCGGTGCCGTCCCAGCGCTCGTGGTGGGCCGCCGCGACGAAAGGGATCTCTGACAGGTCTTCGGGAAAACGGATCTTCGACAGCAGGCGAAATGTGTGCTGCGGGTGCTCCTTGACCCGTTCATACTCTTCCGGGGTCAGGCCCGCCGGTTTCAATAACACGTCATCGCGAATCCCGATCTTTCCGTAATCGTGAAGCAGCCCCGCGTAGTAGGTCAGACGGGATTCTCTCGGGCTGACATCCATGGTTCGGGCGATGCCGGCCGAGAGCGCGCCGACGCGCGCCGAATGCCCGGCCGTGTTGTCGTCCCGCGCGTCGAGCGACGCCGCGAGAGTCCGAATGAAGCTTTCGAGGGAGCGGCGTTGCTCGTCCATAAGGTAAAGATTCTCCATGGCGAGCCCCGCCTGCCTGCCGACCGCGGCGAGAAAATCGAGCTCCTCATCGCAGAAGACTCGCGAGGCCGTGAGGTTATCCACATAGCAGACGCCCCACAGACGGGTCTTGGAGCCGATGGGAACGCACATAACGGAACGGATCGATTGAAGCTGCACCGAGTGCCCGGCTGAAAAGCGGGCATCCACGCGAGCGTCGAAGCTCAGGATGGCAACGTTTTCGGTGAAGACCTTGTTCGTTATGCTGCGGCTCGGGTGCACGCGGTCGTTTGCCGGATAAGAGGCCGTCAAATCGAACGTGTCGCGCATCTTATTTCGCATCAGCACGGCGCACCGCTCGGCCCTCAGGGTCCGGTGGAGGAAAGCAGCCAGCTTTTCGCTCAGGTCTTTGAAGGAGTTCGAGGTGAGCAGCTCGCTCGTGAACTCGTAGAGCGAGCGGAGCCGGTCCACCGTTTCAAGGCCCAGCTTTCCGGATTGCGGCAGCCTGGACGTGTTAATGAACCTCGCCTCTTCCGGCGCGAGGACCCGCACGGGCTCGAACCCGCTGCTCGAATCCTTCGTCGAAGAGAAGGAGTCGTCCAGGGATTCGTCGATGGAGAAGATAAGGTCTACGCCGCGCCCTCGCCCCAGCCGGATGAGGTCTCCGTTATCGAGGCCTCTCACGTCGACGGGCTCATCGTTGATGAAGGTCCCCGAGGTGCTGCCCAGATCCCTGATCCAGTACCGGCCCTCGTCAAAAAAGATCTCCGCGTGATGGCGCGAGATATAAGGATTGTCGAACGGAAGGTCGTTATCATCCATCCGCCCGATCCTTATCAGGCCTTCGTACAGATTCAGCGTCCGGGAATCGCCATTTGAAACGGTGAATGTAAGCTTAGACGATCTGCCCATGCCTCCCCCATAAAGCGCGAGCTGTGCCGGCGAGCCTCGCGCGAGATCAATACCCGCGCAACTCGCACGCGCCGGAATTTACACAGACGCGGCCGGGCTCCATAAAACACGTTCTGGGGGCAGAATCAGGATGGCGGCTTTCGGCGAGCGTAAACTTTTCAAGACCGGGATGAGCGGGAGTTCGGTCCCCGAGGCGAGATGAGGCAGGGGAGTCCGCTCCCGAGCTACTTCCTGCGTTAGACCCCGAATCCACAGGGCCGACCATAAACAAGAAAACGGAGCCCGCGCCGCCCGGCGCATTCGAATCCCCAATTCCCCGGGGTTCGCCCGCGGGACTTTGTAGCGAGCCGCTTTCGAGCTTCTCCAACAGGCTCGCGAGCACGCGACGAGCGATCTCCGTGTTGTGCGAATCGATCTCTTTCACTTGATATCAATCGAGTCGATGACGCCTATAATGGCGGAATCGATGGCGGCTCCGGCCTTGCCTGTCGAAGCGGTCGAAGCGGACCAGCCTTCGCGAACTACGATGACGGTGTCGCCGACTCCTGAATCGACGGAGTCGAGCGCGAGCAATTCCGCCCCGGCATCCGACCCGTCGGGCTCGATCGGCTGTACGACCATGATCCGGCCGCCTTCGTACCTCTCGTCTTTTTGGGTGGCAACCACGTTGCCCACAACTCTCGCCAGTATCATCTTGGTTGACGCCGTCTTTAAAGAATCGGTTCGGAGGCAGAGCAGGTGCGGCGCGATCGAGCTATTCCACGTTCACGGAATCGACGATGCCGACAATCGTGCAGTCGGTCGGCACCTCTCGGGGATCGAACGGGAAGGAGGCTTCTTTCCCTCTGCACCAGAAGACTATCTCGCCCTTCCCCGACCCCACTGAATCGATGGCAACCATAGGTCGCCCGCGGTCCTTGAGCTTGCCGTCGAGGGGCTGGATCACCAGCAGCTTCCTCCCTTCAAGCCCGTCGTTCTTGACGGTGCAGACCACCGTGCCGATCACTCGCGCCAGATGCAAACCTTATCCCCGTCTCTGTCAAAAAGTTATAGCGGCTACAAGAGTGCGGCAGGACCCTCTGGATGTCAAGAATAATTGTTTCCCGCCGCAGGCGGGCGCGCCTGCTATTCCCCTGCGATCACGGGTGGTCGAGAGTCTTCAGGTCTTCTTTTGCGATCAGGTACGCCTTGCTCAGCACGACCGGGTCGAGAGGCTGCTCGGTGCCTCGAAAGGTCGGAGCCGCGACCATCGTATCGACGACGTTCATCCCTTCGATCACGCGGCCGAAGACCGTGTGCTCGCCGTCCAGCACCGGCTCCGCCGCGCCGAGGATAAAGAACTGGCAGGTAAAGCTGTCGCGGTCGCTGGGCTTGCGGGCGGCAGAGACCATGCCGCGCTGGTTCTTCAATTTCGAGGTCGTCTCGGCGACGATGGGGCTCAAACCGGGATCGCCCGCTCCCCAGGCCGATTTATCGGAGTTCTTCGTGCTCGGGTCTCCGGCCTGCGCGCCTATCGTCCGTCCGCCCTTGTTCTTGATGAGGCGATGGAACCTTACACCGTCGTAAAATCCCGTCCGCACGAGCTCCTTGAACCGCGCGACGTGCCGGGGGGCGTCCTGCGGGAAGAACTCGATGATTATGCGGCCGTAATTGGTTTCGAGCACTGCCAGCTCGTTATTATTCACCGAGGCTCCGCTGTTACAGGAGATCGACCCCGACAAGACCAGTATGAATGTGGCTATGGCCAGAAAAGACTTAGCTCTCATTACCTCCCTGCTCTCCGAGGGCTTGCTTCAATAGATCATTGACGAGCTGAGGGTTCGCCCGCCCTCCGCTCAGCTTCATAACCTGCCCGACGAAGAAGCCGAACAGGGCGACCTTGCCGGCCCGGTAGCTCTCAAGCTGTTTGGGATTGGCCGCGACAGCCTGATCGACCAGGGCGCGAATCTCGATCTCATCTGAAACCTGACCGCCGCCCATCTCTCTTACGACATCGGCCGCGCCGCGTCCCGTCTTGTACATCTCCACGAGAACGTCCTTGCCCATCTTTCCGCTGATGGCGCCGGAGTCGATGAGCCTGATCATCTCTCCCAGCGACTCGGGGCTGACGGGGCTCTGGCCGATGTCGCCGCCCGAATTCTTCAGTTCTCGGGCCAGGTCGTTCAACAGCCAGTTGGAGGCGGCCTTCGCGTTTCCGCTTGCCCACGCCGCGGCCTCGAAGAAATCGGCCGTCGGGCGAGAATCGGTCAATTGCGCGGCGTCGTCAAACGACAGGCCGTACTCTTCGATGAGCCGGAGGCGGCGGGCCTCGGGCAGCTCGGGAAGGCCCGCGCGCGCCTCCGCGATCCGCGTTTCCGAGATCGTAAGCGGCGGCAGGTCGGGCTCCGGGAAGTACCTGTAATCATGCGCTTCTTCTTTCGAGCGCATCGAGTAGGTCCGGGATTCCCTTTCGTTCCACAGGCGGGTCTCCTGAATTATCGTATCCCCCGCTTCGAGGGCCGCGATCTGGCGGCCTATTTCGTATTCGAGCGCGCGTTGCAGGAAGCGAAAAGAGTTCAGGTTCTTCACTTCGACCTTGGTCCCGAACTTCTCCGCCCCGCGCAGGCGCACGGAAACGTTGGCGTCGCAGCGCAGGCTTCCCTCCTCCATGTTGCCGTCGCAAACGCCGACGTAGAGCAGAGTCCGGCGGACGTACTGGACGTAATCGAAGGCTTCCCACGACGAGCGGAAATCGGGCTCGGAAACGATCTCCGCCAGAGGCACGCCGCTCCGGTTCAGATCGACGTAGGACCTGCTCGCGGATTCGGGCATCCCTTCGTGTATAGACTTGCCCGCGTCCTCTTCGATATGGAGCCGGGTGATGCCGAAGCGCTTGACCTTCCATTCGGTCGCGGCCCCGGACTCGTTGCGCTCGGCCGTAGGGATCTCAACCCATCCGTGCTCGGAGAAGGGCCTGTCGTACTGTGAGATCTGGTAGCCCTTGGGAAGGTCCGGGTAGAAATAGTTCTTGCGCGAGAATATAGATTCGCCGTTGATGTTCAGGTTCAACGCGAGCGCGGCGAGCGCGGCTTTCTCCACCACCTCCCTGTTCAAAACGGGCAGAGCCCCGGGCAGTCCGAGGCAGACCGGACACGTATTCGAGTTGGGCTCGTCTCCGAACCGGGTCGCGCACCCGCAAAAAATCTTCGATTCGGTCTTGAGCTGAGCGTGTATCTCAAGGCCTATAACAGGTTCGTACTTGTCTCTCATAATTCCGAAATACTCTTCCGGTTTGGTCCGAGGTGCCTCTTTAGAGGCCGCAGCAAAAGAGGCAAAGTATAGCATCCGGGCTGAGGAATTGAATAGCGCGAGCGGCCGGGCTGCCTGTGCCCGGCGCGACGGGTTTACAGAGAGACGTTTACAGAGAGGCGTTTACATAGCGACTAGGATACGTCGCTCCCTATCCACGCCTCGCTGGCTTTCCTGCGCTGGGCGAGGTGGTTGGTCTTGACCGCGGCGTTGGGAGTCGCCGCCTTTATCTGTTTAAGGAGCTCCCGGATCGCCTTCGTCTGCCCCATCGCAACGTGCATCTCAGAGACGGTCATCGGCCGCGTGATCGTGAGATCGACGTTTGAAATCGCGATTTCCGAGAACCTGCCCTTTACCCTTATGCTTGCCCCCGCGATCAGGGTGGCCGCGATCTCTATTTCATTTACCCCTTCCCACGGTATGAACTTCTTCTCGCGCCCCGCATGGACCTCCCTGATCCCCTCAGGCCCGATCTCAACCGATTGCCGCGCCTCGCGCGCGAAGACCCAGAGCACTATGAGGTAAACGACCCAGGCGGCGACGAGCATCCCCATCATCAGAGCGAAAATCACGAAAGCCGCGAGAAAGCTGTCGAGTAGACGGGCGCTCGATATAGCGACGGCCAGGCCCGCCGCCGCGTACGCGAGCGTCATGATTACGCCGATCTTGAGGTACGCCCTGGCGTAAAGGATGCTTCCCTTGCGTTGGATGGTCACGTCTGCCGATGCCCTTTCTCTTGCGCGGACTCCTCGCCGCTGTTGGATGCCGCTTACTCGATAAATATTTCGAGATCATTATAACAGGGCCGCTTTCTTAATGTCGGAAATAGTAGAAAACAGCGGGTAATGAGGACCTCGGCAACATAACCCTGACAGGCGCGGGCGAGTCTGTTAGAATACCTGTTTAACTTGCGGGCAGTATGGAGGACATGTGAATACACGGGAAGATATTCGTAACATCGCGATCATAGCGCACGTCGATCATGGAAAGACGACCCTCGTCGATACGATGCTCAGACAGTCGGGCCTTTTTCGCGCGAACGAGGCGGTCGTGGACCGCATGATGGATTCGATGGACCTCGAGCGAGAGCGCGGCATCACGATCATGGCGAAGAACACCTCGGTCCATTATGGGAACGTCAAGATCAATATCGTCGATACGCCGGGCCACTCGGATTTCGGCGGCGAGGTCGAACGCGTTCTGAAGATGGTTGACGGAGTGATGCTGCTCGTGGACGCGAGCGAAGGTCCGCTCCCTCAGACCCGTTATGTCCTCTCCAAGGCCCTCGAACAGAACTTGCCCGCGATCGTGGTCATCAATAAGATCGACCGGCAGGACGCGCGCCCGGAAGAGGTCGTCAGCGAAGTCTTCGACCTCTTCATAGACCTCGACGCGACCGAAGATCAGATCGACTTTCCCGTGGTCTACACGATAGCCCGGGACGGCGTGGCCAGGCACGAGCTGTCTGACGATAACCAGGACCTTCGCCCGCTGTTCGACGAGATCATCCGGGTCATCCCCCCGCCCGACGCGCCGGTCGAAGGCGTGCTGCAATTGCTCGTCGCGAACCTGGACTATAACGATTACGTGGGCCGTCTCGCGATCGGCAGAATCTTCTCCGGCTCGGTCGCCGTCGGAGATCAAGTCTCCATATGCAAGCTCGACGGGCGCATCGAAAAGACGAAGGTCACAAGGCTCCTGGCCTACGAAGGACTCAAGCAGGCGCCCATCGAGCGCGCGGAGGCCGGAGAGATAGTCGTGCTCGCGGGCATCGAAGACATCTACATCGGCGAGACCGTATCGTCGGCGGACGACCCCCGCCCTCTCCCTCGGATCAAGGTAGACGAGCCGACCATCTCTATGATCTTCGGCGTGAACACGTCTCCCTTCGCCGGCCGCGAGGGCAAATACGTCACGTCGAGAAAGTTGAGGGAGCGGCTCGATAAAGAGGCCCTCGCAAACGTCGCGATCAGGGTCGAATCCACTGACTCTATGGACAGCTTCAAGGTATCGGGGCGCGGAGAGCTACAGCTCGCAATCATCATCGAGATGATGCGCCGCGAAGGCTATGAGCTGCAGGTCTCCAAGCCCGAAGTGATCGTGCGGGACGAAGGCGGGCGCAAGCTGGAGCCTATCGAGCTTGCGGTGATCGACTGCCCCGAGACATTCATCGGCGTGATAACGGAGGCGCTCGGGCGGCGCAAAGGCCGGATGACCAAGATGGTGAACCACGGGACCGGGCGGGTGAGGATGGAATTTGAAATGCCCTCGCGCGGGTTGATCGGGTTCAGGAGCGAGTTCCTCACGGACACGAAGGGGACCGGACTGCTGAACACGATGTTCCTGCGGTGGGACGATTGGCAGGGGACCATCTCGCAGCGCATCTCCGGCGCGCTCGTGGCCGACCGGCAGGGGCCGGCTACTACCTACGCTCTATATAACCTCCAGGAGCGCGGCGAGCTTTTCGCGCGGCCCGGCACTCAGGTTTACGAGGGAATGATCGTAGGAGAGAACGCCCGCGACGTGGACATGGACGTGAACGTGGTAAGAGAGAAGAAGCTGACCAACATGCGCGCTTCAAGCGCGGACGATGCCATGCGCCTGGTGCCTTTCCGCGAGCTCTCCCTGGAACAGGCTCTGGAGTTCATCAGGGAAGATGAGCTAGTCGAGGTGACTCCTACTTCGATCCGGATGCGAAAGAGGATTCTCGCGTCTAACCAGAGGCCCAAAGGACGCAACACGGAATAGCATTCCGCGGAGGCGCGGGGCCATTAGTTTCTCAGAGGCAGCGCCGGAAGATAATATCCGGCGCTTTCTCGTCCTTAAGGAATCGCCCCGCGCTTCGGCGTGATCCGATCAACCTTACTTCTCTTCAGCGACGGTAGCCACTTTCAGGACCCATTCGTCCGGGTCGAGGGCCACCGCGAGCGGCTTCCCTTCCAGCTTCAAGGTAATCGTCTGCTCGCGATCTTTCATTTCGACCACCTCACGCCGTCTGGTCTTTCCGAGATCGAATTCGACATCGAGAGGCATCCTGAATAAAGTACGGTCCTGCCTCTGCCTGATCTTCAAGGTCACCTGCCTGGAGCTTTCGTCCCATCTCCAGGTCGCGTCATAAACAGGGTAGCCCGGCTCGAAGACCCATTGCCTGAAGAACCAGTCGAGCGGGCGGCCCGCGTGAAATTCCATCACCTTCCTCAACTCGTCGGTAGAAGAGTTCCCATCTCGGTGCGTGCGATAATAATCGCGAATTCCCGCGAAGAACTTCTCGTCGCCCATCACGCGCCGGAGCATGTGAAGGACCCAGCCGCCTTTCTCATAATTATTCCTGTTCAATAGCTGAAACAGGTCTTTGATCGACGGATCGTAGATCGGCTTCGGGTCTGCCCCGTAGGCTTTGAGATACCGGTCCCTGTCCGCGAGCATCATGGCGACGAATCTATCGCGGCCGTCGGCGCGCTCGAAGAAGACGTTTTCAAAGTAAGACGCGAATCCTTCGCTCAACCATAGATCGTGCCAGTCGGATTCGGTTACGGAATCGCCGAACCACTGGTGAGCTATCTCGTGCGCCACGACCCCTTCGAGTCTCCCCGTTCCGTTGAAGGCCTGCTCGTCGAAGAAGATGCTGCTCGAATTCTCCATGCCTCCGAAGCGGGTCGAAGACTGAACGAGCGCAAGCTTCTCGTACGGGTAGGGGCCGATCAGGCTCGTATAGAATTCGAGCATCTGAAGCGCGCGGCCGAAATCCTTCAAAGCGCGCTCGCGGTCCTTCGGGTATACGTAGTACGAGAGCTGGATATCGTTCCATTTGCCGACGTTTATTATCGAAAACTCGGCCGCGCCGATTACCATGCAGTAAGTAGGGATGGGGACCGACTCGCGCCAGTGAGTGAGCTTCGCGCCCTCGGGCCGGTTCGTCGTTTCGATCAAGGCTCCGTTGGCGACGAGATCATATTTTGCGGGCGCGGTGACGAAGAATTCAACCGTGGCCTTGTCGCTCGGGTGGTCGATACAGGGGAACCAGTGGCGCGCCCGATCAGGCCAGTTATCCGCGAACACCGTGCGGTTGCCGAACTTGTTCTTCTTGATGAACAGCCCGTCTATGGGTTGACCTTGATACTCGACCTCTACCCAGAACCTCTCGCCCGGCTTATAGGCCTCACGCAGCGAAATGTTGACCCGCCCCTCGCTCCGGTCGAAGGCGGCCTCGGCCCCATCGACCCCGACCCTGTCAACGGTCAGATCAGGGAAGTCGAGCGCCAGGCGCTTCGGGCCTTGCTCGCGGCTCTCGAAGAGGATCCTCGTCTTCCCCTTGAGCGAGTCCGCGGTCTCTTTCAATTCGAGGATGATTTCGTAATGGATCGCGTCGAAGGCCGCGAGCCCGGTGTATTCATCGCCATATAGCGCCGGGGAGACCAGAAGGCAGAAACCCAGCAGTAGAGAGATGCCTCGTTTCATTCCAGTTTGCTCCGAAGATGTGATCCGGTTCCCGCGCATCATAACATCTATCCGACCATGCCTGGCAAACGCTTCGAGCTGGCGCGCACGGGGCGGCTGACCCGGAGCAGCCTTCGGCTCAGAAAATCGGAACCGGAGCGCCGCGCGGACCGTTATGCGTGGCGAGCCTACAAGCCCGTAAGAAGAGAGAAGACAACCCCGAAAGGTCGAACCATGCCGAAAAAGAGAGGAATCACACTGATCGCAATATTATCTATGTCGCTGGCCTCCCAGGCTCCGGCCATGGCCGGGGCGGCGAGAGCGCGCCCGTTCAAACAGGCGAGTGACCAATCGGCCGGGAAGAAGGCTCAGCGCGAGGAAGGCAGCCTGAGCTTCGAGCCGTATTCGATCCAGTACGATGGGCAAAAGATCGATTGCGAGCTCGGGCGTCTGATCGTAAAAGAGAACAGAAAAAGCCCCTCGTCTAATCTCATCGAGCTCGCCTTCGTCAGGTTGAAGAGCGCGGCCGCCCGCCCCGGCCCGCCAACCATCTATCTCGACGGAGGCCCCGGATCATCGGCAATAAATATTGCCCGCGTCCCCGAGTACATGCGCGCATTCTTGAAGCTTCGAGAGATCGGAGACGTAATCCTGCTGGACCAGAGAGGCGTGGGGCGCTCGCGTCCGATGCTCAGCCGCCTCTCTCCCGACTCTCTTCCGCTCGATGCCTTCGCCAGCAAGGAGCGTGGCCTCTCGGTCATAAAGGAGCGGAGCCGGAGCGCGGTCGAATATTTCAAGAGCCAGGGAATAGACGTGCTCGCCTACAATACCAACGAGAGCGCCGATGATCTGAATGACATTCGAAAGGCCCTCGGAGCGGAGAAGGTCAACCTCGTCGGATTCAGCTACGGGACCCACCTCGGGCTCGCGGCCATCCGCCGCCACGGAGAGCATTTGAACCGGGTCGTGCTCATGGGGACCGAAGGGCAGAATCATACGCACAAGCTCCCCAGCTCGTCCGACCGCTCGATCGAAAGGCTCGCCCGACTTGCCGCCAATGACGCGGTCGTCGGCCCGCTCGTCCCCGACCTCACCGGCCTCATCAGACGGGTAATGGCTAAATTGGAGAAAGAGCCGGTGACAGTCAGAATCACCGACCGCAGAGCCAACAAGCCAATCGAAGTGAAGGTCGGCAAGTACGGCCTTCAACTGATTACCATGATCGATCTCGGAGACACTTCCGACCTGCCGATCTTCCCCGCTCTCTTTTACACCATAGACAAAGGCGATTACTCTATACTCGCCCGTTTCGTGGAAAAGCGGTTCAATCAGTTCGGGCAGGGCGTGAACGTGATGACCTGGGTGATGGACTCTTCGTCGGGCGCGACGGGGGCGAGGTGGGAACGGATCAATAAAGAGGCGAAGACAGCCATCCTGGGCGATGCGGTCAACTTCCCTTTTCCCGCTATGTCCGAAGTCCTCGGCAACCCCGACCTCGGAGACGCTTACCGCTCACCGATCAATACTCGCGTGCCCACCCTCTTTTTCAGCGGAACCCTCGATAACAACACGCCTCCGTTTCAAGCGGACGAGGTGCGGAGGACATTCGAGAAGAGCACGCATATCGTGGTCGAAAACGCCGGGCACGAAGACATGATAGTGAACCCCCAGGTACAGCAGGCGGCGGTCGATTTTCTGTCGGGCCGCGATGTCAGCAAGGTGAAGATCTCTCTCCCCATGTTTAAATTCGTTCCGATTCCTGAGCCGAAAGCCGCAAAGTGATTGGCTTTTCAATCGCTCCAAACCGGCCGGCTCGATGAAGGTTACGATTTGACAAACGGGCCGGTCCGCATTATGAGTACTGAGCCGGGGAGGCTCCGGGCACTTCCTGAAACAGCTCGACGAGCCCATACCTTCAAGAGAGGAACTATCCCGATGCCGAGAGCAGATGAGTTCGCGTTTCTGGACGCCACAGCGCAGGCGGAGCTGGTCCGAAAGAGAGAGGTCAAACCGCTGGAGCTGGTCGAAGCGGCGATTGAGAGGATCGAGCGGCTCAATCCCACGCTCAACGCCGTCGTTACTCCCATGTTCGATGTTGCCAGAGAGTACGCCTCGGAAGCGGTGCCCGACGGCCCCTTCTCCGGAGTCCCTTACCTGCTCAAGGACCTTCTGGCCGCTTACAGGGGAGTGCGGATGACCGCGGGGTCTCGCTTTCAGAGCGACTTCGTTCCCGATAACGACAGCGAGCTCGTGGCAAGGCTCAAACGGGCGGGGCTGGTCGTCGTCGGGAAGACCAACACTCCCGAGTTCGGGATTCTTCCCACCACCGAGCCCGAGCTCTTCGGCCCCGCACGCAATCCGTGGGATACGACCCGCTCCACAGGCGGCTCAAGCGGAGGCTCGGCCGCGGCCGTCGCATCAGGCATGGTAGCTTTCGCGCACGCCAACGACGGCGGAGGCTCGATCCGCATCCCGGCCTCGTGCTGCGGGCTCTTCGGGCTCAAACCGACGAGGGCGAGAAACCCGCTCGGCCCATACTTCGGAGATATGTTCTCGGGATTGATAGCCGAACACGCCGTGACGCGGTCGGTCCGCGACAGCGCGGCCTTGCTCGACGCGACCTCCGGGCCTGACCTCGGCGACCCCTACTGGGCTCCGCCGCCCGCGCGGCCCTTCGCACACGAAGTCGGCGCGGACCCCGGCAGGCTGAAGATCGCATTCACGACCAGGAAGCTCGACGGGACCGAGGTGCATGAAGATTGCGTCGCGGCCGTTCACGACGCGGTCCGGCTGCTCGAAGACCTGGGCCATGAGGTAATCGAAGCCGCGCCTCAGCTCAGCGATGAATCGATGACCAACTCGTTTCTGACGCTCTGGGCCGCCGGTTGCGCCTCTATCATAGACGGCATGGCCTACGCGATGAAGAAGCCCGTCAAAGAAGAGGAATTCGAGCCTCTCACCTGGGCGCTTTACAGGATGGGCAGGGAGCGAAACGCTTCCGAACACCTGCTGTCGGTCCAGGCGCTGCAGATGATGAGCCGACAGGTCGCGATCTTTATGGCTTCTTACGACGTTTGGCTCACGCCTACCCTCGGAGAGCCTCCCGTTCCTCTCGACACCTTCCAATCTGCTCCCGGTAACCCTCTGGGCGGCCTCTTGCGCGCCGTCAGTTATGTGCCATTTACCGCGATCTGCAACGCGACGGGCCAGCCCGCGATGTCCGTCCCGCTTTATTGGAACTCTCAGAACCTCCCCGTGGGAGCGCACTTCGCAGGCCGGTTCGGAGACGAAGCGACACTGTTTCGCCTGGCTTCCCAGCTCGAAGCGGCTCGACCGTGGGCGACCCGCGTGCCGCCCGTTTCGGCCTGAATGAGGGACGAGGCATTCCGAGCCGCGCGATGAGGTAGAGGATATGCGGGAGGAATGGAAAAAGGCCCCGGTCTTCGGACAACCCCCCGGCCATGAACTTATCTGGATACGACCTCAGAAAGTAAATATCTTACCGAGCCCGGGCCGTTCAGAGTAAATGGGGACCAGGCTGATCTGATCTTTCAATGGTTCCCGCGACAGACGGAAATTTTAACGAGCCTTCCGTTGCTCCCCGCCTTTTTACGGACGGCGGTGCGGGAGCTGCCTGAATCCGTGCAGCACGTTCTCCATTACGATGAGTAACAGGTTCATCCTCGGCCGTGTCTATCTCGGTTGGTACACGGGCGATCTGGCGGAGGCCGGCTGGCCCTTCAGGTCTTCGGCGCGAATGCCGTTGATGTCGGCAAAGAAGGAGAGCTTCCCCGTCTTTCCATAAGCAAGCGGAGTCGCGGTCGAGACGAAACTCTTCTGGTCGCTGCCGATGGTAAGGTCGAATCGATAGCCGTCCGCAATCATGGTCTCGTAGTCTTTCGAGAGGGCTCCCAGTCTTATCAAATCCGGCATGGAAGCGCACCGGCCCTCAAACTTGCCCGAGTAAATGACCTCCGCCCCGACGATCCTTTGCATCGCCTCGTACACTTCCCTTTCGTTCACCAGGATTCGCGTATTGAAAAAGAAGGATCGCCCCTGCGCCTGGACGAGGTCGAGCGACTCCTTATCGCCGACGAGCCACTCGCCGCCCGAGCGAATGAGCGCGACGGGTTGCAGCTCGGTGTTCCCTTCAAACTTCAGGAAGACCGTCGCCGTATCGCCGGTAATCTGCTCGCCCTGCGCGTCGAGCTTGTCCGGTATCCCGGAAAATGCCTGGCCGAAATCCGGCTCCAGGTCCTTCAGCTCGGCGGGAGTCAATCCTTCGACGGCGGCCTTGTAGACCGAATGGCGAAAGCCTTCGACGTACTGGCGGGCTTTGAGCGCGCGGTAAAAGTTTATTACGGTCGCGCTTGGCGTCTCTTTCTGCCCTCGCCCGTAACCTGTGCCGCAAAGAATCAACAGCAGGAATAATAGAGAAACCCTCAGCTTCATGAAGACACCTCGACAACTGACAAGGATTAACGGCAGGGGCCGGGGGCGTCAATCGAGAGGTAGGGGGCCCTCCCATTCCGACGCTTTTCGAGACTTCAAGGGGGTGCGGACAATCGAGAGCGGGTCGTCCGTGCCGTAATATACAATTCTCGCCCGGAGCTTGCAAGAATAATGGTCGTATCGCACGCGGCGTTATATCGCCGATTTCTTCCGCTTCACCCGGCCGCCCGGTCGAGCCTCTGTTGCAGAGTGTGGTGTTTGTAGTTCTCTTCGTCGCGAGTGGGATAATCTCTCCGAAAATGCGCGCCTCGCGACTCCCTTCGCTCCAGGGCCGCTTCAGCCACGAGCCTCGCAAGGGTGACGAAATTCCAGGACCGCGTATTCAGAGGCCGCGCGGCGATGTCCGCAAGGGCGGCGAGCGCCTCTCTCAGCCCCGTTTCGTCGCGGACGATCCCCACCTTGTTCCACATCACCTTCTTCACTTCCGCCCGCGTCCCGTCATCGATGCTCCAGTCGGCCTCGGCCCCGAAGTCCCAGTCGCGCGGCTCCGCCGAGCTGATCTGCCCCGGGGCCTCGGCGACCGCGGTCTCCCCGGCTCTCGCCCCGAAGACCAGGCCTTCGAGCAGCGAATTGGAGGCGAGCCGGTTCGCCCCATGAACGCCCGTGCAGGCCACCTCGCCCGCGGCGTAGAGGCCCGCGATGGAGCTGCGCCCGAAGGTGTCGGTCCGGACCCCGCCCATCGCGTAGTGCGCGGCGGGGCTCACGGGGATCAGGTCGCGCGTAATGTCCACGTTGTATAGCAAGCAGGTAGTATGAATTCTGGGGAACCGTCCGCGAACGAAGTCGCGACCGAGGTGGCGCATATCCAGCCAGACGCGCCCGGACTCTGAACGCTGCATCTCAAAATGAATCGACCGGCTCACGATGTCGCGGGGCGCGAGCTCCGCGCGCTCGTCATAGCGGAGCATGAACCGCTCCCCTTCGTCGTTCAACAGGACTCCACCCTCGCCCCGCATCGCCTCGGAGAGCAAGAATCTCGGAGCGTTCGGAAGGGCCAGCGCCGTCGGGTGGAATTGTATGAACTCCATGTCGGCGATAACGGCCCCGGCCCTGTAGGCCATCGCCTGCCCGTCTCCGGTCGCGACATCGGGATTAGTCGTGTGGAGGTAGAGCTGCCCCGCTCCCCCCGTGGCCAGCACGACGGCCCGCCCATAGAGCGCCCGGATGGTTGAGCTCTCCGGCTCGACGTAGGTGACCCCGAGGCAGCGCCCTTCCTGCACGACCAGAGATTGGGTGCACGCGTGCGCGACGTACTCTATGTTGGAAAATTTCTTCGACCACGCCACGAGCGCCCGGACTATCTCGCGGCCCGTTGCGTCCCCGCGCGCGTGCAGGATTCGGGACCTGGAGTGGGCCGCTTCCCGCGTGAAAGCGAGATGGCCGCCTTCCTTGTCGAATTCCGCGCCGTGATCGATCAACTCGACTATGTATCGAGGCCCTTCCTCCACGAGCACGGAGACGGCCTCTTCGTCGCAAAGCCCCGCCCCGGCGTCTATCGTGTCCTGACCGTGAAGGTCGATGGTGTCGTCATCGCTCAACACGACCGCGATGCCGCCCTGCGCGTATTCCGTGTTCGACTCCGTAACGAGGTCCTTTGTCAGTACCGCCACCCGACCTGCGCGAGCGAGCGTAACCGCCGCTCGCAGCCCGGCAATACCACTACCAACAACGATGAAATCTATTTCGTCGGCCACGCGCCAATTCTACAGCAAGTGCCTGCGGCGCGCACCGGGGTTTATAAACATTCAAGTCCCGGGCTTTTTGAGTGGAGGTTGAAAGGCAGGCGAATGGGGCTTGAGCGCGGGCCGGGCGAGCCTGATCGGGGAGCTCTCCCCAGGCAGGCCGCTACGGCTCTATCATTTTTTTGAGCCTCCGGCGGAGGCCTGTTCGTCGATCATTGCGGCAATGTTTTTGTGCTCTTTCATGAGGGCGTAATCTTTTGCCGTCTTTCCCGAGGCGTCTTTTGTGGTCGTATCCGCGCCCGCGTCCAGAAGTATCCTGACTGTCTCTGCCTGGCCGGTGAGCGCCGCATTCATGAGGGCAGTATAATTTCCGGGAGTCTTCGCATTCACGTCGGCGCCTTTTTCTATGAGGAGCCGGGTGACTCCCGCGTGCCCCATTCCCGCCGCGGTCATCAGCGCCGTTACGCCGGAGTTGCTCTGCGAATTCACGTCTGCTCCCTCGTCGATAAGCTTCTGCACCCGGTCTACCTCCCCGGTCTCGGCGGTCCGCATGAGAATCGTGCGCCCGTCCACGTCCTTCATCTCGTTCGCGGAGGGAGTCGGTTGCGAAGGGGCCCTGGAACCTTCGTCGGCCTTACGGGCGCATCCAGCCAGAACGATGGACGCCAGCAACAATGCGAGCATCTGTTTGCGAAGCATAGTCTCTCCTATGAACGGAATAAAATGGGAAACACGAATACAGCGCAGGGATTGATACCTTCTATCGAGACCTCGTGTCAAGTGAGGGGCCGTCTCGCATTCGCGGACAAATCGGGTTCGTCTTAAACCCCGGACCGCGTTATAATAGCGCCCCGCGAAACGAAAACATCAAGCACAAGGAGAAGTGATGGACTTAAACCTGACGCCGAGCGAGCAGAGTTTCCGCGATGAGTTTCGGGCGTGGCTCGAAGCCAATATTCCCGAGGGATGGAGCGGGGGCGACTCGCACGAAATCGGCTCGTCCGAAGAGCGAGTGGAATTCCTTCGCGGCTGGCAAAAGAAGATGTACGAGGCCGGTTGGGCCGGAATTCACTGGCCGAAGGAATACGGCGGGCGCGGAACGACGTTGATCGAGCAGACCATCTTCATCGAGGAGCTGGCCCGCACCGGCGCGCCTCCCTTGCTCAACGTTTTAGGCCTCTCACTGCTCGGGCCGACCTTGATCGCCTACGGCACCGAGGCCCAAAAGAAGAGATTTCTCGCCAATATCCTTAGCGCCGACGAGATATGGTGCCAGGGATATTCCGAGCCTAATGCAGGCTCGGACCTCGCGGCGCTCAGGACCGAAGCCCTGCTCGACGGAGACCATTTTATCGTAAACGGCCAGAAGACCTGGACCAGCTTCGGCCATTTCGCCGACTGGTGCTTTGCCGTCGTAAGGACCGACC
>DATLMR010000245.1:0-6057 GCA_035537555.1 Blastocatellia bacterium
ACAGGGTCAAGCGGTCCTATCTCTACACCCAGTGGCGAAAGATGGACCGGTACGAGCGCGCCGCCTGCCACAGGTTCGACGCGGTGGTCGCCGTGTCTGAGGCCGACCGCGACCTCATGCGCGACGAGTTCGGGCTGCGGGAGGTCTACGACGTGCCGACCGGGGTCGATACGGAGTTCTTCCACCCGCTCGGGAGCGCCGTGAACCCCCGCGAGCTGGTCTTCACGGGCTCGATGGACTGGCTGCCGAACGAAGACGGTATGCTCTACTTTGTCGAGAAGATCCTGCCGATAGTAAGGCAATCGATCCCCGACGTGGAGCTGACCATCGTGGGGCGCAACCCGACGCGGCAGCTCGCCCTGATGGCGGAGGCCGATTCTCGAATCAAGGTGACGGGGCGGGTCGACGACGTACGGCCTTACGTCGACCGCGCGGCCGCATCGATAGTGCCTCTGAGGATCGGAGGGGGCACCCGCCTGAAGATTTACGAAGCCATGGCGATGGCGCGGCCCGTCATCTCGACCACGGTGGGGGCAGAGGGGCTGCCCTTGAAGGACGGGGAAGAGATATTCATCGCGGACGCGCCCGAGGAGTTCGCCGAGAGGGTCGTGCGCGTGCTGTCGGATGAAGCCCTCGGGGCGCGCATGGGGGAGAGGGGGCGCGCGGTCGTCTGCTCGCGCTTCGGCTGGGACCGGGCGGCGGAGAAGTTCGTCGAGGTGTGCGAGGGCGTGGTCAGAAAAAACGCGCGGAGACGCGCGGCGTAGGTAAACGCCCGGCACTAAGGTAAGAGGATTATTTATGAGATTGAGCATATTCGGATTGGGCTATGTCGGCTGCGTATCGGCCGCGTGCTTCGCGAAGGCGGGCCACGAGGTCATCGGCACGGACATAAATCAATTGAAGGTCGATATTATAAACAGCGGCAGGAGTCCCATAGTCGAGCCGGGCGTAGAAGAGCTGATCGCCCAGGCGGTCAGGGACGGAAAGCTCGTGGCCACGACCGACGCGGAAGTGGCGGTCGCCAACTCGGACGTGTCGCTCGTCTGCGTGGGCACGCCCTCGAATCACAACGGCAGCCTCGATCTTACTTACGTCAAGCGCCTCTGCCAGCAGATAGGCGCGGCGCTCGAATCGAAGAGCCGTTACCACGTCATCGCCGTGCGCAGCACGATGCTCCCGGGCACGATTCACGAGACGGTCATCCCGACGCTCGAAGTGTATTCCGGCAAGCGGGCGGGCCGCGACTTCGGGGTCGCGATCAATCCCGAGTTCCTTCGCGAAGGGACCTCGATCCAGGACTTCAACAACCCTCCGTTCACCTTGATCGGGGCGGACGACGAAGAGACGGCGGGCCTCCTCAGCCGGCTCTACTCCAACATAGACGCGACGTTGCTCACGATCGGGATCAGGGAAGCGGAGATGGTGAAGTACGCCTGCAACTGCTTCCACGCGCTCAAGGTGACGTTCGCAAACGAGATAGGGAGCCTCTGCAAGGGCCTCGGGGTCGATAGCCATCAGGTGATGGAGGTGTTCTGCAAGGACACCAAGCTGAACCTCTCGCCTTATTACCTCAAGCCCGGCTTCGCCTTCGGCGGCTCGTGCCTTCCGAAAGACCTGGGCGCGATCACCTACAAGGCGAAAGAGCTGGACGTGGACGTGCCCATGCTCAATTCCATAATGGCCAGCAACCGCAAGCAGGTGGAGCGCGCCGTCGATATGGTGCTGAGGACCGGGCGCAAGAACGTCGGCGTGCTCGGCCTGAGCTTCAAGTCGGGCACGGACGATCTGCGCGAGAGCCCTATGGTGACCCTGATCGAGACGCTCATCGGCAAGGGCATGAAGCTCGCCATCTATGACAAGGATGTCGAGCTGGCGCGCCTGTTCGGCGCAAACAAGCAGTACATCGAGCGCGAGATCCCCCACATCTCTTCGCTGATGTTTTCCGAGCTCGACGAAGTCATAGAGCGGTCGGAAGTCATCATAGTCGGGAAGAAGGAAGATGAGTTTCGCGTGCTTTACGACAAGCTGAACAATGGCCGAGTGATCATCGACCTCGTGCGGCTCCTCGAAGTCGGAACGGTTGAAGACGGCCTCAAGGGCTACCAGGGCGTGTGCTGGTGAAAGAGATGGCGGCGATGAAATTATGGAAGAGCACTCTGGTCGTCTACCTGTGCGCGGCCGTGGTGTCGTGCGCGGCGAGGCCCGGCCTCGCCACCGACGGCGGTAATGCGAACGCGGGCGGGGCCGCTTCGAGCGTGGAGCAGGCGGCGCGGCAGCCCGCTCAGGGCGCGCGCGGATCGGGCAGAGAGCCCGCGCCTCCCGCGACCCTTCTCGATACGACTTACGAGCGGCCCGCGGGGCGCAAGGTCAACGTGGCGGGAGGCGCGGCGGGCGCGCGCAATTTCCAGGCGGCGCTCGACCAGGCCGCGCCGGGCGACACGATCCTGCTCGAAGCGGGCGCGGCCTTTACCGGCAACTTTGTGCTGCCGAAGAAGGCGGGCGGCGCGGGCTGGGTCACGGTCCGCTCTTCGGCAGCCGACGCGGAGCTTCCGCCCCCGGGGACCCGCGTGACTCCGGCGCAATCCGCCCGCATGCCGAAGGTGGAGACGCCTAACGCCGATCCGGTCCTGAAGACTGCTCCCGGCGCGCACCACTTTCGATTTATAGGGGTCGAGTTCACGCAGGCGGCCACGGCTTCCCTCACCTACGACCTGATCCAGCTCGGCTCGGGAAGCCAGACCTCTCTTGCGGATGTGCCGCACGACATAACGCTCGACCGCTGCTACATTCACGGCAACGCCACGACGAACCTCAGGCGCGGGGTCGCGCTCAACAGCGCGCGCTCGAGCGTGATCGACTCGCACATTTCGGATTGCCACGAACAGGGCGCGGACTCGCAGGCGCTCTGCGGGTGGAACGGGCCGGGGCCGTTCAAGATAGTCAACAACTACCTGGAAGGGGCGGGCGAGAACGTGATGTTCGGCGGGGCAGACCCGAAGATAGCGGACCTCGTCCCGTCAGACATAGAGTTTCGCCGCAACCACTGCTTCAAGCCTCTCTCCTGGAAGAAGGGGCACCCGACTTATGCCGGGCGCGGCTGGTCGGTGAAGAACATATTCGAGCTCAAGAACGCGCGGCGAGTGCTTGTCGACGGCAATCTCTTCGAGAACAACTGGGTCGACGCGCAGAACGGCTTCGCCATCCTCTTCACGGTGCGCAACCAGGAAGGCTCCGCCCCGTGGTCGGTGGTCGAAGACGTAACCTTCACCAACAACGTCCTGCGCCACACGGCAGCGGCGATAAACGTTCTCGGCCGGGACAACAACAATCAGAGCGAGCAGGTCCAGCGCGTGAAGATTCATAACAACCTCGTGTACGACGTGGGAGGGAAGCAATGGGGCGGGAACGGCGCCTTCCTCCAGATCAGCGAGACGCGCGACGTCTCCGTCGATCACAACACGGTGATGCACAGGGGCAATATCATCACCGGGCACGGCTCCGCGAACGAAGGCTTCGCCTTCACGAACAATCTCATCCCGCACAACGAGTACGGAGTGATCGGGGACGGGACCGGCCCGGGCAACGCGAGCCTGGCGAAGTATTTCCCGGGCATCACGTTCAAGAAGAACGCCATCGCGGGCGGGCAGTCCTCGCTCTACCCGCCGGACAACTTCTTTCCGGCCGCGCCCGAGGACGCGGGCGCGAGCTTCAACCCGGCGGCGGCCAGCTCTTTCAAGAAAGCAGGGACGGACGGCCGCGACATCGGCTGCGACCTGAGCGCGCTCGAAGCGGCGGCCGGCAGCCTTCAGGCCCTCGGCTCTTCATTGAGGATCTGGCCGTCCATTCACGAAGGAAGATCTCTTTTACCGAGGTACGCCTGATGAGCGAAGAGCGCACACCCTCCGTGAGCGTCATCA
This sequence comes from Blastocatellia bacterium, assembly GCA_035537555.1. Lineage (GTDB taxonomy): Bacteria > Acidobacteriota > Blastocatellia > UBA7656 > UBA7656 > DATLMR01. The sequence continues at coordinate 3,918 of DATLMR010000245.1, forward strand.
TGCCCTCTTACTGCGTGAGCCAGTACATCGGCGAGGCGATAGAGTCCGTCCTGGCGCAGAGCTTCCAGGATTACGAGATCATAGTCGTGAACGACGGCTCGCCCGATACGGATGAGCTGGAGCGCGTGCTCGCGCCCTACGCGGACCGCATCGTCTACGTCAAGCAGGAGAATGGCGGGTGCAGCGCCGCCCGTAATACCGCGATTCGCGTGTCGCGGGGCCGCTACCTCGCGCTGCTGGACCCGGACGACGTATGGGAGAAGGACTATCTTGAAGTGCAGATAGGCATGCTTGAGCGGGACCCTTCGATCGACCTGCTCTATCCGAACGCGACGATATTCGGAGACATGCCCGACTCCGGGCGGCTGTTTATGGACCTTTCCCCTTCGGAGGGCGAGGTGACCTTCGAGAGCCTGGTCTCTCAACGGTGCAACGTGATGATAAGCGTAACGGCCCGGCGCGAGGCCATAGTCGGCGCGGGCATGTTCGACGAGTCTTTGAGAAGCGCGGAGGACTTCGATATGTGGCTGCGAATGGCGCACGGCGGAGCGCGAATCGTCTACCATCGCCGGCCCCTGGTGCGCTACCGCCGCCGCCGCGGCAGCCTCTCTTCCAACCCCGCCTGGATGTGCCGCAACGTCCTTCGGGTATTTCAAAAGGCGGAGGAGACTTTAGACCTTTCGGAGCGAGAGCGGGAGGCCCTGAAGCGGCAGTGCCTCCATTTCCGCGCCCTGCGCGATCTTTACCAGGGCAAGCAGGCTTTCTTTCAAGGAGAGGTGAGCTCGGCTATCGAAAACCTGACGAGGGCCAACGAGTTCTTCAAGAGCGGCAAGCTCCGCCTGACCTGTTTGGCGTTGCGGGTGTGGCCGCGCCTGCTGCTGCGAGCTTACGACATACGAGACCGGTTCATTATAGGAGCTAACACAAAATACTGATGAGCAGGAAGAGGCGGACGGTAAAAACGCAGCGCCGACTCGCTGCCACAGGTTGCTCCGTAAAGCAGGAATCGCCCGCACCGGAGAGCGGGGAAGCCGGTCAGGCCGCGGGCTCGCTTACGTCGAGGGCCGCCTGGATTCTCTTCGCGAAGACCGTGGCTTTCGGGCTCAGCTTCGTGCTGCCCGTACTGCTCGTGCGCCGCTTGAGCCAGAGCGAGTTCGGCCTGTATAAGCAGGTCTTTCTCGTGGTCGGCACGGGGCTGACGGTGCTGCCGCTGGGCTTCGGGATGAGCGCGTACTATTTCCTGCCTCGCGAGCGCGAGAGGCAGGGGCTGGTCGTCTTGAATATACTGCTCTTTTACGTCTTCACGGCCGGGGCCGCGTGCTTCGCTCTCTGGCTGCGCCCGGGATTGCTCGGCACGATATTTCACAGCGACGAGCTGATCGGGTTCGCGCCCCTGATCGGCGTCGCCATCTTTTTCTGGGTGCTCTCTTCTTTCCTTGAAGTCGTGGCGGTCGCGCATCAGGAGGCGAGGCTCGCGACGATGTTCATCATAACGTCGCAATTCACGAAGGGGTTGCTGCTGCTCAGCGCCGCGCTCTTGTCCGGCACGGTCCGCGCCCTCATCTGGGCGGCCATCATTCAGGGGATGCTGCAAACGCTGATAATGTTCTTTTACCTTCGGTCGCGCTTCCCCCGCTTCTGGAGCCGCTTCGACTGGCCCGTGATGCGGAGCCAGCTCTCTTACGCCGTGCCGCTCGGGATGGCCGGAATGCTCTTCACGGTCCAGATGGAGCTGCACAATTATTTCGTGGCGAATCGCTTCGACGCGGCCACCTATGCCGTCTATGCCATCGGATGTTTTCAGCTGCCTCTGGTCAGCATAATGAGCGAGTCGATCTGCTCCGTCATGATTCCCCGCGTCAGCTTCTTGCAGAAGGAGGACAGGCGACGCGAGATCCTGGAGCTTACGGCGAGGGTCATGCGAAAGCTCGCGGCCATGTACTTCCCGCTTTACGTCTTCCTGCTGGTAGTGGGGCGCGAGTTCATAATCTTTCTTTTCACGGAGACTTATATCTCGAGCTGGCCCATCTTCGCGATCAACCTGACCCTGCTCCCGGTGAGCATACTGGTGCTCGATCCCGTCCTCCGCGCCTACGCCGAGCAGAGGTACTTCTTGCTGAGGCTTCGTCTCGGCCTGATC
>DATLMR010000246.1:0-6037 GCA_035537555.1 Blastocatellia bacterium
AATGAGCGGAAAAGGCGGCCGTGGCAATTCACCTGACGCGGTCTACGTGGTGCTGGAAAGGAGCGTCGCGATCGACCTCCTGAACGCGCTCTATATAGCGGTCGGCGTTATTCCCGACCACGTAAAGAAAAGTGGAGAGGGCGGTAAGGAAGCAGAGGGCGGGACCGGCGGCAAATCCGGCGGTGGGGCTAAGACCGGCGGGGCCTCGGGAAAGGGCAAGGGGAAATAGGCCCTTCGATAATAATTCCCGGGCGGGGCCTCGCGCTCGATACGCGCCTCGCCCGGGGTCAAGCGCGCCCGGCCGGCGGGTCTCGGTTACACCTCGTTTAATCCCGACGCGAATGTCCAATCCCTTCGCGATCGGGAGCGGGGCACCCCCGAGCGTGAGGCGCGATCTCACTTCGAGGGGTAATCAGCCCATACAGTATCTTCATAATGAAGCCTAAACTAAGATTATTGCGTCCGCAGGCCGCAGCCCGTCTATCCGGTCTCGCCGCGAAGGAATTCACGGACTCGGCGCGAGCCTCGCGGTTGCTCGAGGAGTTCCTGGACCAGGGAGCCTACCAGAGAAGCTATGCACTCCAGCTCATTCAGATCGCGAGCGGGAGAGAAGGCGACGACTGGGAGATCAGATGCCTTGCGATTTTGATGCTCGAAAATCACTTGCTGAAGAATTCCACGGATAACATCGAAGAATGGGATTTCCTGATTGCCCGGTTGAGGCTGAAGCGCGCGCCCGTACCCCAGGCTCACGAATCCATGCTTCGAGAGGGCTTCTCTCGAACCGACCTGCGAGGCTTCGTCCTTCAACTGCGGCGACGGCTCAAGAGGCTCAACCGCGTCCACGACGGGATCAAAGGATGGAGAAGCTCTCGAAGCGCGCTGCTGGATTTCATCGCGTTGTCTCGCAGGGATTGCAAGCTGACCCTGGCGCGATACCTCTTCCGTCCCGAGGAGGTCGTCGCCCGCATATTATCGCAGGTAAATCTATCGAGAGGGCTCCCGGATTTAGACCCCTTCCAGCCCTACTTCATCACGGAGGAAGCGGAGCGGTCGATAGCGAGGCTGCCCGATTTCGAGGCCAAAATTCTCAGGTCGCTCTGCAAGACGGGTAAGATATACTGGGTCTCCGACGCGACCGGCTCCGAGATAAACTCCCTCGTCGAGTACCCTCTGACGACCGTCGTGCTGGTTATAAAGCCTCCGGGAAGCGATGTCGAATTCGAGATCAAGAGGGCCGGCCGCCGAGGAAGCAACCCGCTCGGCATCGTCTTCCGGCGAAACGAGCAGACGGTCCCGGTAGCGCATCGCCTCGACGGAGGGGCCGGGCAGCAGATGTTGAGGTGGGAGACCGAGATGTCCGCGAAGTTCTCCCGCCTCTACCACCTCGTGCACGAGGACGATGCGCCTCTCTCAAGGGTGATATGCAGGTCATTCATCTACAACGTCCCGGTCGGAAACAGGGAAGAGCGGCTTCTCGACTACTTCACCGATCCTGGCATTTTCGGCGACGGCTACGACGCGATGCGCGAAGCCATGCGTGAATCGGTCGAGTCATTCGGCGCGGACGAGAAGCGGCTGCAAGCGGAATTGCCCGGCGATTTGGGGCTGACTATACGCTTCCTCTCGTATACAAGCCCGACGCAGGGGATCTTTTCCGACACGAGCTCATTTCGTCTCGACAAGCTTGCGGCTTACCTCTCCGATAAGGGCGCTGAGTTATACTTCAAGGAGGGGTTACGAACCAGGCCCTCGAATCTCGAAGCGAGGCAATTCGCCGATGAGATACTCGAAGAGATCCTATGCGTTTATAAGCCTCCCGACGTTCCTTACCGCAGCCACAGGCAATACTTGAGAGCGGCCTTCTCGTCGCCTGAAAACCGCGCCCGCGCAGACCATAATTACCTGTCGGTGATGCGGGATTCCGGCACCGTCCGAGGGACTCTGCTCGGCCTTAGGGGCCACTCCATAGGCGAATCGTTCGTCGCCAGGAACGTCGGCCTGCGAACGCGCTGGGAGCGCGGCGAGTGGAGAATAAAGATCATCTTCATGGATCACGACAACCTCAACGTGATCGACCCCGCGTTTAAGGACCTTCAATCTCTCGGCGTGCTCGACTCGATGAATGCCGACGACCTGTTCTTCTGGGGGGGGCGGCTGGGCGGCCGCCGCCTCACGGGTTCGGTCGATTGCCTCAACGACATCTACCGGGTGAGAAAAGAGACCGTAGCCGAAGGCAAAGAGGTCTTCGACCGGGCGACGAAGACCGCCTATGACAAGACCCTCAGGAAGATCGAGACCCTTCCGCAGCTTCAGCTCTTCTTCAACAGGTCGTACCTGGCCCGCCTTCGCGACTGGGACACCGTCGCGCGAGACTACCTCAAGGCCCGGCATGACGCGCATGCTCTCGCCTCCTGGAGGGAGAGCATGCGGAACATGCTTGCGGCCAAAGGGTACGCCCCTGGCTCGATCTCGAATCATCTGAATGCCGTAGAGAGCCACGGCGATTTTATTGAGCGGTACTCGTTCCTCTATTGATTCATGTAATTTTTCCATCGTTATCCGGTGAGCGAAACAATGGTAAAATGGCGGCCCGGCGCCGCGGGGCGATCCCGCGCGAAAGGACATCACGATGTGGGAATTCGAGCACACGGTAGAAACGGCTGCGGACCGAGCTTTTGCCTGGCGCTTCTGGACGGACGTGTCCAACTGGGCATTCGATACCAGTATCGAATGGGTCCGGCTGGAAGGTCCGTTCGCGAGCGGGACGAAGGGGGCCACAAAATCGCCCGGGCTCGACCCCGTACACTGGGTATTGAGAGATGTTCGCGCCGAAGAAGGAGCGGCCGTCGAGATGGCTCTGCCCGAAGCGACTCTGAGGTTTCAATGGAGCTTCCGGGAGGCTGCCGAAGTAGGCACGCGCATCACCCAGCGCGTCACGCTCGCGGGGCCGGGCGCGGCCGTCTTCGTCGAGCAGGCCGCGAAAGAGTTCGAGAGGGGCATTCCCGAAGGCATGCAAAAACTTGCGGCGCTCATTACCGCCGCCTGTAACGAGGCCAAAATTGAAGGCGCGTAAAGCTCCGCGAGCAGGCCGTCGCCTTCCAGGCGCGCGCGCCCGGGTTTAAAGAGATATCGAGGGCCGACGCGGCCTTCCCGGCGCTTCGCAAAACCTTTCTGCCCTTCACCCTGACGACTCGTTTAACCTGAGCCGCTCTTGTAATCGGTTATACACTTTCTTGTTGACACGAAGACCGGCCGGGAATAGAGTGGGCTCACCAAATCGGCACCTCGATCAAGTGCGAGGCGCGCCTGGAAAACGGCCCTGGATCAAGCAATCGAATCAGGAAGGCCGCATGGCTCCGAAAGTCAGCCAATCTTATAGTCAGAAGGGAGACACGACATGAACAAGGTCAAGGCCATCGTCGTTTTACTGCTCGCAATGGGTGTCTTAACTCTTCGCGGCTTCTCGAATGAACCGGGACCTCCCGCCGGTCCCGTCGCGATGAGCGGCGACGTTATTTTTCTCGATCAGGGATGGAACCCCGAGGAACGGCAGGCTTATTACCATGCCGACCAGGGAACGAGGCTGATTCCCTACAAGTGGTTCCTGGCCCTCGAACAGCCGGGCCTCTCGGGAAAGCCGTTCCTCTCGGATAATATTCTCGACGAGTATAACCTGCTCTCCGATTCGGACACCACTAACAACCCCGACCGCCTGCCGGTCGGGCTCGTTAAGAATGTAGCGCCTGACGGAGAGTTTATCGGCCTGACCTGCGCCGCCTGCCACACGAGCCAGATACAGTTCAACGGAAAGAAGGTTCGCATCGAGGGCGGCGCGGCGATGAGCAGCCCGAATACCTTCAGCGCAACCATGTTCAAGGCCCTGCTTGAGACCAAGCTGAACCCGATAAAGTTCAGCCGGTTCGCGAAGAAGGTTCTGGGAGATCAAAACAGCCTGGGAGAGAGGATCAAGCTGAAGATCGAGATAACGAAGACTCTCGAAGCCGTTTTCGCCGATGCCCTGCTCGCGAAGGCGAAGCATCTTTATCCGCTCGAAGAAGGCTTCGGCCGGCTTGACGCGCTCGGCAGGGGCGGCAACCTGATCTTCGGCTCGGAGCTGGACAACCGCAACCTCGCCGTCGCAAACGGACCCGTGAGCCTGCCCAACCTGTGGGACGCGCCGAGCTTCGACTGGGTGCAGTGGAACGGCTCGATACAACAGCCTATGGCGCGAAATATCGCCGAGGCGCTCGGGGTCAACGCTCCAATCAAGCTCAAAGGCAACAGTCAGGAGCTCTTCGATTCAACCGTGCCCGTAGAAAACCTGCATAAGGTCGAGCTCTTGCTGGAGAAGCTGCGACCGCCTAAATGGCCCGAAGAGGTTCTCGGGAACATAGACCGGGAGAAGGCCGCGAGGGGCGAGGCCCTCTACACGCAGCACTGCGCCGGGTGTCACGAGAGCCAGCTCGGCCCGCCAAACGAATTCGGCAAGCGCTTTCTCCATATCCAGATGTACCCGCTCGACGTGATCGGCACGGACCCCACGACAGCCACCAATTTCAACAGGCGTACGGTGCTGACGCCGGGGCTTTCGCTGCCCGACCCGGTGTCGGCGGCGGGCGCTCTGGAAGCCGTCGCAACCGAGGTCGAGAAGAAAAAATATGACGCGCTGGGCCTCACGCCCGAACAGCGAATCGAGATGAACGGCTTCCGGGCGAACAAACTGCGGCCCACTCTATCTTACAGAGCACGGAACATGAACGGGATATGGGCCTCGCCTCCCTACCTGCATAACGGCTCGGTGCCGAATCTCTATGAGCTTTTGCTGCCGGCCTCCCAACGAAGCCGCACTTTCTACGTGAAGGATATGGAGTTCGACACGCAGCGCGTCGGGTACAAGACCGGCAAGACTCCGGGCGCTTTCAAGTTCGATACCTCGAAGGCGGGCAACTCGAACTCCGGGCACGAGTACGCCGACGGCCCGCGAAAGAACGGCGTGATCGGCCCCGCGCTCACGGACGAAGAGCGATGGGCAATCGTGGAGTACCTGAAGACCCGATGATCCTCTCGCGGAAGAAACAACCCTGTCGCCGCCCGGTCCGAAATTATCGGCGCGCCCGGGAGACCGGAGGCCTCGCGGGTGGAAAAAGATATGACCAAGATATTGGGCATTTTCCTGGCAGCCGTATTTGCCGGGCTGTGCCTTCTTCACGTTTTCTGGGCGTCGGGGGGAAGCTTCGGGAAAGGGGCTACGGTGCCCAGTGTCGCGGGCAAGCGCGTGTTCAACCCTTCGCCCGTCGGAACGATGCTCGTCTCGGCGGCATTTCTGGTCGCGATGCTCGTAATACTTGGGCAGCTCGGCATCATCGGGCAGGCGGTGCCCGGGTGGGTATTCCGCTGGGCCACCCGGGGCATCGGCGCCCTGTTCCTTCTCAGGGCGATAGGAGAGTTCCGCCTCGTAGGGTTCTTCAAGCAGGTTCGCGCTACCGAGTTCGCCTTTTGGGATACATGGCTATTCTCTCCTTTATGCGTAGTCATCGCCGTAATAGCTTTCGTGGTCGCTTACAAATCAAAGGCGACTTAAACGAGCAGCGACGAGTCAATCAACGACGAGTCTGATGCCGCCTCTTCTGCTGCCAGCTCTTTTACAGTAGACTTTTAACGCTGCATGAAGAGCGGTAAAGGCAGTCAGATCGATATGAGGAAGGTCCTGGTGATTGGCTCGGGAGGAGCCGGTAAAACTACTTTTGCAAAACAGCTTGGAGCGCGGCTCGATGTCGAAGTAATCCATCTGGATTCCATTTACTGGCATCCCGGGTGGGTGGAGACGTCGAAAGCCGAGTGGCTGAAGACAGTTGAAGAGCTTCTGAAACTAGACTCCTGGGTCATGGACGGGAATTACTCGGGTACGCTCGATGTCAGGCTGCAAGCCTGTGACACGGTGATATTTCTGGATATATCGCGCCTGATTTGCCTCTGGCGTGTACTTAAAAGGCTGATCAAATATCGAAACCGTAGCAGGCCGGATATGGCTGAA
>DATLMR010000247.1:0-17721 GCA_035537555.1 Blastocatellia bacterium
CTTACAGCGGCTTGCGCGCGAGCAGCAATTGACGCTCAACACTTTAGTGCAGGGGGCGTGGGCGATAGTGCTGAGCCGGTACAGCGGGCAAGAAGATGTGGTGTTCGGAGCGACGAGCGCCGGGAGGCCGGCGGAGTTGGAGGGGGTCGAGGAGATAGCGGGGATATTCATCAACACGCTGCCTGTGAAGATAGAGGTGAGGGGAGAGGAAGAGGCGCTCGGCATGCTCAAGAGGTTGCAGGAGCAGGAGGTGGAAGCCAGGCAGTATGAGTACAGCCCGCTGGTAGAGATACAGAGGTGGAGCGAGGTGCCGAGGGCTCAGGCTTTATTCGATTCTATCCTCGTCTTTGAAAATTACCCGGAGTCCCCGATCCTGGGCGGGCATGGCGTGCGGCACGACAGCGGCGAACAGGCCCAGGCTGAAGGCATCGCCCGAAAATCGGCGGTACCGAGAACAAATTATCCGCTCACTATAGAAGTATTGCCCGGCCCCCGGTTGAGCCTCATGATTAACTTTGAGCGCAATCGCTTCGAGGCGGATATGGTGGAGCGCCTGCTTGAGCAATTACAATATGTCCTTGAACAGTTCGTTCAGAACCCTGGAGCGCGGGTTCAAGAAATCTCGCTTGTAACCCCTCTATCAAGGCCTCTATTGCCCGACCCCGCATCTCCGATCCAGGAGCCGCGATACGAGCCCGTAACGCGGTTGTTCGCGGCTTGCGCGGCAAAATCACCGGACACGGTGGCCGTCCGCAAGGGGAGTCGAACCTGGACGTATGCCCAGCTGGACGAAAGCGCGCGCGCGCTGGCAGGAGCCTTATCGGCCCGGGGAGTCGAGCGCGGCAATGTGGTCGCCCTGCTCGCTTCGCCGAGCTTCGGCTTGATTTCGAGCATGATGGCAGTTCTTACGAGCGGAGCGGTCATGCTGATGATCGACCCGAGCCTGCCTGCCTACCGCAAAAGCCTGATGCTCCGAGAATCCCAGGCTAAATGCCTGCTGTCCGTGAGCGACTCTCCCTCTGACGACGACTGGGTAGACGGCCTCTCCTTGTCTGTCGTTCGAGTCGACCCTGACGGAGGCCGCGTCGCCGGTTCTGATCTTACGCCGACGCCGTGGCCTGCCACCCTTCCCGAGATAGAGCCCGACGACCCCGCTTATATATTCTTCACGTCCGGTACGAGCGGCGTACCCAAGGGGGTGCTGGGGCGCCATAAAGGGTTGAGCCATTTTTTGGTCTGGCAGCGAGACACCTTCGGGGTGAAAGCCGGGGATCGCTGCGCTCAGTTGACCGGGCCGTCATTCGATGTCGTGCTCAGAGATATTTTCCTCCCGCTCATAAGCGGCGCGGCGCTCTGCTTGCCGGATCGGGAGGACGTTCTCTTCGAAGAGAGCGTACTGCTCTGGCTGGAACGCGAGCAGGTATCGGTGGTGCACACGGTCCCGTCACTTGCGCAATCGTGGCTGATGAAAATACCGCCCGGCGTGTCTCTGCAATCACTCAGGTGGGTCTTTTTCGCCGGGGAGCCTCTAACGGAAAACCTGATTAACCAGTGGCGGAAATCTTTCCCCCGGTCGGGAAATATCATTAACCTGTATGGCCCGACAGAGACCACCCTGGCGAAGTGCTTCTATCAGGTGCCTCCGGTCGTTGAGCCGGGCGTGCAGCCCGTCGGCCATCCCATTCCGCAATGCCAGGCCCTGATACTGGCCGAGAATGGCCGGATGTGTGGCCCGGGCGAGAGAGGTGAGATTGTCGTGAGAACGCCATTCCGCACCCTCGGGTATATTAACGCGCCGGAAGAGCAGGCGATGCGGTTCATCAAGAATCATTTCCGGGACGATGAAACGGACGTTGTATACCGCACCGGAGATCGGGGCCGTTACAGGCATGACGGGGCCGTGGAAATACTGGGGCGCATCGATGAGCAGGTTAAGATCCGAGGTATACGCATCGAGCTTGGCGAAGTTGAAGCCGCGCTCGGCCGGCATCCGGGCGTGCTTAAGGCTGTAGCGATGGTGCGAGAGGACGAGACGGGCGATAAGCGGTTGGTAGCTTATGTGGTCCCCGGCCGAGATAATATTATCTCGGAGGTCGAGCTTCGCTCTTTCCTCGTGGGGAGGTTGCCGGGCTATATGACGCCGTCGCGCTTCGTTCTCCTCGAGAGTCTGCCTTTGACGCCTAACGGCAAGCTCGATCGTCGCGCGCTGCCGGCCCCGGATAAAAAGGAGCCCGGGGGAGATGAAGAGCTCGGAAGCCCTAGGAATACGGTCGAAGTTCAGTTGACTCAGGTATGGCAGGTCGAGCTTCAATTGACGCAGATATGGGAAGGCGTACTGGGCAAAGGCCCGATCGGTTTAAGAGATAACTTTTTCGATCTCGGGGGCCACTCCCTTCTGGCCCTGTACCTGACCGGCCACATCGAGCAGAGATTCGGCATAAGGCTTTCGCCCGCCGCGCTGTTTCAAGCCCCGACGATCGAGCAGTTGAGCGCGATGATTCACAAGCAAGTGGCTTGCGGCCGGCAGCCCTCTCTGGTCGCAATCCAGCCTCGGGGTTCCGGGCGGCCCTTCTTTTGTGTTCATGCCATGGGAGGGACGGTCTTTTCTTACATCGATCTGGCCCGAAGTCTCGGCTCAGACCAGCCCTTCTACGGATTGCAATCGCAAGGATACGGGGAAGAAGAGCCGCTCACGCGAATCGAAGATATGGCGTCCTACTATATCGAGCAGATACGCGGCGTGCAGGCGGAAGGCCCTTACTTGCTGGGCGGCTGGTCGATGGGGGGAGTCGTGGCCTACGAGATGGCCCAGCAGTTGACGGCAGCAGGCCATCGCGTAGGATTGCTGGCCCTGTTCGATACAGGGACTCCCGATAGCGAGCCGGTTTCCCACCCCGAAGACGATGAAGAATTCTCGCATCAAGTCATAAGTATGATTGCCGAAACGGTCGGCCTGGCGTGGGACGGTTATCGCCACGCAGATATTGATGAACAGTTGAAACACCTTCTGGAGATTGCCGAGATGCCGAAGAGCAGCGACGGTTCGTTCCCTGAGGAGACGCTGACGGAAGCGCGCCGCCATCTACGGGTCTTACAAAACAACATGCGAGCGCTGATGAAATACGCCCCCCGCCCATACCCCGGCCGCGTCACCCTTTTCAAAGCCAGTGAAGGAACTAACGAGCATCCGTTCGACCCTGAAGATCTGGGGCTGGGTTGGGAGGAACTCGCGATGGGAGGCGTCGACATTCGCATGATTTCAGGCACCCATGAAAATATGGTTTCCGCACCGCATGTCTCGGACCTGGCGGAGCAGTTGGGCAGGTGTATCGGACGGGCGGTTGCGTCCGATGGAGAAGGGAATCGATGATTCCGGCAAGCGCCGAAGAATTGCCGGACCGGGGCGAGCCGACCGCGCCCGTCGATCCGACTGCAAAGGGTTTGCTAAAACTTTGAGGGGGCTATGCCGATGTCAAATCTGATTCAGGACTTGCGTTTTGGTTTGCGACTTATGATGAGGAGGCCTGGAATTACGAGCGCGGCAATTCTGTCGCTGGCTCTGGGTATCGGGGCCAACACCGCGGTTTTCAGCGCCGTTAACACTGTAATGCTTCGTCCGCTGCGGTTCGCCGACCCGGGCAGGATCGTCCGGATTTGGGGAACGAATCCTCAGGCGGAAGTGAGCGATGCCGGGCTGTCGCCGATGAACTTTCTTGATTATAAGGCTCAAAGCATAACCCTCGAACATATAGCCGGGTTCACTCCGGTCGGCTCGGCTTTTAATCTGGAGGGGGGGGACGAAACCGAGCGTATCCAGGGGGCCAGAGTCACCGCTAACTTTTTTGACCTGCTCGGGGTCACCCCCGCCCTCGGCCGCGCCTTTATCGAGGGGGAGGACCAATCGGGCCGCGAGCGGGTCGTCGTGCTGTCAAATGCCTTCTGGCAGCGCCGTTTCGGCGGCGACCGCTCTCTCGTAGACCAGCCGATCACACTCAACGGCGCGAGCTATACGGTCATCGGCGTAATGCCGCCCGACTTCGATTTCATGTTCATGCGCGACGTGGACCTGTTCGCGCCTATCGCGTTCGGCACGCGTTTGACTTCGGTCCGTCATAATCCCTACCTGATGACGATCGCCCGCCTCAAGCAGGGCGCAAGCGTCGAAACGGCCCAGGCCGAGCTCGCCACGATAGCGAACCGGCTTGAGCAGCAATACCCGGAAGCTAATAAAGGGTGGGGCGTCGAAGTCCAGTCCCTTAGCGAATACACTATAAAGCCCGTCCGCCCGCTGCTGCTGACCCTGATGGGAGCCGTAGCCTTTGTGCTGTTGATCGCCTGTGCCAACGTGGCCAACCTTCTGCTCGTCCGCGCCATCGGCCGGCAGAAAGAGATCGGCGTTCGCACGGCGCTGGGCGCAAGCCGGTCGCGCCTGATTCAACAGATGCTCAGCGAGAGCGTCATCCTCTCGCTCGTCGGGGGCGGAGCGGGCATTTTCCTGGCCTTCCTGGGGCTGAAACTCCTGATGATTCTCAATCCGAGAGATCTGCCTCGCCTTCGAGAGATCGATCTGGACGGGCGCGTCTTAGGATTTACCCTGGCCGTCTCGGTGTTGACGGGAATCCTGTTCGGACTGGCCCCCGCCATCCGCGCCTCCAGGGTTCACGTCGTCGATTCCCTGAAGGACGGGGAGGGCCGCTCGACCGGAGGCGTGATGGCCCGCCGCGTCCAGAGCGCGCTCGTGATCTGCGGCATCGCCGTCGCGTCGGCGCTTTTGATAGGAGCCGGATTGTTGATAAAGAGCTTCATGCAGTTGCAAGCCACCGACCCGGGCTTCGTCACTAACAACCTTCTCACCATGCAGGTCAGCACGTCTCCGCTGCTATTCCCGGAATCGCAAGATGTCGTGCAGTTCTGGAACGAAACGTTGAAGCAATTGGAAGCCATGCCGGGGGTGAAAGCCGTCGCCGCAGCTTCCGATGTGCCTAACGCGGCCCTGGCCAACAGAACGATATTCAGCGTGATGGGTCAAGCGCAAGAAGCCAACGAAGACGACATCCCCTTTCATGCGGTGAGCCGCGGCTTTTTCGAGACCATGGGGATAGAGCTGATCGCCGGAAGGGCTTTCACCGAGCAGGAGACCGACCAGAGCGCGCGGGCGGTGATCGTCAATGAAGCGCTCGCAAAAAAATACTTCCCCGACGGCAATATTTTAGGGCAGCGCCTTTCGCTGGATATGGGGGAGCCGTGGGTAGGAGAAGTCGTAGGCATAGTAAATAACGTGCGCCACGAGGGCGCCACCTCGAAGCCCGAGCCGGAGGTATACGTCCCTTTCCTGGATTTCGCCCAAAGCCTGGTCGTGCGCACTACCAATGAACCTATGACCATGGCTGCCGCCGTGCGTAAAGAGATCACCCGGACGGGCAAGAGGCCGCCGGTCTACAAGATCAACTCTATGGATAATCTCCTTTACGAATCGGTAGCCAAGCCGAGGATGAACATGGTCTTGCTGGCCATTTTTGCCGGGGTTGCTTTCATCCTGGCGGCCCTGGGCCTCTACAGCCTCATTTCATACTCGGTAAGCCAGCGCACGCGCGAGATAGGCGTGCGTATGGCGCTCGGCGCGGAACCGCGCGACGTGCTCAGGCTCATTTTGAGGCAAGGCATGAAGCTGATCCTGACGGGCGCGGCATTAGGGCTGGTTCTCGCATATAGTCTTACCCGCCTGATAGCCGGCTGGCTGTCCCCCTGGCTATACGGGTTGAGCCCGACCGACCCCTTGACTTTCGGAGGGGTCACGGCGCTGTTGATCGGGGTGGCGTTACTGGCCATTTACTTCCCCTCCCGCAGGGCGACGAAGGTAGAGCCCGTCGTGGCGCTGCGCTACGAGTAACAATTTTAAGAACCCGGTTAATCGGTGATAAGGCCTGAGCTGTCGCGGGCCGAGGTGTCTCCGTTATGAAAAAAAGATTCTTTGCCTCCCTCCTGCTTTGCTCGTTTTGGTTTCAGGCCCTTTCGTTCTTGCAGCTTCAAGGAGCGGCTCCGGGAGCCCCCGCGAGGATGGAAGAGATCGAGGGCGAGCGCCAGCTGTCGGGCCTTCGCCGGGGCGTTACCGTCTGGCGCGACGAGCGCGGCATCCCGTATATCGAAGCCGCCAGCGAAAAGGACCTCTACTTTGCGCAGGGCTATATCACGGCGGGCGACCGGCTCTGGCAGATGGACATGTTGCGGCGGACGGGGCGAGGCGAGCTCGCGGAAATCCTGGGGCGCGGAGCGCTCGGGGAGGACAAGCATTTTCGACAACTCGGGTTCGCCGCGCTTGCCGAGCAGAGGGTGGGGCGTTTGTCCCCGCCGGTCCGCGCGGCTCTGGAATCTTACGCCGCGGGAGTCAATGCCGCGATCGGATCGCTCGATGACAGGAACCTGCCCCCGGAATTTCGCATACTCAAATACAGACCGCGCCCGTGGCGGCCTGCGGATTCGCTCGTGATCGGAAAGATTTTCGCCGAGAGCCTGTCTCCCACCTGGCTCTGGGAGACGATGCGCGCGCTCTTTTCCGATCTGCCGAAGGCGCGCCTTGATGCCCTCTATCCCAGCTCCTCCCCACTCGACATAATCATCGTCGGGAGCGATGCAGGAAAGAAAAAGAGCGCCTCCCCCGCTTCCATTTCGAGCCCCCTCCGCGGCCGGGCGGGGAAGGCTCACCTGTTAAGCTCCGCCCTGGAGCGGTCCGACGTTATTCGGCGCGCCCTGAAGCGAGTGGGGCTTTACGCCATGGATGCGGCCGCGAGCAACAACTGGGTGGTCAGCGGCAAGCGCACTCTATCCGGCAAGCCGCTTCTGGCGAACGACCCGCACCTCGATTCCTCGGCGCCGAATGTCTGGTACGTCACGCACCTGAGCGCCCCGGGTTTGCGCGTGGCCGGGGCGGCGATCCCGGGCGCGCCCGGAATAATAATCGGCCACAACGAGCGGATCGCCTGGGGCATCACAAACCTGTTCGCCGACGTGCAGGATCTCTACGCCGAGAAGTTTGATAAAGATAACCCCCGGCATTATTTGACTCCGAGCGGCTGGCGCGACGCCGAGGTCCGCCGCGAAGAGATCAAGGTTCGCAAGAGCCCGCTCGATCCGACGACTGAAACGGTTGCGATGGATGTCACGCTGACCCGTCACGGCCCTATAGTACTGGAGAGCAAAGGGGAGCGTTTCGCCCTCAGGTGGACGACCCTCGATCCGGCGGCGGATGAGTTCGAAGTCTACTACTGGATAAACCGCGCGGGTAACTGGCGGCAATTTCGGCGCGCGCTGAGTGGTTATTCGGGCGTAGGTTTGAATTACATCTACGCGGACGCGCGGGGAAATATAGGCTACTGGGGGGCGGGGCGCTTTCCCATCAGAAGCACGGGCGACGGAAGCTTTCCGAACGACGGCGCCACGGATGCGGGCGAGTGGACGGGCTACATCCCTTTCGAAGCGATGCCGCACGTTTACAACCCTCCGTCGGGGATCATCGTTACTGCCAATAACCGGATAGTCGGGCTGGACTACCCTTATCACCTCACTCGCGCCTGGATCCCTCCATACCGCGCGCGGCGCATTTACGACCTGCTTGCGACCAGACAGAAGTTGACTGTCGATGATTTTCTCGAAATTCAGGCCGATACATACTCTTATCCCGATGCGACCTTCACCGACGAAGTGGTCAAGCTTGCCCGCCCGCTCGCGGCGGGCGCGCCGGACTGGCGGGAGGTCCTGTCTGCCTTCGACGGCTGGGACAAGATGATGAAGACGGAGTCTCGCGTGCCGGTCCTGGCCTACAGGATGCGCGTGATATTCGTGCGCCGCATTCTCATGGGCGCGCTCGGGCCGGACCTCTGGGGCGAATACACGTGGCCGAATGCCTCCACCCTTCTCGATTACATAATCTCGAACCGCCCGCGCGAATGGCTGCCCAAAGAGTTCGGCTCTTACGAGGAGCTTCTACTGGCTTGTTACAAGGCGGCCAGGGAGGAGCTCGCGGCGCGGCTTGGCAAGGACGAATCGCGATGGACCTGGGGCGGATATTATCGAATGCGGTTTCCGCACGCGCTAGAAAACGTGCCGCTGGTCGGCTCGCAATTCGCCATCGAGTCGGTCCCCCAGAATGGCTCGATCAGCACTGTGAACAGGGGCGAGAGCGTCTCCATGCGCTTCGTGGCGGACTTGAATGATTGGGATAATACGCGGCAGTGTTTGCAACTCGGCCAGTCGGGCAATCCCGCGAGCCCGCACTGGAAGGACCAGCTGGCGGAATGGCTGGCGGTCAACCCCCGCCCGTTCCCGTTTACGCAGAGAGGGGTCGAAAGGGCGGCGAGAGAAAAATTAGCGCTCGTGCCATCACGAACGAAGTGAGCTTCGGAAGTTGTCGCGGGGCGCGCTCACACCGGAGGGACGCAGTATGACTAAAAAACGAATCGCTCTGCTCGGGCTCTATGGCGGACCGTTCCGCGAATATAACCCCGGCTGCTTCATGATCGGCTGGCAAACCTTGCGGGAGCTACAAAGAAGAATTCCCGGCGCGCAGTTCGACATCTATTCGATCGACAACTTCGCCCCCTATGACGGCCTTCAGGTCGAGGAGGAGAGGGGAGTCGCTCTCAACTTTTTCGGCCGCCATTACCAGATGGACCTGTTGGAAGAGAACCTGTCGTCGTACGACCTGCTCGTGGTCGGCGGCGACATCGTATGGGGCGGCGTGCCCGGTCTGGATAACGACATTTTCCTGTTGAATTCTCAGCCTTTCCTGGAGAGACCGACGCCCGCGGTCGCCTTCAATTCCGTATACTCCTTCTACACGTGCGAGACTTTCGGCGAAGCCCGAGAGAAATTTGCCAATGCCTGTAATCGAGCAAAGTACGTCTCGGTCCGGACCATGTATATGAAGAAGATGATGGAGGACCAGGGCATAGAAAATGTCTCCTTCGTGCCCGACCCCGTGCTGGCGCTCGACATGTCGGTTTTTAACGGCAGGGAGCCGGTCGTGAAATTGCCCGCCTCGTCAAAACCCAAGCTCGGAATCTCGATATCGGCCCTCTCCGTTTACGAGCTCATAGAGGCTTTGCGTAACGTGGACCTCGACGGCTTCGATGTCTGGCTGTATCCATACACCCGCCAATTTCACACCATAGAGACCGTGCTGAGAGTGAAGAAGGCTTTCGGGCCGCGCTTCAATTATATCGAGCAGTACCTTGATCCGGTCGAGAGTTTTCGGCTTATCGGCCAGTTCGACACGTCTCTTAACGATACGTTGCACGGGACCATCGCGGCGATGATTCAGGGCGTAAGCTTCATCGTAATCAACGGCGAAGACATGCGAATCTCCAGGCTCGAACATCTTCTCAGCCTTTTCGGGCTGGAAGGAAAGATGATCAGGCAGGGCGAGTCATTCTCGGAGAACGCCGCGGCATGGGCAGAGGCGCTCCCGCATTTTCTTGCCAATCCGTTGCGAGTGGCCGAGGACGATCTGACGAGGGTCCGCGCCTCGATTCAGGAGCACTTCGACAATATCGCGGCCCTCGTCGACTGAAGCGGCCGGGGCCCGCGCCTTCGTACCATAATTATTAAAGGAGCACCAGGCGAGGACGGGGACCGCCCGGCCCTGGCCCGCCCATGAGGTTGCCATGAGAGCAGTACTGACGAATTTCGGCTCGACCGGCTCCGTCTATCCCTTTATCTCGATGGCTATCGAGTTGCGCAACCATGGCCATCAGCCGGTTGTTGCTTTGTCTCCCTTCTTCTCCTCGTGGGTAGAGCGGTTCGGCCTGGACTTCGTACCCGTAGGGCCGGACCTGAGAAAGGTTCAGTACGATATAAACGAGGCCATGTTGGACCTGCCCGATTCGGAAGATGAGATACGCGAGATGTTCGCCCCTCTTATGTTCGCGCTGCCGCAAATGTTTGAGGAGCTCCGGGACGCCTGTCGCAATGCGGACGTTCTCGTAAGTGGGCCGTGGCAGCCCGCCTCGCCCATGATTCACGAGTTGACGGGAATACCTTTCGTGACTATTCAAAATTCACATTTTGGCGGCGGGGGCACTCCCGCATTCCAGAGGGCGAGCGCATCGCTTATCAATCCGTTTCGGGCGCGGCACGGGCTGGCCCCCGTGCGCAATCCCCTCACTAATGACGCCAATTCTCCGCAACTGGTCGTTTATAATATGAGCCGCCATGTGCGCCCGCCCTTGCCCGACTGGCCGCCCCATTATCACATGCCCGGGTATCTCTTTTTGAATGAGGAAGGATGGCGCCCGGACCCTTCACTTGAAGACTTCATCGGCGCAGGCGAGCCCCCCGTAGTTATCACCTTCGGCAGCATGACGCACGATGATCCCGCCGCATTGACCGGACTTCTCGTCGAGGCCGTGCGCCAGGCCCGTTGCCGGGCGATAATACAGCAAGGCTGGAGCGGGCTTGCCAGGCATACGGACCCCTCGATCTTCATAACCGATTTCATCCCGCATGACTGGCTCTTCATGCGATCTTCATGTGTCGTTCACCACGGCGGGGCAGGCACGGCCGCCTCGGTCTTTAGGGCTGGCGTGCCAGGCGTTTTCGTCCCTCACACCTTCGACCACCCTTTATGGGCGCAGTTCGCTTATGACCTGGGATGCGCCGGTCCCCCCATTCCTTTTCTGGAGCTTGGCCCCGAGCGGCTCGGCCTCGCGATCAGAGCTGCGTTGGATTCGCCGGGCCTGCGCCGGTCGGCTGCCGAACTCGGCCGGAGAATACGTGCCGAAATGGGGCTGAGCAAGGCCAGGCAATTGATAGAAGAGCTGGTCCGCAGGGTCTCCATGTTCGAGAGCCGCGCGTATACGGGGGCAATCGTCGAAGAGCAGGAAGAGAGGATGACGCGGCGAAAAGAGTTTCAACAAAGGCAACGGCATAAAAAACTGACGACCCGGTGAGCCTCATCGCGGGCGGAAAAGTCTCTGCCATAGAAGAACGTGATACGGCGACTCGCAGCCCGGGGCCGGCGGTCAATTCATATAGGGCAAGTAAAAGGAGATAGGCGTTATGGAGAATTCGGAAAAGATTAATGGATCGAATGATTCGGATATCGCAGTCATCGGCCTCACCTGTCGATTTCCCGGAGCCGGCAATCACGACGAATTCTGGCGGAACCTGCGCGACGGCGTGGAATCCATCTCTTTTTTATCCGATCAGGAAGTGGAGCCTTCGATTGTCGATACTATAACGCCGGGTGATCCCGCCCACGTCAAAGCCGCCTCGGTACTGGAGGGCGCTGACTTGTTCGATGCGCAATTTTTCGGGTTCACGCCTAGAGAAGCTGAGATTATGGACCCGCAGCAGCGCCTCTTCCTGGAGTGCGCCTGGGAGGCTCTCGAACATTCAGGGTACGACCCTGAAACCTACCGGGGGGCCATCGGCGTCTTCGCGGGCGCGAGGACGAACACCTACCTGTTCAACCTCTTTTCTAACCGCGAGCGGGTCGGGGCTCTGAACGCTTTTGAAATAGGGCTTGGAAACGACCTCGCCTTCCTGAGCACGCGGGTATCTTACAAATTGAATCTGCGCGGCCCCAGTTATTCGATTCATACAGCTTGCTCCACATCCCTCGTCGCGGTGCACCTGGCCTGCCAGAGCTTGCTCATCGATGAGTGCCAGATGGCGCTCGCGGGCGGCGTTGCGGTCAACGTTCCGCAGAAGGCGGGTTATGTATACCAGCATGGCGGTATAGTCTCTCCCGACGGCCACTGCCGCGCTTTCGACGCGAACGCGCAGGGCACTATATTCGGGAGCGGGGCGGGCATCGTGGTTTTAAAGCGACTCGAGGACGCACTCGCCGACGGCGATTCGATTTATGCCGTTATCAAGGGGTCGGCCGCCAACAATGACGGCTCCGACAAAGCCAGTTTCACCGCGCCGAGCGTGCACGGCCAATCGGAAGTGATCGCGGAAGCAATGGCGAGCGCCGGGGTAAGGCCGGAAACGATTACGTACGTGGAGACGCACGGGACGGGCACCGCGCTCGGCGACCCGATCGAGATCAGGGGCCTGGCGAAAGCCTTTCGCGGCCAGGGTAAAGCCCTGAACCACTGCGGCCTCGGCTCGGTGAAGACTAACTTCGGCCACCTGGATGCGGCCGCAGGCATCGCCAGCTTCATAAAAGCTGTCCTCGCGATCAAGCATAAGCAACTGCCGCCCAGCCTTCACTACAGCGCCCCCAATCCTAATATCGATTTCGATGACGGTTCCTTCTATGTCAATACGGAGCTTTCCGAATGGAAAACGGCAGGCGGGCCGCGCCGGGCGGGAGTGAGCTCATTCGGCGTCGGCGGAACCAACGCACACGTGATTTTAGAAGAGGCCCCCCCGGTGGAAGACTCAGGCGCCTCCAGGCCCTGGCAACTGCTGGTGCTTTCCGCCAGGAGCGACGCGGCGCTTGATAAAGCTTCCGCGAATCTGACCGAGCACTTGCGAAGGCATCCTGAAATCAACCTGTCCGACGTGGCTTACACTCTACAGGTCGGCCGAAGGCCATTTGCTCGGCGCCGCATACTCGCCGCCCGCGACGTTGAAGATGCCGTGGCGGCATTGGAAAGGTCGGACCCCGGCCGGGTATTTGACGGCGCTCAAGAGATTCATGACCGGCCGGTCGCGTTCATGTTCCCCGGCGGAGGGGCGCAGTATCCCGGGATGGGCGGCGACCTCTACCACGCTGAGCCGGTCTTCAGGCAGCAGGTCGATGAATGCTCCAAACTCCTCGAAAAGCGCTTGAATTATGACCTGCGAGAGGCCCTCTTTCCTTCCAACGATCGGCCCGCCGAAATGTCCGAAAGATTCAATGATACTTCCATGGCGCTGCCTTCGCTCTTCGTCGTCGAATACGCTCTGGCCAGGCTGTTGATGAGCTGGGGAGTTCGCCCCGAGGTCATGATCGGCCACAGCCTGGGTGAATATGTCGCGGCCTGCCTTGCCGGGGTTTTCTCACTCGAAGACGCGCTGTCTATAGTCGTTTTGAGAGGCCGCCTGTTTGAAAGGTTGCCGCCCGGCGCTATGTTGAGCGTCTCGCTTTCTGAAAGCGAGACGCTGTCACTCATGGGCGACGCCCTCTCTCTGGCGGCAGTCAATGGCTCGTCCCAGTGCGTGATGTCGGGGCCGGTCGAGGCCATCGATGCCATGGCAGAGACGCTCGCGGGCGAGGACGTCGAGTTTCGACGCCTGCACATAAATGTGGCTGCTCATTCAAAGATGGTGGAGCCCCTCGTCGAAGAGTTCGCCGGGTTCGTGCAGGGGCTGACGCTGATGCCCCCTGAAATTCCTTTCATCTCGAATGTGACAGGCTCATGGATTACGGACGAGGAGGCCACGGACCCATACTACTGGGCCGGCCATTTACGCAAGACCGTGCGCTTTGCGGATGGGCTTGAAAACGTGATGAAGGAGCAGGCTCGAATACTGCTGGAAGTAGGGCCCGGGCAAACACTCACGACGCTGGTGAAGCTACAGCGAGACGGCTTGCACGGCGCGCGCGCATTCTCCACGATGCGCCATCCATACGAACAGCGCCACGATGAGTCTTTCTTGCTCGCGGCGCTGGGCAAGCTCTGGATCTCAGGGGCGAAAATAGATTGGCGGCGACTGCACTCTGATGAGCGGAGGCGCCGCGTCCCTTTGCCCACCTATCCTTTTGAGCGACAGCGGTACTGGGTCGGGGCCGGTGTGCCTGATGATCAGGCGAACAGTCGCCGGAGCGCCTCGAATAAGAAAGCGGACGTGGACGACTGGTTTTACATCCCTTCGTGGAGGAGGACCGTCCCGCCCGCTCCGCCGAAAGAGACCGGCGAGCAAGAAAGCGGCCGGCCCTGGCTCGTGTTTGTCGACGAAAGCAACCTGGGGCGGGAGACCCTGAAAGCCCTGGACCGGAGAGGACAAAGCGTGGTCGCGGTGTATGCCGGCGAGGAATACCGAAAGATAGCTCCGCGCGTATACACGATCCGCCCCCTCGATCCGCAAGATTACGTGGCCCTGTGCGCTCAACTTCAGGATGCGGGCGAACTGCCCTCCCAGATCGTTCACCTCTGGAGCTTAACGGCGCCGGAGCACACAGAGTCGGGAGCCGACTTCTTTGAGAGCGCCCAGAGGAATGGGTATTACTCTCTGCTCTTCCTGGCGCAGGCCGTCGCGGAGAAGGCCGCTCCCGGTCTCCACCTCTGGGTCGTATCGAATGGCGTACAAGAGGTCGAGAGTACCGACATTTGTTTTCCGGAAAAGGCGACTATGCTGGGGCCGTGTAAAGTCATTCCGCAGGAATACGAGAGCATTACGACTCATTGTATAGATGTTGCCATGCCGGCGGCCGGTTCATGGCAGGAGGGCAGGCTGGTCGAGCAGCTGCTGACGGAGATTCGCGCCCGGGCGCTCGACGCGGCCGTCGCTTACCGTGGCAGTCTCAGAATGGTGCAGGATTTCGAGCCGGTACGGCTCGGAGGGAAAGGCGAGGAATCCAGGCCGTTGCGGGAGCAGGGTGTTTATTTAATAACGGGCGGGCTGGGAGGTGTGGGATTGCTGCTCGCCCGATACCTGGCGCGGGCCGCTCGGTCAAAATTGGTATTGCTCGGGCGCTCGCCTCTGCCTGATCGTGGGGCGTGGGATGAGTGGTCCGCGACCCACGACAAAGCCGATCCGACATCGGTCAAAATTGCCGAAGTCCGGGCGATAGAGGCGGCGGGAGGAGAGGTCATGGTCATCGCCGCCGACGTGGCCGACGAGCAGCAGATGCGGTCCGTCGTGGCGAGGATCGATGAACGCTTCGGCGGCCTCAACGGCCTGATTCACGCCGCGGGGATCACCAGCGGCGCTTCCGTCTTCAACCCTCTGATGGAGATAGGGCGTGACGAGACGGAGGCGCAATTTCGCCCGAAAGTGTACGGAACGTATGTGCTGGAAAAAGTGCTCTACGGCAGGGACCTCGATTTCTGCCTTATGACTTCGTCGAACTCATCGGTGCTGGGCGGGATGGGCCTTGTCGCTTACTCCGCCGCAAACGCCTTTATGGATGCATTCGCCTCGGGCTCAAGTAAGACGGGCCGGCTGCCCTGGATCAGCTCGAGCTGGGACCCCTGGCCCGAGGAGACCAAGAGGTACACCGGGGTTCAAACCAGCATGGATCGGTATGTCATGACGGAGCAGGAGAGTACGGAAGCATTCAGGCGAATTGTCACGACTGCCGGTGGAGGCCACGTGGTAGTCGCGACCGGAGACCTTACTGCCAGGCTCGATCTGTGGATCAGACGCGACCACACGTCAGCCGCCGACTCACCGGCCGCTCATCCACGCCCGCAAATCCAGGGCGCGTACGCCGCGCCGCGCAACGAGATGGAACGGGACATCGCCGAGTTGTGGCAGGAGATACTGGGCGTCGAAAGGGTGGGCATAAAAGACAACTTCTTCGATCTGGGCGGCCATTCGCTCCTGGCCACGCGGCTTGTCGCGCGCTTGCGCGATCTTTTCAACGTCAGCCTTCCGCTCCAAAAGTTTTTCGAAGCGCCCAGTGTGGCAGGGCTGGCCCAGGCCATATCTGACCTTAAGACTGAGCTTGACGATGTTGAGCGATCCAGAATTCTTGAGCTGCTGGCGGGGCTTTCCGACGAAGAAGTAGATACCGACCTCAAGAAAAGAAAGTGAAATCGCCGGCCCGTAGAGACCATATAGGGGGCGACGGGCTTTCGGTAAGACCGGCCTGTCTCCCCCTTCAAACCTTCAAGCCCTGCATAACCTGATAAAGAGGTATGAACAATGAGTGATATTGACAAGTCCATAGAGGAGCTTTCTCCGAAGAAGCGGGAGCTTTTCGAGCTACTTTTAAAAGAGAGCAGGTACAAGAAGTCGGCGTCGCAAAGCGAGCCCATCTCTCGAAGGCCGGACCGGACCGTTTACCCTTTGTCGTTCGCTCAACAGCGCCTCTGGTTTATCAACCTTGTAGAGCCGGGCACCCCCGCCTATAACTTGCCCTTTTTCTGGCGCCTCACGGGGCGTCTGGATTCCCCCGCGCTGGAGCGCGCGTTGAGCGAGGTCGAGAAGCGCCACGAAGTATTGCGGGCGCGATTCCCGTCCGTGGACGGGCGACCGGTTCAGATCATTTCCGAGCACCAGCCTCGCCGAATTCCGGTGGCAAGCCTCAGGGGGCTCCCGCGCCAGGAGCGTGAAATTGAAGCGGAAAGACTCGCGGCGGAGGAAACGAGGCGTCCTTTCGATCTGGCGAGCGGCCCGCTCTTGCGAGCCACTCTGCTACGCCTCGACGAAGAAGATCATCTGATGATGTTCACCTTGCATCACATCATTTCCGACGGCTGGTCTTTGGGGATATTTCTTAAGGAAGTGGCAACCCTCTACGAGGCTTTCTCCGCCGGCCGCCCATCCCCGCTTCCCGAGCTGCCGATTCAATATGCGGATTTCGCGCACTGGCAGCGGGAGTGGCTGCGGGGAGAGACGCTGGAAGCGGAATTGTCTTATTGGAGGCGGCAACTGGCGGGAGCTCCTCCCACAATTAAATTGCCCGCGGACCGCCCCCGGCCCGCGGCCCCTTCTTTCCGGGGCGCGACCCGGGAGTTCGTTTTACCGGCGGACCTGTACGAGTCTCTGAAGAGCCTCAGCCTTCGCGAAGGGGTGACTCTGTTTATGACGGCGCTCGCGGCGTTTCAGACTCTCCTGCACAGATATACCGGGCAAGACGACATAGTCGTCGGGTCTCCAATCGCTAACCGCAATCGTGCCGCGACCGACGGGCTTATCGGCATGCTGGTGAACACCCTGGTGCTCCGCGCAGACCTGTCCGGCAATCCTACCTTCGCCGAGTTGCTTAAGAGCGTTCGCGAAATTGCCCTGGAAGCCTACGCTCACCAGGATATGCCGTTCGACAAGCTAGTCGAGGAACTCCAACCTGAACGCAGGCTGAATCAGACCCCTCTATTCCAGGTCATGTTCCACCTTCAAAACACGCCGCTGCCTTCTCTGGAGATTGCGGGGCTGAAGCGCGGCCACTTTTCGCCGCCCGCCTGCGAGACGGCGATGTTCGATCTGAGCCTCTCGCTTTTAGAACGGCCGGACCCGGTGAAAGGAGGGCCCAAACAACTCACGGGCTCTTTGGAATTTAATACCGATATATTCGACGACTCCAGCATCGAGCGAATGCTGAGTAATTATCAGGTCTTGCTGCGGAGCGTAGTCGCGAACCCACACCTGAGGCTCTCGGAATTGCAGTTGTTGTCCGAAGCCGAGCAAAACCGGCTGCTCTTCGAATGGAACGATATGCCCGGCTGCGGCCCGGGGGACGACCGTTATCATCATCTTTTCGAGGCTCAGGCCGGACGCACGCCTGATGCCCTTGCCGTGAAGATCGAAGACGATCAACTCACCTACAAGGAGCTGAACGAAAAAGCGAACCACCTTGCTCACTATCTACGGGCGCTCGGGGTCCGGCCCGAGACGGTGGTCGGAATATGCCTCGATCGTTCGTTGGAGATGGCCGTAGCAATTCTCGGCATACTCAAGGCCGGGGGAGCTTATTTGCCTCTGGACCCGGCGTACCCTAAAGAACATCTCTCGACCATACTGGAGAGCTCAAGGGCGGGCCATCTTTTAACGAGTCAGCGATTCGTTGCGCGTTTGTCTCCCTACGGGGGCAGGGTCACGGCGATCGATTCGGACGGCCACTTGATC
>DATLMR010000248.1:0-2689 GCA_035537555.1 Blastocatellia bacterium
AGATGCCGAGCAGCACCTGCCCGGCATCGCGGATTCGCCGCATCGCGCTGAAGAGGTCTTCGGGCGAAGCGAAATAGCGGCTCTCCGGCCGCTCCGAATCGTTGCGGAGCGGGTGGAGGCTCGTTATCAGGCCGTCGCTCCCGCTCAACAGTCCACAACATTCAGCAGGCCGCGCCGAGAGCGCGTGTTCCTGCATGCTCTTCATCACGGTATCGGTAATGCTGATCAGGCGGTTGTTCACTTATCAGGTCTCCGTCGTGACGATCTTCCTGCGATGCAGATTGTATCACGACCGCAAAGCGGCGCCAGGCCGAGCGCGTTTGCAGCCGTTCCATCGCTGCCCTTCCATGGTATCCTCTCAGAGCCTTACTAAGGCGGCGAAGGATTCGAGCTGGAGGTTAGGATCGTGAAGAGAAGACTCTACCTGTTCGCAAGCGGCGCGCTTCTTCTGCTCTCGGCCTCTCTGAGCATAAGCGGAGGCGCCCGCAATTCGGGCGCGGCTCCCGTCACGTTCGCGAAAGACGTGGCGCCCATACTCTATGAAAACTGCGCCGCCTGCCACAGGCCGGGAGAGATCGCGCCCATGCCGCTTTTGACATATAAGCAGGCGCGACCGTGGGCCAAAAGTATTCGTGAAAAGGTGCTCGACCGCTCCATGCCTCCCTGGCACGCGGACCCCGCGCACGGCAAGTTCAAGAACGACCGCAGCCTCTCCAAGCGCGAGATCGACACCGTCGTCGCCTGGGTGGACGGCGGGGCGAAGGAAGGCAATCCGAAAGACCTCCCTCCCCTTCCCGAATTTCACGAAGGATGGCGAATGGGAAAGCCCGATGTCGTGCTCTCCATGGATAAAGAGTTCGACGTTCCGCCCGAGGGAGCGGTGCGGTACCAGTACTTTTATATCCCGACGAATTTCAAGGAAGACCGATGGGTCCAGGCGGCCGAGGTCCGCGCCGGCAACCCCGCGGTCGTCCATCACGTGATCGTCTTCGTAGTCGGGCCCGACGTGATGTCGAGGCGCGGGCTGATGCGCGACAACATCAGCGGCCTCGTGGGCACCGCGCCCGGCGAAGAGCCGATGGAGCTGCCTGACGGAGTCGGAAGAAAGATCAAGGCCGGCTCGACTCTCGTATTGCAGATGCACTACACGCCTAACGGTACGCCTCAGAGAGATAAGACCTCGGTAGGGCTCGTCTTCAGCAGGAAGCCGGTGGAGAAGGAGCTGGTCGGCGGAGCGGCGATGAATCGCCTCTTCACCATTCCGGCGGGCGCGGACAACCATGAAGTCCGGTCCGTTTACGCCTTCAAGGAAGACGCGCGAATCATGCACCTGATGCCGCACATGCATCTTCGCGGAAAGGATTACCAGTTCAAGTTGATCTACCCGAATGGAGACGCGAAGATTTTGCTCTCGGTCCCGCGCTACGACTTCAACTGGCAGACCCGCTACGAGCTGGCCGAGCCCGTCTTCGCCCCGAAAGGCAGCCGCGTCGAATGCATCGCGCACTTCGATAATTCGCCGAAGAACAGATGGAACCCCGACCCGACCAGGATCGTTCGATGGGGCCAGCAGACCTGGGAGGAGATGATGATAGGGTTCATCGGCTTCGTCCGCGAGGACGAAAAACTTGCCGCCTCCGCCCAACAAAAGCCGGCGCCATAACGCCTTCGCGAAGGCCGGCCGGGCGAGCCTCTTGATCCGGTTGACAAAAGCCCCGAGCAAAACTATATTGCGTTACTATATCGCGTTTGCCCCCTGAACTTTTTGGAAGGACAGCTTTAAGCGTGCAAGAAACAACGGTTAGGACTCAGGGGAGAAAGATCAAAATCCTTTTTCTCGGTCAATGTCTCAATTACGGGTACGAGGGCGTGGATAAATCAGCGACCTTCGTCTCCCTCGCCATCTCCAGTCTCGCCGCCCGCTTTCCTCATTTGAGGCTCCAGCTCGACCGGAAGCACCTCTACCACCCGAGAGGGCTCAAGGCGATACTCAAGCACAGGCTCTTGCTCTCCCCGCCCGACATCGCCGTCATCAGCGTGTCCGGGATCTTCACGGCCAAGCACACGCGGGTCAATACGATTTACGAGATGGCTCCCGAGGTTATGGACACCGTGCGCTCTTTCGTCCAGAAGATCGAAGCCCGGCGTAATAAGACGGCCCCTTACGTGAACCCGGAGATTTCGCTCGACAGGTTTTCCACCCTGCACCCGCCGCTTCCGCTCGACGAATACGAACGCATCGTCAAGGAAGGCGTCGAGATTTGTCAGGCCGGGGATTGCCGGGTCGTGCTCGTGGGGCCCGGCCGCTTCAACGAGGATACGGTAGAACGTTACACCATACCGGAGCCCGGCCTCTGGTCGTCGGTCAACAGCATGGTGCTCAAGCTCGGCAAGTCCATGAACGTATCGGCGGTCGATACCGTGGGCCTTTTATCCGAGTACAGCGGCGAGGTCTTCCTGCCTCAAAACATCCGGTGGAGCGCCTTCGGTCATCAGGTCGTGGCCGACGAAGTCGAGCGCGCGCTCGCCTCACAGATAATCGCCCTTGCGCCGTCACACTCTCTCGGGCTTTCTGCCCGGCCCCAATGACTGCTTAGTCCTGCTTTTCAATTAGCTGCGGATCGGCGCGCGGAGATTGAATCGTTCGATCTCCGCGCGCCGCATCAAGCCCGAGACTCGCGCCGGAATC
>DATLMR010000249.1:0-16241 GCA_035537555.1 Blastocatellia bacterium
CTGTTGTAGATATTCATCGGCGTATCGAATTGCTGTAACCTGCCGTCGCGCATCACGGCGACGCGGTGCGCGAGGGTCATCGCCTCGGCCTGATCGTGCGTGACGTAGATGGTCGTGGTGGCAAGCTCGCGCTGCAGGCGCTTCAACTCCCCGCGCATCTGCACGCGCAGCTTCGCGTCGAGGTTCGAGAGAGGCTCGTCCATGAGATAGACGCGGGGCTCGCGCACGACCGCCCTCGCGAGGGCGACGCGCTGGCGCTCGCCTCCGGAAAGCTCTCGCGGCTTGCGCGCGAGCAGCCTGCTAATCTCAAGCATCTCCGCCACGCGGCTGACGCGCCGGTCCGTCTCGTCTCTTGCGGTCTTTCTCACGCGCAGCGGATAGGAGATGTTTTCGGCTACGGTCATATGCGGGTAGAGGGCATAGTTCTGGAAGACCATCGCGATGTCGCGGTGGCGCGTGGGAACGTCGTTGACCCGCTCCGGGCCGATGAATATCTCGCCTGAGGAGAGGTCTTCGAGCCCCGCGAGCATCCTGAGCGTGGTGGTCTTCCCGCACCCTGAAGGGCCGAGCAAAACCACGAACTCGCCGTCCTCACACGCGAGGTCCAGGTGGTCCACGACCAGAGTCCGGCCGAATCTCTTCGTTACGCTTTCGAATCTCACGCTCATACCGGGGGCTCGACTTCGAGGTCCGGGGCCTCAGCTCGTCTCGGAGAACCGGCGAATGCTCTCCAGGTGGTGCTCGTCGTGGTCGATAAGCCCGCTGAGCAATCGGGCGGTGGCCCGCTCGGGCGCCCAGATCTTTTCGTCCTCCGGGATGTTGCCGACGATCTCCAGCAGCCTTTCGCGATTGCTCTTGAGCTCCTCTCGTATCTGCTCGGGCGACCAGTCCTTCCGCTTGCCCGATTCGACCTCGTTCCACGCGTTGAAATCTTTTATATCCGCGATGGTCGGGCGCTCGCCCCGCGCCTTCTGCTCGAAAGCGTTGACGGTTTCGCCCTCCCAGGCGGCGAGGTGCCCCAGAGTGTCTTTTACAGACCACTTCCCCTCGCCCATGGGGCTCGACATCTGCTCGTCGCTCATGGCTTCAACCGAGGCCCAGACCCGCGCCCGCAACTCCGACAGCTTCTCGACGTACTCTTGTTTCGTCATTTCGTTTCAGGCTCCTTTCACTCTTTTACCGCGCCGAGCGAGAGCCCGCGCGCGAGATAGCGCTGCACGGCCAACGCGAAGACGAGGATCGGCACCATCGCCACCGTCCCGGCCGCGCTCATCACTCCCCACTTGATCTCGTACTGGGTCACGCGCCCGGCTATGCCGACCGGAAGGGTCATAGACGCGTCCGTCTGCGCCAGCACGAGCGCGAACAGGAACTCGTTCCAAGAGACGATAAGGCAAAAAACGGCCGTGGCGGCCAATCCCGGGGCGACGAGCGGCAGTATGACCCGCCCGAGCGCCCCCATGCGAGAGTCGCCGTCTACCATCGCCGCCTCCTCAAGCTCTCGCGGCAGCTCCTGGAAAAAGCCCCGCATCATCCACACGACGAACGGAAGGTTGAACGCGGTGTAGACGATCACGAGCGAGGCTATCGTGTCGAGCAGCCTCAGGTCGCGCATCATCAGGAAGAGCGGGACCACCGTCACTATGGGAGGAAACATGCGCGTAGACAGTATCCAGAGCGACAGCCGCTTATCCATCTTCGCCGGCATGCGAAACCGCGCGAGCCCGTAGGCGGCGAGCGTCCCTATAGTCATCGCGAGCGCCGTCGATGAGACGGAGACGACCGCGCTCGTCAGCAGGTACCGGCCGAACGACCGCGCGAAGAAGGCCTCCCTGTAGTGCTCGAACGTCGGCCTGAACCCGATCCACCGGGGCGGCAACGCGAATTGATCCGCCTCAGTCTTGAGCGAGATCGTAACCATCCAGTAGACCGGAGCGAGCGCCATAAGCGCCGCCGTAACGATCACCGCGTATCTCAGCAGGCGCGGCGCCGCCACCCCTCGCGCGCCCGGCCCCCGGGCCTTCGATGATTGCGCCCGCCCGCTCACGCCGCCTCCTGTCTCTGCAACAGCTTTATGTAACCGATGCTGATTATATTGGTCAACACGAGGAGCGCGAAAGACATGGCGGCGGCGTAGCCGAAGTCGAAGAAGCGGAAAGCCGTGCGGTATATGTAGAGGCTGACCGTTTCGGTCGCGAATCCCGGGCCGCCTTCCGTGAGTATGAAGATCTGGTCGAAGACGCGGAGGAGGTCCATGGTCCTGAGGAGCAGAGCGATCAGCATCGCGGGCTTGAGCAGGGGCAGGGTGATATGGGCGAAGGTCTGCCACGCGCTTGCGCCGTCGATCATCGCGGCTTCATAGGGCTCACGCGGGATCGCCTGGAGGCCCGCGAGCAGCACGAGGAACATGAAGGGGGTCCACTGCCAGACGTCGACCGCGACGACCGAAATGAAGGCGAGCGCCGGGGAAGCGGTCCACGTGAGCGACCCGGTATCGACCCCCGCGCTCTTCAAAGTGCCGTTGACGGCCCCGAAGCTCGGATTCAACATCAGGCGCCACACGACTCCGACCACGACCGGAGGCAGCATCATCGGGATCAGCAGCAGGGCGCGAAACGCTCCGCGCCCTTTCAGAGGCCCGTCGAGCAGGAGCGCGAGGCCGAGGCCGAGCAGGAATTCGAACGTCAGCGCGAGGGCCGCGTAAGAGAAGGTGTGAAGCAGGGCCGAGCGGAAGAACGAGTCTCCGAAGAGTCGCGCGAAGTTCCCGCCGCTCCATCGGGCCGCGTCGCCCACGCCTACCTGGAAGCCGACCTTTATCGCGTACAGCAGCGGGTAGACCGACAGCGCGAGCAGGACGGCCACGGTCGGAGCGACGAGCAGAAAGGGGGGTGACAAAAACCTTCTCATCTGTTCCGCTCGACGATCTTCGCGATCTCGGCGTTCGCCTGGTTCATGGCCTCTTCGGGCGTGAGCGTTCCGCTGTTTGCTTTAGACAGGAAGATTCCGAAGGTGTTTTCGATCTCGTTCCACAGGGGCGTGCGCGGCCGGGGCCTTGAGGTCTCGAGCGAGCGGAGCTGCGCCGGGTAGGCGGGGAATCTTTCGAGCAGCTCGGCGTCGGTGAAGACGGATCTGCGCGTGGGCGGATTGCCGCGCAGGGCCGACTGCTTCATCTGTTCCGGCGCGGTCGCCCACACCAGGAAGTCGAAGGCGGCGTCCGCGTTTCTCGAGCCTTTAGGTATCGCGATGAGCCAGTTGCCTATCTCAGCCTGCCCCGGCCTCTTCGCGCCCGGGAGGGTCGTGAAGGCCATCAATCCCGGCACGCGCGACCGGGCCGGATCGTTGAAGGCGCTTATCCACGCGGGCCAGTTTATCGACATGGCGGCGGACCCTTGAAGGAGGTGGGCCGAAACTTCGTCGGCGTTGAAGCCCGCATAGCCGGGCGGCGCGTGCCTGCCGAGCTCAAGCATCAATTTGAGCGCGTCGATGCCTTCCTCGCTGTTGACCGTAGGCCTGCCGAGGCCGTCGAACATCTCCGCGCCGTGAGCCCAGAAGATCGGCAGAAAATCGGCCACGACGGCGTTCCCCTGCTCGGCCCGCATGACGTAGCCGTACAGGTTGTTCCCCTCGCGCTCGCCGATCATCTTCGCCGCCGCGAGCACGTCGTCCCACGTGGCGGGCTCTTTCAAGCCGTATTTTTCGAAGAGGTCTTTGCGGTAGAAGAAGAGCTGCGAGTTGCCGACGTAGGGCAATGCGTGGAGCCGCCCGGTCTCGTATGGGTGGCGGCACAGAGCCATCGAAGAGGAGATGAAATCGGCGTCCGGGCCGCTCAGGCCGCGCTTCTCGTACATGGGACCGAGGTCGGAGAGGAGCTGCATGCCCGCGAATCGAGGAAACCAGGGGTCGTCGAGCATGATGAGGTCGTAAGCCCCCGTTCCCGAGTTCAGGTCCAGAAGCTCCTTCTCGAAGAGGTTGTCATAGGGAAGCTCGATGATCTCTATGCGCGCGCCGGTCGAGGCCTCGTAATCTTTCGCGGCCTGCTTGAGCGCATCGCCTTCGACGCCCGAATTGACGGCGAGGGTGAGATGCCCGCGCGCGCCGCCGCGGCAGCCTCCGAGCAGGGCAAGCACGATTGTAATCGAGACAAGCGCGGCGATGAGCGTTGGCCTCATTCTCGTCCTTTCAAAATCCCAGCCGATCGACATTCTGATTGAAGAGCTCAACTACCTTACGCCAGTAGCCCGTATCTTGTCACTCGGGAACGCGCATCAGCGGGTCGCGTCGGATTCGCGGCCGACGCCCCGGATCTTGCGCACGTCGTCGCGTTTTTCGGCGGGCAGCCCGGCAAACAGCTCGATAAACGTCGCGTTGGTCCAGCCGAACCCGACCTCGTTGTCCGAGTATCCATACTTGATGTGCTCGTGGACGCGGGACTCTCGCGTGACCACGTTGTATTTTTCAAGGATCACTTCGTGCTCGATGAATTCCTTCAGGATCATCGAGAGAAAGTTGATGGAGATGCGGTCGGCCTCCCGATCATACCCGTAACGGCGCAGCCCTTCGACGGCGATCAACTGCATGGGAGCCCAGCCGATGGGAGCGTCCCACTGGTTGCCGCTCTTGCAGGTCGATGTCTGAAGCCCTCCGCCGCGCTCGAACAGCCCGAGGTTATCGACTACGCGCGCGGCCCGCTCGCGCGAAGCGATCCCGGCATAGAGCGGAAAGAAGGTCGTCACGTAAGGGTAGACTCTGCGCTGGCTCTTCGCGAAGTTGTAATCGAAGTAGAGCCCGTGCCGCTCGTCCCACATCAGCTCGTCGATGCGCGCCGCCCTCAGCCGCGCACGCTCCCTCCAGCGGCCCGCCTCCGCGCCGCGCGCGAGGATTTCATTCATCTCGGCGACATCGAGCTCCATCCGGTACAGGAGGCAATTGAGATCGACCGGCAGCAGATCGAGCACGCCGATATTGAAAGCTCCGAAGCGGTCCGATGGGTCGTGCCCGCTTTCGCGCATCGAGCGGTCGGCGCGGTAGAAGCGGGGAGTCAGCCGGTCGCGGGCCCGGTCGTAGTAAAGCGGGAGGTCGTAGCTCGTTATCTCTCCGCCGCGATCGCGATAAAACTCTTTAACCCGGTCGTAGTGCGAGCGGCCTTCGGCATCCTGCTCGTGCCCGAATACCTCCGGGGCCGGCTGGTCGCTCGAATCGTAATACCGGGAGAGCCCTTCGCTTTCGATCGAGTGCGAGCCCCGGGCCCAGTACGCATAATACTTTTCGACGAGCGGCCGCGCCCGCCCGAGCCATTCGCGGTCGCCCGTCTGACGGAATATCACGAGCGCCAGGGCCGCAAGAAACGGCGGCTGTGACCGCGTGAGGTAATAGGTCCGGTTCGCGTTCAACACCTTTCCGTAATTCTCGACCTGGTAGAGATGATTGTCGGCCATCTCGACGGCGAACGGCGTCAGCCCGTCGCGCAGCAGCCCGAGAGAGATGAAGTAGCTGTCCCAGCCGTACATCTCGTTGAAGCTGCCGCCCGGGACCACGTAATGATTGGGAAGATAGAGCAGGCCGTGCTCTTTGATCTCTTCGTAGGAAGGGGGAAGGCGTCTCAGCTCGATCTTTTCGAAGTTTCCCGGGGCCGCCTCCTCCAGCTTTCCGGCGACGAGGGTGATGTCTTCTCCGGGCGAGACGTAGACGACCGGCCGCTGCGAGGATGGGCTGCCGACTTTCGCGTCGAGGGTGGCTTCGAGCACCTCGCCGTGATTGCGCTCCAGTTTTACCCAGCCCTGCCTGATGTACTCCCTTATGCTTTCGAGCTGTTCGGCCGTCGCCTCGTTCTGATCGTCGGGCTGCATGTCAGTCTTCGGTTATTCCCGAGAGGGCGGACGCCCGCCCTCTCGGGCCCTGAAACCGCCTTACGGCCTATTCGCGTTCCCGTTCGCGTTCGCGGCGGGAGCCGGGCTCGTCGCCGGGGCCGCGCCGGAGAAGCTCTGGCCCGACATGGCGCTGAGCGTCCTGACCAGAGAGATGAAGCCCTGGACCTGCTGCTTCATCTCTTCGGTCGTCACCTTCTTCATGCTCGTAGGGACTTCGAACAGCGAGGCCTCCGGGTTCAACTGGAGGTCGCGCATCTCCGTCACCACCCGCGCGGTCGCCCCACTCGTGGTGGAGGCGTTAACCTGCGAGCGAAGCGGCAGGCCCGTCGCCTCGTCCACGTAGACGAAGCTGTCGGCCTGGACGGTCCCCGCCTGCGTGCGAGTATCTTTGGCCCCGGCGAAGCGATACTTGGTAGCCGTCCGCCCGTTGATCGTCTCCGTCCCCAGGTTCTCGTACTGCGTGCGCGATTTGAGCTGCTCGATCATGGTGGCCGGGCTCATCAGGCCTCCGACATTCACTCCCAGCTCTTCCGGCTTCAGCTCGACGTACTGGTTGCGAGCCGGAATGATCAGGTATTTCGAGCCCGCCTTTTCCAGGTATGTGATCTGCCCGACCGGCGCGGGCAGCTGGAAGGTCCAGCGGCGGTCCGCCGCCGCTTTCGCGAAGTCTACCTGCAACGTCGCGTTGCCCTGGCGCGCGTTAGCTTCCCCCTCGCCGCTGATCGTGAAAGTCGCGCTGTATCGCTCGGGCTCCCTGACGTTGATCGGAACCCCGGCGGCCGCGGCGGTATTCACGTTCGCGTTTTCGTTGGCGTTGCCGTTTACGCTTACGTTCGCGTTGGCATTCGAATTCGCGTTCGTCCCCGTAGGAGCCGTGCTGCATCCGAACGAGACGAGTGCGGCGGTCGCCGTCACGAGCGAGAGAATCATTAGTCGGCCGTTAAATTTCGAGGACGGGACCGGGCCTCGCGCGGCGCGAATACTTCGAGATAGATAAAACATCTGACCTCCTTGGTGATTATTGAAATATGCGATAGACGTCCACCTGCACCTGCGGGCTGCGCACTTCACCCGTGATGTTTACCGGAACTGCAACGCGATTGTTACTTCCGAGTATCGAGATTGCCACCCCGAACAGAGGGCTCGAGCTCTTGACCCTGGCCGTCGCGTCGGGCGACAGCATGACCGTCGCCGCGTAATTGAGCGAAGGCGGCTGAGCGATCTGGAACCAGCCGTTGCTGGATGTCGCGTCGCCCAGCCCGTCCATCTGCTGAATTCGCAGGTTGCTCGTCTTGATCACCCCCTGCTCGATCTGAAAATCGGACTCGACGCTGCCGAGCGTCGTGCCTGGATTCATATCGCCAATCTGGTCGATCTTGAGGGAGCGGGCCACCTGCTCGCTGAGATTGACGCTGGCGATGAAGAGATCGTTTGAAGTCATGCGCCCGGTGCCATTTATGGTCGGCAGGGCCTGATCGAAGCTGCCCATCACGCCTTGAAGCTTGAACTGCGCGGTGACGTGCCCCGTCATCTGACTGGCTCCCTCCGCGTTGCCCGACCTGACCTGGTCGAGGCTCACGTTATCGACCTCGCCTTCGGCGCTGAATCGCTGGGTGGCGAGGTCTATCTGGAGGTGCCCGCGCATCGCCCCGTCGTAAAGGCTGATCTCCATCTGATCGAGAGTTGCGGTGCTTCCGTTGAGATCGAGACTCGATTTGAAGCTGTCGGCGGCGAAGTTCCTCGACTCCAGGCGGCCCGGGCCGAGACTCCCCTTGGCCGTGACGACCTGCCCGGCGCCGTGCTCGACTACGAGGTCGAACGGCAATCCGGCTTTCAGCAGCTCTGCTCCGTCGCCCCCCTCCGATTCCGCGCGCAGCTCTCCGCGCGCGCGACGTGCGGCGGGCGGCGACCCGGCGGGCGGGGCGCCTAGCTGCGCGCGAAGGTTCACGTTCCTGTAGAGGCTTTCGGGCGGCTGCGCGCCGGAGCGGTCGAAGAGCTTTACCGAGGCGTTCTTGATCTCCAGGTTTTCGATCGTCGAGGCGGGCCTGACATCAAGTATGAGGGTCAACAAGGCGGCGCTTATCGCGCCGGCCGTTCGCCGAGCGGCGGCGGGCGGAGCGGCGCTCACCTGCCCGAGAGTCGCCCAGCTCCAGACGCCCTGGTCGTTCTTGATGAATTTCAGGACGGGCGATTGGATCTGTATGCCGTCGATTGAGACCTGCCTCTTGAACAAGAGAGGGAAGAGGGCGACGTTTGCGCGCACCTGTTCCGCTTCGATTATGTTCCCCTCGCCGAAGGCCGCATCTTCTTTCGCGACCATCCTGTCGATGATCAGGTACGGCCCTCCGAACAGGCTCAGGCGCAGAGAGCCGACGGCGACCTCTCGGCCCAGGAGGCTGGATAACCTGGATTCGACGGCGGGTTTCAGAGGGCCGAGGGGCAGGAATGGCGCCAGGGCGACTGACAGGGCGATGAGTACAAGGATTAATAAGAGCAGGCGAGGCAGACAGCCTCTTTTCTTCGCCATTTGTCCTCTCAGGGAACATCAAAGCGAGCCACGCTTATATGCTACTTTGCGCACGGCGACTCACGCAAGCAAGCGCAGGTGAAACTTGCCCGTGGAATGGAGGGATCAGCCGGAATGCGGCCATTAAGCGGCGAAGCGTAAGCTCCGCCGGGGCGATACGTAAATCCGGCTCTCTTCACGTATCGCCCCGGCGGGCTCTATCTTTTCGTTACCCCATCAGCTCCGACATCATGGCCGACGGGTCCCAGTAGCCCCATATCGTTTGAATCTTGTTGTCCGCGTTGATCTCGAACACGTCTATTCCTTCGAAGATCACGTCTCGCCCGTTCTTCCCGGTCCCGCGCCCGGTCCATTTGACCGCCGCGCTGTCTCCCGCCACGAAGACGGAATCCTCGAACAGCTCGACCTTCTCGAAGGCCCCGGCTATGCCCTCGAAGAACTGCCGCAAGGCCGCGTGCCCTTCAGACGGGGGCGCGCCCACGGGGTCGTGACTGACGGCGTTCTCCGCGAAGGTGGAGAGCCACGCATCCGCGTCCATCGCTCTTATTGCCGTAAAGTAATCGGCCACGGTTTGTCTTACGCTTCCTGTCGTCATGGTTTCGATTCTCCTTCTCTTTATTCTTCCTCGCCGGTCTATCCTACGCAGCTCACTGCCTGGCCGGATTGCCAGTCTCTCGACCGCCCGCCTGCCTCATCAGCTCTTTTACCGCCGCGTCGAGCTGGCTGTCCCGGCCCGTGTAGGTCTCGCCTATCGGGCGCGTGACGGTAATATCGACGGGTCGCGGATTCATCTCCATATTCACCCCTTCTCTCGTCGTGATCTTCGTGCGAGGGAGCCTGAGAGAGGAGCCGTCGATCAACGATATGTTCCATGTATAGATGATCCAGCCCGCGGTCGGCTCGCCCACCACCTGCCCGAGCTTCAATGCCCGGTAGCCTTCCGCGAAGTCTTCGGCGTCCGAGAGCGAGTGCTGGTTCGTGACCAGAATGGTCGGAGACTCGAGCGCCCTCTGGCCCAGAACGTTACGCGCCGGGGCGGTGGGGAAGCCGCGCTGAGTCATATTCAGGTAACCCCGCCGGGCGAAGATGTCGATCGCGTAGACGTTGACGAATCCGCCGTTGTTGTTGCGGATGTC
Source organism: Blastocatellia bacterium (assembly GCA_035537555.1). Classification (GTDB taxonomy): domain Bacteria; phylum Acidobacteriota; class Blastocatellia; order UBA7656; family UBA7656; genus DATLMR01. The sequence continues at coordinate 9,531 of DATLMR010000249.1, forward strand.
GATGACCACTCCGTCGCGGGCGTGATTCTCCACGTCCAGGTCCACGTGTAGCTGCGCGAGCGAAGCCGACGACATGTCGAACATATGAACGTAACCGAGCCGCCCGTTGCTGATCCGCGCGACGTAGGCGCGATTATCTTCGACCCACTTGCGATAGAGCAGCCCCTTTTCGGTCGCGGAGTTCGTCGGCCGAACCGCCACTTCGCGCCTGCCCGCGCCGTCGGCGGAAGAGGCGACGGTGAGCTGGACGCGGCGATTGATCTTGTAGTTGAGCAGCTCGTCGAGGTTCGCGCTCGCGTCGATCCGCGTGCCGTCGATCGCGAGCAGGTAATCGCCCGCCTTTATGTCTCCGGCGAGCGCCGCCGGGCTCAGGGGGATAACCTCAGTCACGCGAAGGCGGCCGCCGGACTCGTATTCGAGCCGGTCGAACCTGAGCCCGAGCCGCCCGGTCGAAGACGGGGCGGAGCCGGCCGGAGCCCCCACACCGAGATGGGACGCGTTCAGCTCGCCGGCCATCAGTTGAAGCACCCGGCGCATCTCTTCCGGAGTCCGCGCGGCCTCGATGCGCGGACCGTAGGTCGCCCGAACCGCCTGCCAGTCGCTCCCGTGATAGTTAGGATCGTAGAAGTGATCGCGCAGGTACGACCACGCCTGATTGAAGACTTCGATCTTCTCTTTCGAGAAATCTACGTCCATCTCGGCCGTCACCGCGACCGGGCGGGGCTGTCGCGTGTCGAGCGGGATGGAATTGATGCGACCCTGCTCCAGGTAAAAGACCTCCTTGCCGTCAGGAGTAAACTGCGCGTCTCCTTTAAAACCGGGGGTCGAGGTGATCTGCCGGGCGACGGGCGGGTCTTTGGCCAGCTCGTCGAGAGAGTAGACATAGAGATTGGACTGGCCCGCCACGCTCGCGATCATGAGCGCCTGCTTCCCGTCCGGGCTGATCGCCTGGTAATTTACGTCGACTCCAACCGGAAGAAGGCTCAGCCTCGTGCGCACGCCTTCAAATACGATCTCGACGGGCTTCGCCCCGGGCCTCTTCTGCTCTCCGGTTGCGGGGGCCGGGGTCGGCGCCGGAGCCTGCGGATCGGGCGCGGGAGGGCGGTCCTCCTGACGCGCGGGGCCGGGGGGCGGAGGGTTGGGGACCGCCGGGCGCGGCGGCTCTTCTGTGAAGAGATCGCGAAACGGGTCTTCGCGGAACTTCGGAGTTCGCGGCAGCAGATCGACGCGCGCGAGCTGACTCTCCTCGGTGCGCTGGCTCGTGTCGAAGAGGATATACGTCCCGTCCGGGCTCCAGGAGATCGTGTTGCTGAACGTGTTCGCGAGAAAGCTGACGGGCCGGTCCGTCCCGCCTGACGCCGGGGCCACGTGGACGTTCTTGAACTGTTTGTCGCTCACGCTCATGAAGGCGACCCAGCGGCTGTCGGGCGACCATACGTAAGACCTGTCAGGCCCGAGGGGCGCGCGCTCGAACATGCCTTTCGCGAGCGCGCGCTCCTGCCCGCCTTCCATATCGAGCACGCGCAATTCGCGCGCGTCCCTTTCGAAGGCGAGCATCCGTCCGTCCGGCGAAAAGCGCGGGCTCGCGTCCGGAAGCCCGTCCCGCGTGAGCTGCCTTTCCGAACCCGTCGCGAAGTCGTAGAGGTAGAGGTGAGGAGTAGGCTCGCGCTCGGAGACGTAGACGAGGCGGCGGCTATCCGGGGACCAGGCAACCTGGTATTCGCCCGCCGCGCTCGTCGTGATGCGCGCGGCATCGCCCCCGTCCCTGGCCGAGGCGGCGAAGACTTCGCCGCGCACGACGAAGGCGACCTTCTTGCCGTCGGGCGAAAGCGCCATCTCCTGAATCTGCCCGGTCAGCGAGAGGTGCTCCACCGAAGGGCCCGCGACCGCGCCCCGTCGCGCGATCGGGACTTCGCTCGCCTGCCCGGTCGCCGTGTCGAGCTTCCAGACTCGGAAGTCCCGTTCGAATACTATGGCGCGGCCGTCGTACGAGATGTTCGGCCAGAGCACGCGGCCGTCTTTGAATCCCGTGACCTGCCGGGCCGCGCCTTTGAGCGGGCGCGCCCAGATGTTCTGCGCGCCGCCGCGGTCGGATACGTAGAAGATACTGCCGCCGTCGGCGCTCCACATGGGCCACATCTCTTTCGCTCCGCCTTCGGTCACTCTCTCGTAGCCGGAAGCCGCGTCGCCGCGCTTGAGCCATATCTCCGACTCGTCGATGTGGCTGTGACCCTTGCGCCACCATTGCGTGGAGCCGATGCCGCGCGCGGTGAAGGCGAGCGCGGCGCCGTCGGGCGAAGCGGCGGAGAAGAACTCGTTCACGTAGCGGTCCGCGCTGATTTGCATGGGCGTGCCGCCTTCGACCCTCACGCGGAACAGGTCGTTCATGCCCGCGATGTCCCTGGTGGTCGAAGAGAAGTATATCCACCGCCCGTCGCGCGACCACCCGTCGAGCTGATCCAGGCCGTCGTCGAAGGTCAGCCGCTTCATCTCTCCGGTGGCGAACGTGAGCAGGTAGATGTCCCCGTTGCCCGTGCGGCCCGATACGAAGGCGATGCGCCGCCCGTCGGGCGAGTACATGGGGCGCGATTCGTTCGCCGGGTGAGAGACGAGCAGGCGCGCCTCTCCGCCCGCGAAAGGCACGGTCCAGATGTCTCCTCCCGAGACGAACGCTATCTCCGACCCGTCAGGCGAGATCGCGGGCTCGCCGTAATAGGGAAGGCCCCCCTCACCCTTCGCAGAGTCCGCGGCGGAAACGCCCGGCACGCGCGGCACTGTAAGCGCGAGCAAGAGAGCGCAAGTAAACAGACCTTTGAGCAGGAACATTCGATCTCCTTTCACCCGCGAGCGCGGGCGCGCCTATCGCATCCTTGCGGGTGTCGAATATCAAAATTACTGTTGCTTTGGGCGAATGCGCTGGTCCGGGGCAGGCGGGCGGGATGCGCGCCTGCCCCGAGTTGCACGCCTGGGTCGCTTTATAGTATCTCTGACCGGACCCCGGCCCCGCCTTACGAGGGATCGTTTATCGAGCCCATAAACAGGATCATTCCCGTCTGGTTGTCCCTGATGGCGAAGAAGAACGGGTGGTCGACTACCATCCTGAAAGTGTCGCGCTCTATTCTCGCGGAGGTCGTCTGCACTTCGACCGAAGTGGCGGCGGCGGCCTCGGTCCCCTCCTCGTTCACTTCGACGAAGCTCTTATGCTTCACGCTGCTGATGAAGGCGCGGCGGCCTTCTTGCAGCATGCCTGAAAAGTCCGCGCGGTCCGGGTCGAAAGCCACGCCCATGCCCAGGCTCGCGAGCGCGTCATTGAGCGTTATCTCGTATTCGAGCTTGAAGCGCGGCAAGACTATGTCGCCCTTCGTCTCCCGGAACCGGGACATCCAGCCGTCCCAGGCCGCGCCGTCCATCCCTTTCACGAACTCATCGAGGCTCGCGCCTTTTTCGGGGAGGAATACATACATGCTCACGCGCTTGTTGCCGTAAGGGATGCTGACGGCCTGAAAGTTCTCGCCCTTGAAGTAGGGGTACCTTCCCGTCCGCGACATCATCGGGTGCTTCTTCACTTTGCCTCCGGCGAGCGTGAAGTCCTGGTCCGTGGTCTCGGCCTTCTCGAACTCGTCGGTCCATTTGCCCTTGAAGTAGATTGCGTTGATCAGGAAGAGGATCGAATCCTGCCCGATCTGGTCCACGATCTTGCCGATCTTCCCGTGCGTCTTCCTGCTCACCCAGTCGTTGATGGCCGCAGGCGCTCCCGGATCGTTGAAGTCGAGCGACGTGACCTCGGCGCCATAGAACTCTTTCGCGCGGTCGAGGAAGTCGGGCCTGAACTTCATCTCTTTTCTGCCCCAGAGCGAATTCGCTATCTCGATCTGCACCTTCGGGTCGAGCGATTGGAGCGACTTGTGAAGCTCCGCATAGGCGCGGTTGGCTTCTTCGAGGCTCATGCCCGAAAGCTCCAGGCCGCGCGCCATGGCCTGCCCGGTCTCGCCCCCCGCGCCGTTGTAGGTCATCGCGAGCGCGAGCGCGACGGAGGCGGGCGAGATGAAGACGTTCTTCCCCGCGCTCTGTTTGCCGATCTCGGAATAGAGCTTGAGCCCGAATTTCGTACTTGCCGCCGACAGGCGCGGGTCTACGTTACCGCCGGTACTCTTATTTTCTTCTTTCATGGCTTCGCTCGCGGCCGCGCCGTTGTTATTCGCGCCGGACGGTTTGTCGCTCGACATGCCCACCCTCGAGCAGCCGATTAAGGCGAGCAGCGCGAGGCCCGCAGAGACGGCTCTGCCGCTCCTGCCGAAGAGAGCCGAGTTTCGTTTTCGCATATCAGTTTTTCCCTTTTTGCCCGCTGATCCAGAGGTCGATCCGCTTTTCGAGAAGGCCGAGCGGCAGCGGCCCGTCGTCGAGCACCGCGTTGTGAAACCTGCGTATGTCGAACTGATCGCCCAGCTCTCGCCGCGCCTTCGCGCGCAGTTCCTTGATCTTCAGCTCGCCCAGCTTGTAGGCGAGCGCCTGGCCCGGCCACACTATGTACCTGTCGATCTCGACGACGATGTCGTTTTCGGTCTTGGCCGTATTCTCCTTCATCAGGTCGATCGCCTGCTGGCGGGTCCAGCCGAGCGAGTGCATTCCCGTATCGACCACGAGGCGCACCGCGCGCCACATCTCGTAGGTGAGCTGGCCGAACCTGGAGTAAGGGTCGGTGTAAAAGCCCATCTCCGCGCCGAGGCTTTCGGCGTAGAGCGCCCATCCTTCGACGTAGGCGGTGTAGCTCCCGTTGCGCCTGAAATCGGGCAGGCCCTTGAGCTCCTGCGCGCGCGCGATCTGCAGGTGATGTCCCGGCACGGATTCGTGAAGCGAGAGCGCTTCCATCTCGTACTTCGGCCGCGTCTCAAGCTTGTAGGTGTTGACCCAGTAGGTGCCCGCGCGCGAGCCGTCCGTCGCGCCCTGCAAATAGTAAGCGGTAGTCTGCGCGGGCGCTTCATAGCCGGGAATCTCCCGCACGCCGTACGTGTTTCGCGGCAGCTCCGCGAAGAGCTCCGGGAGCTTGCCGTCGGCGCGCTTGGCGATGTCGCGGTAGCCGGTGACGAGGTCTTCGGCCTTCTTGTAGTAGAAGCGCTCGTCGGTGCGAAGGAAGGTCAGAAAATCCTGGAACGAGCCTTTGAAGCCGACCTGCCGGATGATGGCTTCCATCTCTTGGCGGATTCGCGCCACCTCTTTTTTCCCGATCTCGTGAATCTCTTTGGGAGTGAGCGAGGTCGTCGTCATCGTGCGGGCCATGTAGGCGTAATAGGCCGGGCCGTCGGGCAGCGAAGAGGCGCTGATGTCCGAGGGCGCGGCGGGCAGATAAGAGTCTCTGAAGAAGGCGAGCAGCTTCTTGAGCGCGGGCATCACGTTCTCGCTTATGCTCCGCCGGCCCGCCTCCGCGAGCCTCGCCCGGTCCGCCTCTGGCACTTCGGAAGGGAAGGACTCGAAAGGCTGGTAGATGGGGCTCTTCGTCGCGTCGGCCACGATCTGGCCTTCGATCTGCGACGGGACCGACCGAAGCGGCACCGCCGGAAAGACCCACTTCGTTTCGATGCCGCGCCTCATCAGAGCGATCACCTGATCGATCGCTTTCGGAAAGGCCGCGAGCCTCGCCAGGTAGTTTTCATAATCCTTCGCGTTCCGAAACGGAGATGAGCTGACCAGCTGCGGGAAATCGATTTGAATGCCCCCCATCTGGTTTACCGGCATCACCTCGAAAGGGAAGCGATGGCCCTCGACATCCTGCTTCTTGTCTTCGAGGTACAGGTCGTAAGAGACGAGATCCTGGCCCGATAGCTTCGACCTGTCGATCTTCCGGATTCGCTCGAGCATCTCGCGGTCGTGGGCCTTGCGCCGCTCGATGGCTTCCGGAGAGCGGTCCGTCAGGCGGTCGTTGTACCTCCGGTCTCCGTAGTAGGTCGCGGCTTCGGGAAATTCGCGCAGCCGCCACTCCCAGTCCTCTTCGAAAAGGGCGTGCAGCTTAGACGAGTCCTCGCCCGGCGACGCGACCTGTCCCAGCAGAGTCGTCGCGAGCATCAAGATGGTTGTGAGAACGGCTATATTACGAATCACGGCGCCTCCCGCCTCGGATATAATCGACGTGCTTGAGAAGAAGGCGGAGTCAAAAGGGTGAGGCGGCAAGCGAAGACAATCGAAGAGGCGCCTGCGACCACGCGGCCGCGGATGCCGGCCCCGTGCCGCCGGGCGTTATTTCATGTCGCGAGCCTCTTTGTTCTTCTTCTTGAACATCCGCCCCTGAACCTCCCTGGCCTTCACCATCGCCTCGTCGAACTTCTTACTCACGGCGGGGAATCTGGTCCTCAACCTCAAGAGCAGCCTCGCCGCCCAGGGCGACGTGTTGGACAAAAGCGCGAGCCCTATCAAGAGAAAAAGTATGCCCTGGAGGATCGGTAGGAAAAGGCCCGCGATGCCCAGGAGAATGAATCCCCACCCGGTCCAGTATATGGCATATCTCTTCAGTCTGGCTTTCATTGATGGTGCCCGCCCGCCGATATTTCAAGTCCCGTTCGACGCAAACAGTCTATCAGATGCCGATTTGTCATGGATAGCTTGCCCGGAAACGCGGGCCTGTGAACGGGGTCACTTCCCCCGGCTCATAAGCCCCCGCTTGATCCTGCGAATGCCCTCTTCGATCAGGGCCGGGGCTATTGAAAACGAGAGCCTCAG
>DATLMR010000250.1:0-9880 GCA_035537555.1 Blastocatellia bacterium
GGTGCTCGCGCTTCTGCTCGCCCATAGCGGGCACGAAGTCATCGAAGCCGAGAATGGCCAGCAAGGGGCCGATCTCGCGCGCGCGCACCATCCCGATCTCATCCTGATGGACATGAGCCTCCCCGTGATGTCGGGGTGGGACGCGACGCGCCATATCAAATCGGTACCCGAAACCTCCGACATTCCCATAGTCGCCCTCACGGCACACGCTTTGAGGGGCGACCGAGAGAGAGCATGGGCGGCCGGTTGCGACGGGTTTATCACCAAGCCGATAGACGATGAATTGCTCGAACACACAATCGAGCAGATCCTGTCCGAACGCAAGTCCGGCGCGGACGATCGGCAAGGCGCCGGGCTTGCCGCCGGTGCCTCGGAACGGGCCAGGAAATCCGCCGAAAAAGTCCTGTCGATTCATAACGAGCACGTACTGATAATCGATGAAAACCACGAGTCATCGACCGCCCTTGCCTCCGAGCTGAAAGCGCAGGGCTTTCGCCCCAGCATCGCCGAAGGGTTCAAGCAGGCGCTCATAATCGTCGAGAGCGAGCCGCCCGATCTGATCATCTGCGACATCGACCTTCCCGAATCGAGCGGGTATGAGATCGTCAAAGATATAAAGCGGAATCCCGATTTGCCCTTTATCCCGGTCGTCCTCGTCGTGGAAGAGAGCGTCGATTGGGAGAAGGGGCTGGAGGTCGGGGCCGACGATTTCATCGCAAAGCCGATAAACATCGGCGAGCTTCTGGTCCGCGTCCGCTCCCTTTCGCGGCTCAGGCGCGCGGTCACGGCGGAAGCGAGCCGCGCAAACGAGCTCGCGAGCGTCCTGACCGAGATGGTGACCGGCTTGATCATAGCCGACGCGGAAGGGGCGATCACCGTCGTCAACGGGCGGGGCCTCGAGATCCTCGGCCTTAATCTCGACGACGTGATAGGCAAGAGCCTGGACGATCTCGTAAGCCTGCTCAGCCTGGCGACCGAAGAGTGCGAGCCGCTAGAGCCGTCGAACTTCCCGCTCAGCCGCGCGCTGAGACTGAATGAGACCCTGCACAAGCAGCTCCTCTGCGTGACCCGCCGCGACGGCGCGACCTTCATGCTGAGGTTCAATGCCTCGCCCATCTATAGCGAAAAGGGCCAGAAACTCGGAGCCGTGGGCGCATTCGAAGACGTGACCGAAGAAGTGCGCGCCCGCCAGCAGCTCAACGACCGGAAGCGCGACCTCGAAGAGATCAATGCCCGGCTCCGCGCCCACGACCGGCTCAAATCCCGCTTCATCTCGAACATCGCGCGCGAGGTCCGCACGCCCCTTGACGCCATAACCGCCCTGGCCGCTTCGCTCGACCGGTCGAGAAACCTCGTCCCGGATGAGGTGGGAGAGACCATCCGGAGGATCACGGCCAACGTCCAGTTCCTGAACTCGAGGATGGACGATCTGCTCAATTATTCGCGTATCATCGAGGGCAAGGAGCAGGTCGTGCCCGTTCCCTTCTCTCCCCAAGACCTCGTCACGGAAGTCGTCGAAAGCTTCTCGCCCCGGGCCGCCGAGCGCGGGCTTAATCTCGAGTTGAAGCTGCACCCGGGCTTGCCTCGCCAGGTCACGAACGACCTGAACAAGTGCAGGCAGGTTTTGACCAATATATTGGGGAACTCGATCAAGTACACGGAAAAGGGGGGCGTGACCGTTGAGGCGTGCCCCCGGCGGCACGGGGAGAGCTGGTCCGTCGAGGTGAGAGACACGGGCATCGGAATCCCGGCCGGCGAGCTGGCGCAGATCTTCGACGAGTTCCGCCATATCGACGATGGTCCCGAACTCGGGCTTCCGATAAGCAAGCGGCTTATAGAGTTGATGGGAGGGAGAATCGAAGTCGAGAGCGAAATCGGGAAGGGCACCTGCTTCTACCTGACGTGGCCGGTGGAGGCTCCGTCCACTCGCGGCAACGAGGCCGCCTGACGGCATAATAATACGGGCGGGGGCCGGAGCCGCGCCGCGAGAAATTTCCCTTCGGCGCGAATGGGGGCCGTGACTACCGGGAACTCCGCCTCGGCCCCCCTTTTGAAATTACGGGTACACGATTATGATCTGCCACAATTGCAAAACGGAAATAAAGATCGAAGGATACATCTCCAGGACAGACTCTTGCGAGAAGTGCGGGGAGGACGTTCACAGCTGTCTCAATTGCTTGAACTACGACCCGGCCGCGCATAATAAGTGCCGCGAGCCTCAGGCCGAATGGGTTTCGGAGAGAGAAAAAGCGAATTTTTGCGACCTCTTCGCTCCCAACAAGCAAGCGGGCGGCACGGCACCCGGCAAGCCCGCGACAGATTCGCGGAACGCTTTCGACAGCCTCTTCAAAAAGTGACCGGTCGAGCCCGGTATCTGGACTGAGGGGGCGCGCTTCTCTACAGCTCAGGGCAAGTTGGCGGGCCGGATCGTGTCGTCCGGGCCGAGGGAATACTGAGTAGAGGCGAGCCGGGCCTGCGCGCGCGCGATATCTCGCAGGGTGATTATCCCGAGCAGGTGACCGTCGTTGGCGCGCGAGACCACCGGCAGTTGCGACAGCTCCCTCTGGGCCAGCTTCAATACCACGGTGTCGAGCGTCTGGTCGGGGTGCGAGTGAACGATCTTCCTCGTCATCACCTCTCCGATCATCTCAAGGCGCCTGCCTTCCGCTTCGAGCCTGCGCAGGTCTCCCGTCGTAATCAGGCCGACCATCTGGCCGTCCTTCAAGACCGGGTATCCGTTATATTGGAGGCGGCCCACCAGCTCGAGGCTTTCGGCCACGCTGATGTCTTCGGGGAGAGTGACGACGTCCCTCGTCATCACGGAGGCGGCGGTGATGCGCGAGAGCGCGTCGGTCTTCGGGCCATGCGGGAGCTGGATGCCGTCCTGGAAGAGGAAGGCCTCGTAGATCGATAACTGTGAGATCCTGGACGCGACCGTATACGCGATGGCGTTCGCGATCATAAGAGGCAGGATGATCTCGTAATTGTAAGTCATCTCGAAGATCAGGAGGATAGAGGTGATCGGCACGCGAATGACGGCGGCGAACATCGCGCCCATGCCTACGAGGGCGAATGCCCCTCTCGCGATCTCGGCCGCCGGGTCTATGTAAACGAGCAGGTGCCACGTCGCCGCTCCGAGCATGCATCCGACGAACATCGAAGGCCCGAGCACGCCTCCCGACATCCCCGACCCATAACTTATAGAGGAAGTCAGGACCTTTGCCAGCATAAGGAAGAGCACCGCGGACAGGACGAGCTGGTCCTGTCCCCGTAGTACCTTTCCCAGGAAATCGTAACCGATCCCGAGAGAGAAGGGCTGCCACAACCCGATCGAGCCGATGATCAACCCTCCGATGGCGGGCTTCGCCCACGAAGGCACCGTGACGCGGTCGCGAAAGACCATGCGAAGCCAGAGAATCAAACGGGTGAAGACGACGCCCACAACTCCGGCGGCGATCCCGAGCATGCCGTAAGCGAGCAGCTCCTTCGGATGGTTGAGCGCGTATATGTTCGCGCCGGTGAATAGCGGGTGCGCGCCGAGGAGCCAGCGCTCGATGGTGGAGGCGATGACCGCGGCTATGACTATCGAGGCGGCCAGTTTCTGATTCAGGTCTCCGATGATCTCTTCGAGGGCGAAGGTGACGGCGGCGATCGGAGTATTGAATGCCGCCGCGATGGCGGCGGCCGCGCCTACCGGGAGCTGGTTCATTTGCTTGCGCCGGGGTATTGAAAAAGCGCGGGCGATCAGGTTCGAGAGGGCGGCGCAAATCTGGACCGTCGGCCCTTCACGCCCCAGGCTCGCCCCCGAACCGACGCACAGGGCGGAGATCACGGCCTTACCCGCCGCCACACGTATCGGCACGTAGCCGTAGTCCATCGTGTAGGCGATCTTTACCTGCGGGATCCCGCTCCCGCGCGCTTCGGGCGCGAAGAAGTGAATCAGCAACCCGGCTGCGAGTCCGCCCCCGGTCGGAATTACGAGCATCCAGAGCAGTCTGGACGGGCCGGTCATCGAGATTGCCCTGTTGATGAGGTTGGCCGAGAGGAAGTTGATTAGCTGGTGATAAGCCACCGCCACAAGGCCGCAGGCGACGGCGATAGTAAGGGTAAGGACGAAATACTTCTGATTTTCGGGTAGGCGGATACGCTGGAAAATGCGCGTGGCGACAATTTCAAAGCGGTTCCATCTTCCAAGAGTTTCTGCTGTCTGCACCGATTCCCTAAGACCAGACTCATCGAGGCTTGGCAGCCGCGGCTACCTGCAGCTCGTTTACTACCTTCTTTACTCCGGGGGTGCCTTGCGCGACACGCTCCGCGAGCAGTTGTTCAGCGCGAGATCGAACCTTTCCTGATAAAGTGACATTGCCTTGATCAGCCTTAACGGTCAACATCAGAGTGTCAAAAGCGCCCGTCCTGTACAACTCGAATTCTACCTGCTTCGCCAGCTGGGCATTCACCTCTTCAGGGGGCGTGACCGCGGCCGTGGGCTCGGGAGCGGCATCCGGGTTTGCCACGGAGAGGTTGTTCGTGACGGCCGCGACCCCGTCTACCGCCCTCGCCGCCTGTTCGGCGCCGTTGCTCTGGGCTTTCGTGTCGACGCCGCCGGAAAGCGTCACCTTGCGGTCCTGAACCACGATCTCGATGTTTTTCCCGCTGAGCTCCGGGCTGCGGGCGAACGCTTCGAGTATGGATGTCCGAATCTCCAGATCGTCGATCCTCGAATTCTCAATCGACGGCTGCGCTCCCGGATTCACCTCGATGTTATTGCTCACCTCTTTGACGCCCGCCGTATCGCGCGCGATCTCGGACGCGAGTGACTTGACCGCGTCGGAGCCGACCTGCCCGCTTAACGCGACGACTCCACCATTCGTCTCGACTTTAATGTCGTATCCGGAGAGGCGTTTCGAGAGTCCGAAGGCCGTCTTCACCTTGGCCGTAATGGCCGTATCCGCGGACGAGGTAAATAGCGAGCCTGACCATTGAGGCCGGGTAAAGCCGTTGCGGTAAACGTAATAACCGCCGCCGGCCACGAGCAGCAGAAGGATGATCACGGTCAGAGTTTTTGCCATAGGAGTTTGGCCTCAAGCCTGTGAAACCATTTGCATAATAACATATCATCTCATCCTGCCATAACCGCTCGCGGATTGTTTGAGCCCTGCGCCGAGCGCCCGTCGGGGTCCGGAATTAATGCTCAATTCCCGTCCGAGCCGATGGACTGGACCCTGCACATCAACCGAAAACCGCATCCCGGAGCGCAGGTTCTATTGTTGGGCCTGATCGGATATTCTCCAGCCCGCGCGCCCGAAGCGTACTCCCTGATGCGCTGCTCCGCGTGGTCTGTTATCGCCTTCAGAGAGAGGCGCTCGTCCCCGCCCGGGAATTCGGAACCCTTCCTGCGGCTGTTTATGTGCAGGTAATAGGCCGATCTCACTTCTCTGCCCGGCGTTACGGCGCGTGATACGGCGAGCATATAGATGGGAAGCTGAAGGTCTCGCCCATTCAGGGCGTCGTCGTAATGGACCGGGGTGCGCCTCGTTTTATAATCGATCACGACGCAGCCTTCCGCCGATTCGTCGATCCGGTCGATTGTCCCGCATACCCTGACCTCGTCATCGCCATCCTCGATGACGAGCGGAGGGGTTCCCTCCAGGCCGAAGCTCACTTCGAATGCCGAGGGGCGCGCCGGTTCCGATTCACGCCATCTCTCTTCAGCCTGAATCAGCCTCGCGACCTGTCGCTTCATGAAATCCTTCTCGAATTCCAGGAAGGGCGAGCTGCGGATCGTCCCTTCCTCAAGCATCCGACCTATGACCTCTTCGGTAATCTTCCCGGCGATCTCCTCGTATTCATCGACTACGCGCGCATCAAGATTCTCTTCCCGCGCGCCGCCTTCGGAGTAGTATCTTTCGAGAATCTTATGGTACGCGCTTCCGAGCCTGTTTGAGACGAACCCTTCCACCGGCTCGTTCACCGGAGCGAGCCTCAAGAGGTGGCCCGCAAAGAACCTGAAGGGGCAGACGCCGTAATCGTTTATTTGTGTGGCGCTCCATAGATGATTCTTCCCGAGCTTACTCGCCAGGAGGGCTTTCAAAGAAGGGTCGGAGATGAGCCCTCTGTGAGCCGGGCTCCCTCGAAACAGGATTCGGTCGGCTTCTCTCGCCGCGCCACGCAGCGCCGCATTCCAGGCGGGCAGGCTCCTGCTCAGAACGTCGTGCGCGGTCGCGCGCTGGCTCAACTGAGCCGCGCCACGCAGCGACCGCGCGCACATGAGGGCCAGCTCGTCGAGCGAGGCTGCTTCAGCCGGATTCCGTTCACCGGCATCCTTGTGAGAATGGTTGATCCGGTATTCTCGAACCGGCCCGGCGCTTATCATCTCGTCGATCAGGTAAGACCTGAGCAGCTCTCCTCCGCTTGAGTCAGTCCTTGGGGATGACAGGTAGAGCCGCTCTCCGCATCGGGAGATTACTTTGTAGAATTGCAAAAGGTCCGCCCCCGCGTCGCTCGTCGATTCGGTCAGGTCGATTCCGGAGTCGCGCAGCTCGGCCCTCTCATTCCTCGTGTAAGGAGCGGTCTCCGAAGACTTCGCGGGGAACTCACCTTCCACGAGGCCGAGCACGAAGATCGCGCGATAAGATCGCGGGTGAAGATTGTGCGCTTCCTGCGCGACGACGGCCGGGCCCCGGACATGTGGGCGCTCGAACGTGCACGCGTTGAATGCGCGTTCGAGCTCCGAATAGAACTGCGGCCATGACAGTTCAGCGTTCGGAGCCCTGTCCGAATCCCCTGCCCCCGCGTAATCGGACGCGTCTCGTGAAACGTCGGTCAGCGCGGCTTCAAAAGCCTTCAATGCTCCCAGGTCTCTTTCCGCAAACGGGGAGCCTGCCGCCCGTTCTCTCACTTTCAGAATTTCTAGAAGCCTGCGGGCGAACGCCGCCATTTCGCTTCTCTGGCCGGTCCCGGGTGGAGTGACTATGTAGAAAAACTTTTCAAGCGCGAGGGCGGCGCTCCGGTACCGGCCCATGCGCTTCTCGTCCGGCTCGTCGCGGTTCCCCGAAACGTCCGCCTCCGCCGTGCGCGCTTTGCTTCCGGTTGAGGCGGAAAAGAGCGCGCTCATCCACAGATCATGTCCCCGCGTCACATTTTGATCGAGCGAGATGGCATCGAGAAGCTCCACGCGCGAGGCGTCGAGGCCGACGTGGGTAAGGTCGAAATATGGCGAGCGCAGCAGATCGACAACCGAGCGGCGAGGGAATCCCCGCGAGCTCAGATCGAGCAGCCTCATTATTGAAACTCCGAGCTGATTGCCGGACAGGGCTTGCGCCGAATCGATCTTCAAGGGAATGGCGCACTCATTGAAGGTTCTTTCGAGGACGTGCGAGTAGGCCGGGAGCGATCTGCACACGAGGGCGATTTCGTCCAGCGCCACGCCATGATTCAACACGAGCTTCTTGATTTCCCGCGCCACTGCGCGCACCTCGCAGGCCCGGTCGGCCGCCGATAGAATCGAAACCTCGGACGCGGTAAGCCTTCCGTCTTTTCCGTTCTCCGGCAGTTTTTCTTCGGAGCCGCCTTCCGGCCCGTCCCGCATGAACCCGGCGGCCGCAAGCTGAAGGGCGCTCCCGGGTCTCGAAGAGAACCGTATCAGGTTGACTCCAGCCGTTCGAAACCTCTCTCTTGTCGGCTCCTGCCAGAGATGGACGGAACGGCCCTCCTCATACGTAAGCGTCGCGCTCGCCTCCGTGCCGTGCGCCGCGAGGAGCGAGAGGAGCCTGACCTGCACGGGAGAGTAGAAATCGAAATCGTCGGCCGCGATCATGGAATAAGACCGCGCAATTTTCTCTCTCGCCTCTCTGCTCACCAGCTTCCCAGCAGCCGTCCTTCCTTCAAGCAACCGAACGGCGGCGAGCCCCGCGCCCTCCGGATCGATCAGGCCCGAAGATGAGAGGGCCTGCCGGTAATGGGTGAAGACCAGGGCGAGGTCCCGATCCTTCGCGGACCGGGTCAGGGCGGCGGCCGAGAACTCTTCCGGCCCGGTCCCGGCTCGCCATAGTTCGTCGATGAGTCGCGAGATCGCGGACGCGACGCCCGGGCAGTCCGCCGTGCCCGCGAAATATTCGAGCCTTCCCGATTCGGCCAGGTGAACTGTAATCCGGCCGATCAGCCTGTTTCGCTCGCCCGGAGATATCCAGCTCACGTCTCTTTGCGCCCGCCCAAGCAAACTGACGTATAATTTCGGGAATGACGTAATGACCTGCTCAAGCCTTCGAGGCTCTCTTGAGCGCAACACCGACTGTAGCCTCTCGAACAGGACTTCGCCCGAGCGCAATGACGGAGCGACGAGATGGACTATGCCTGCGCCCGCCTCGATGGCATCGGCCGCTCGCGAGAGCAGGTGTTCAGTTTTGCCGGAGCTGGCGGGGCCGATCAAGAGGTTCATACCAGGCGCGGATTATAGACAAGTACCCGGCATCGCACAACCGGGCGGGACTTCCCGGCGATTTCGGCGGCTTGAAGACCTGCTCTAACTTTATTGGATTTTATTGGATTTTGTTTATTCCGGCGTCGTAAGATTTTCATTCGATTCCTTGCAGAAAGAACGATCATGGACCAACGCACGATAAACACCCTTGAACTCGACGCGCTCGTGGCGCTGCTGGCTCGCCACGTTCAGTCTCCGCTCGGGCGAAGGCGAGCCCTCGCGCTTCGCCCTTCGACCGACCGCGCGTGGATCAAAAGAGAGCTGGATTTAACGTCCGAAAGCGTGAATTACCTCGCGACAGGAGGCGCTTTCGGGCTTGGAGAGATAAGCGACCCCGAGCAATGGATAGAGCAGCTTCAGGTAGTGGGGACGAGCCTCGAACCCCTCCAGATTCTCAGCCTCCAGAGCCTCGTCTCGGTGGCGCTCGATCTTAGGGGCCAGTTCACGGAGCCGGGTGTAAAAGACCGATACCCCCGCCTTTCCGGTATAACCGAAAAGATACCCGATCTGAGAAGGATGCTATCTTCGATTCGCGGTAAGATCCTGCCGACGGGAGAAATCGACGATAACGCCAGCCCGGAGCTGAGGCGGATTCGCCGCGAGATAAACGAACGCCGCACGAGGATCTATCGAAGCCTGGAATCCCTGATGAGAGACCGCGCGCCTTCCGCCATCCAGGAGGACTTCGTCACGATCAGAAACGACCGGTTCGTGATCCCCGTGCGTACGGACGCGAGAGGCCAGGTGCCGGGCGTCATGCACGGGCTCTCGTCGAGCGGCCAGACAACCTTCGTCGAGCCGCTCGGCGTAATCGACCAGAACAACGAGCTGGTCCGATTGCGGGAACAGGAAGAGATCGAGATTTCCCGAATCCTGCTTGAGATCAGCGATACGTTGAGGGCAAATCTTCCCGCGCTCGCTTCGATGATCGAAGCCATAGCGGAGATCGATTTTTCTCAGGCAAAGGCGCGGCTCGCGAAAGAGTTCAACTGCGTACGGCCCGAGATTTCGGGAAGCGGGTTGCTCCGCCTGTCGGACGCGCGCCATCCTTTGCTCGAACACACGTTGAGGCAATCGGGCGGGACTGTCGTGCCGATCTCTCTGGAGATGGACGAGGAGCACCAGACGATGGTTATCAGCGGCCCGAACGCGGGAGGCAAGACTGTCGTCGTGAAGACCGTTGGCTTAATCACTCTGATGGCCCAGATGGGCCTGCACGTACCGGCGGCCGAGGGCGTGATGCCGGTCTACAACCAGATACTCGCGGACATCGGCGACCAGCAATCTATCGCCGCGAATCTATCGACGTTCACCGCGCACATGCGGAATATCTCGGAGATGGCATCGGAGCTCGCTCCCCCGGCGCTCATTCTGGTCGACGAGGTCGGCACGGGCACGGAC
>DATLMR010000251.1:0-3525 GCA_035537555.1 Blastocatellia bacterium
TCCCCTGGTACAGGTTGTTAGGGCAGCTCAATGCCGCCGAAAACATTAGCGTCCCTTTGAAAAATCACACGGTCGATTTGGCGGCCCTGGCCGAGCGCGTGTCGCACAGGACTAAACTGGTCTTCATAGCCAACCCGAACAACCCGACCGGAACGGTAGTCGAGCGGAGGGAGATCGAGCAGTATCTGAATCGCTTACCCGCGCACGTGATATCCGTGTTCGACGAGGCCTACATCGATTACGCCGTCGGCAAGGAGATCGACTCGGTCCAACACATCGAGAGAAAGCCGGTGATCGTGGTGCGGACCTTCTCTAAGGTCATGGGCCTCGCCGGCATCAGGATCGGCTACGGCATCGCCTCCAGTGAGATAATCGAGATAATTTCGAAGGTCCGCCGCCCATACAACACCTGTTCACTGGCCCAGGCGGCGGCCGTCGCCAGCCTCAACGACCGCTCGCACATGGAGCGGACGCTTAAAATAGTGGGCGAAGGGAAGCAGTTTTTTTATTCTCAGTTCAAACGGCTCGGGCTGGAGTACGTGCCAAGCGAGGCAAATTTCATTCTGGTCGATGTCGGGCGCGACGGCGCGGAGATTTCGCAAGCCCTCGCTTCGCGCGGTTTTCTCATCCGGCCCGCGCTTCAAAACTGCATAAGAATCTCTATCGGCACGGAAGAGCAGAACGCTTCGTTGATAAACGCGCTTGAAGACCTGCTGCCGCAGAGATGGGACCCGCTTCAAGCGGCCGCTTCCAACGTCGCGGCCACATGGCCCGGGTCGTATACCGGACTGAAGCCGCCTTCCGCGCTATAGCAGGCGGGGCTCCCGGAATCGCCCGCCCGATCGAACGAGTAAACGGGAGAATATCTATGAAGAAAAATACGGCATACATACTGCTCTTTTTGCTGGCCTCGTTCGGCACCGCGCCCGCGCAAGTCACGACCGGGATAAACGGCATCGTCACGGACCAGGCCGGGGCGGCCCTGCCTAACGTCAGCCTCAGCCTCAAGAGCGCCGAGACCGGGATGGTCCGAGCGGCTTCAAGCGACAGCGGCGGCTACTACTCATTCGCCGGGCTCCCCGCCGGCAGGTATGCCCTTACGGCCGAGCTCCCCGGGATGACCAGGTCGGTCCGTGAAGTCGTGACCAACGTGGGTCAGTCCTTAAAGCTCAATATATCCATGTCGCTCGCGGGAATAAAAGAAGAAGCTTACGTGAAGGGAGAAGCCTCGCTCATCGACCCGGCAAAAACGGAGATCAGCCAGATAGTGGACCGTCGTCAAATAGAAGACCTGCCAATAGCCGGCCGCAACTTCGTGGACTTCGCAAAAGCATCTTCCTCGGCCGTAAGCTCGGGCCGAGACATAAGAGGAGGCGGCGCGCTTCTTGAGCCCGACACCGGGATCGGCTCGGCGGCGGCGCCCCGGCTCTCATTCGGCGGCCAGCGTGAATATTACACGCTCCTGTTGATAGACGGGCTCGACAATACCCAGACCGTGACCGGGCTCACGCGCGCGGTCCCGTCCCAGGAGATCGTGCGAGAATTCAGGATCCTGAACGGGAGCTACTCGGCCGAGTTCGGGAGGGCTCCCGGCGGAATCGTAAATATAATCACGCGGTCGGGCACCGACTCTTACAGGGGTTCGGCTTACTACTTCCTCATGAACGACAAGCTCAACGCCCGCTCAGCCTTGAAGCGCGCGGACGCCGACAGGCTCAGGCAGAACCAGTTCGGCCTCACTCTGGGAGGGCCGATCGTTGCGCAAAAGACCTTCTTCCTGGCAAACGTCGAAGGCCAGCGCTATGCCGAGTCGAACCAGTTTTCAAGCGTGATACTCGAGAACCTCGAAGCCATCAACAGGACGAGGCGCAGCTTCGGCCTGACTCCCGAGACGAACGACCTCCTGAGGACCAACGACTACAACCAGGCCTTTCTGAGAGTTGACCACCAGGCGAGGCCGAGCCACAGCCTGTCGCTCAGGTACAACGTGCTCGATTCCGACACGACAAACTTCCTCGGGGCCGCCGGGCGCACGGCCTCCGCCTCTTCGTCCGCTCGCGACAACTTCGTCCGCGATCAGACACTATCCGCGAGCCTCATCTCCGTCATATCGCGGAAGGCCGTCAACGAGGCCTCGTTTCAATACGCGCGACGGGCCTTCGATTTCCCTTACGTTCGGTCCGAGCCGACGCTTGAAATTCCGAACCTGATCACGATGGGCAAAAGCTCGTCCGACATAGACGCCTACACCGAGACGCGGCTCCAATGGACAGACAATCTCAGCTATACGACGGGCCGCCATTCCATGAAGCTCGGGTTCGATTTGAATCATGTCAGAGACTCGGTGAGGTGGGAGATATTCTTCCCCGCCCGCGTGATATTCCCGGGCCTCGCGGGATTCCTGGGCGTCGGGCCGTTCCCGAGACCGACGCCCGTGGCGTTTCAATGGTCTGCCGGGCCGGGCGCTCACCCCGGCCTCGACATAGACTCCGGCAGCGCCGTTCCGCGAGAATGGGACGACCTCGTGCACTACCGGTTTAACCAGGGGTACCACGGCCTCTTTGCTCAAGATAGATGGGCGATCACTCCGAGGCTGACACTTAACTACGGGCTCAGATACGACTTCGACGTGTTCCCCGAAGGCACTTTCAAGGGGGATTACAACAACTTTCAACCGAGGATAGGGCTCGCCTTCAGCCTGAACGACAAGGCGGTGGTTCGCGCGGGTTTCGGGATCTTTTCCGGAAGGCGAACCAGCTGGAGCAACATCGTCGCCGGGGCGATTATCGGATTGCGCGGAGACCCGCCGATTGCAAGCGGCCTCGGCGACTTCTTCGAAAGGGAAGCGAGCATCTCCAATTTCATTCTGAGCGGGCCGCCGCTCGCCGGGCCTGCTTTCGCCAACCTTCTGGCCACGGGTAATTTCCCCACGCCCGAGCGGGCGAAGCTCATAGCGACCCCCATCGAAGCGGACAACCGGACGCCATACACCGAACAGGCGAACCTGGGATTCTCTTTCGAGGCGCCCCGCGAAACGGCCGTATCGGTCGATTACTTTTTCGTGCGGGGTGTGAAGCTACAGGGGAGCAGGAACGTCAATGCATTTCAGAGCGGCATATCGCCCGACGGCAGGCCCCTGTTCGCGGGGCGATTCGACCCGAATTACCTCTTCCTCCAGTCCGCGCCCAACTGGGGAAACTCCTTTTATCACGGGGGAACTGTCTCGGTCAGGAAAAGCTTCAGAGGCAACCTGGGTTTCAACGCGGGCTATACTTTGTCAAAAACCATAGATGACATCGGCGGCTCCCATGACATCGGCGCGATGCCGCCGTACATCGACAGGAGCCTGGAACGAGCGATTTCCAACCAGCACGTCGGCCACAGGTTAGCCGCCTCGTTCCTCATGGATGCAGGCAGTAAAGGGCCGCTGCGGAATTTCAAGCTCAGCACGATAGTCACGGCCGAAAGCGCCCGCTACTACACGGTCTATGTCGGCAGCGACGCGAACCTTGACGGCAACCCGCT
>DATLMR010000252.1:0-11396 GCA_035537555.1 Blastocatellia bacterium
ATGCCCGGCTCGATGGAAAAGCAGGTCCTGGGGATCAGGGCGCGAGAATCTTTCGTCTCCAGGTTGTCGATGTTGGCCCCGTTGCCGTGCACTTCCGTGTGGATGTTATGGCCGGTGCGGTGGATGAAATATTGCTCCATACCGGCTTCGCGTATTACGTCGCGGCAGGCGTCGTCCACCTCCCAGCCGTAGACCTTGCGGCCCGATTCGAAGGCGTCCTTCACGAACTCCGTCGCGGCATCTCTCGCGTCCCGAACGACCGTGAATACCCTCGTCACTTCGTCAGGCACGCTCTCGCCGACGAACGACGTCCAGGTTATGTCCGCGTAGACCGAGTTCGGCTTGTCGAGCTTGGCCCAGAGGTCGATGAGCACGAAATCATCTTTCTTTATCGGCGAGTGCTTCTCGCGAGTCGGCTCGTAATGGGGTGCGGCGCTGTTGGCGTTGACGGCGACGATGGGGGGATCTCTCGTGATCATCCCGCGCTCGGCGAACCGGCCCATGATGAACTGCTGGATGTCATACTCCGTCGTAGGCTCCCCGGCCCTGATTCGGCGGGCGATCTCGGCGAAGGCTTCGTGTACGGAGGAGTAGAGGCCGCGCGCGGCCTCCTCGTGCATGTCAAGCTGCTCGTCGTTCCAGGCCGACTCGAACTTCTGCACAAGGTCGGCCGACGAGACGATATCGACCCCGAAGGTACGGATCAGCTCTATGGTCCCCGCGTCCACCCGCGACAGATAGGGGATGGCCGCCTCGGGCGAGTACTGCATCGCCACGCGGGGGGTCCGCTTATCGGTCAGAGAGGCGATCGAATCCTTCAGGTGAGAGTGCAACTGCTGCCACGGCAGATAGATCAATTTATTTCCAGGCAGCCTGTCGAGCACGTCGCGCTCGATCGAGTGATTGATCTTTACAGGATCGCCGGATTGGGGAATGAGGTAGAACCACCTGCGCGTCGCCATATGGCCCTCGCCGCCCAGGCCCAGTATATTCGCGGCGATCGGGTCGCTGTCACGGAAGCTGTAAAAAAGCCATCCGTCAAGGTCCGCCTCTTTTAAAGCTTGTTGAATTCTATCTATCAAGTGTGCCTCCGATATCTAATTGATTGTCAGCGGACGAGATTATAACGTACTCCATTCGCGGGTGGCAAAAGAAGGCAACCGCAACAATATAATTCGCATCCACGTACAAATCACCGGCGTTATTCGCCGTCGGGCGCCCGGCCCGTGTGCGCGCGAGCGGGGCCTGAGCGCGGTTGATGCAGTATCGACGTGGCATTGGTGTAAGGGGGCCTGCCTCAATTCGATGCTAAGGGTGCCGCATCCGCATGATATATTCAGAGACATCGGAGTCGAGGACTGCGGGTATGACCAGGCGGCTACAGTTTATAATCGGCGGGCTATTCTTCACTCTCCTGTTTGTCTTCACGGGAACGAACATCTATAGCGCCTTGTCGGCCCCTCCCATGCAGAGCGATCCGGGCTGGATGACGGGCAGGGTCAACAATCGAATCGTCATCCGACAGGTCCCGCCCGACGGGTCGGCTTTTCCTCTGAGACAGGGCGACGAGCTCGTCTCTTTGAACGGCCGCCAGATCACCGAGATTCCCGAGATCATAGAGGCTTTTCAGTACATCTACCCCGACACGTATTACTCGATAGCCGTGCGCCGGGGCGGGCAATTGCAGGAGTACAGGCTCAAGGCGAAGAACCTTTCATTGAGCCAGACCCTGCTGAACCCCGCGAGAATAGTGATCACGGCCATCTTCCTGATAACGGGGTTCGCAGTCTTTTTGCTCAAGCCGTTCGACAAGCAGGCGGTGCTGCTGGCATTGATGTTCGGCATGTTCATCGCCGCGCCCTCGGCGGCGTTCTTTCAGGTAGCTCCCGGGACGCCCACGGGGCTCAGGATCGTCATAGTCGCGGCTTACATCGGGGCGATCTTCTTCTGGCCTGTATTCTTCCATTTTTTCCTTATATTCCCCGAGCCTTCGCCGCTTTTGCGAAGATTTCCGAGGCTCGAATACCACCTGTACATCCCGCACCTGCTGACCATATTTCCGTTCCTCGCCTTCGGGAACATAGTCGCCGCCTTCGCGCCCGCGAGCGCGGCGCAGTTCCGAGAGAGGTCGGCCTTTCTCGGAATAACCAGCTTCATAATGGGCGTGCTCTACATTACGGGCGGCTTCCTATCGCTGCTTGTAAATTACAGGCTGGCCGGGAGGCCCTCGCGGCAGAAGCTGCGCGTGGTCGTGGCCGGGAGCATCGCGGGATTCATGCCCCTGTTCATAGTGGGAGGGCTGGCGTTCCTGATCGATCACCCCTGGAGCAACCCGACCATCTCGCGCTGGCTGCTCTTCATCGCGTTGATCTCTTTTCCGCTCTTCCCCCTGTCGTTCGCCTACGCGATCATCCGCCATCAGGTGATACCGGTCCGCCTCATTCTGCGCAGGGGGGTTCGGTACCTCCTGGTCTCTCGCGGCTTCGTCATAGTCCAGGCCATATTCGTTTTCGCCGTCCTGAGCTTCATACTCACGGGCAGCCGCATGGAGAGAATCGACCGGTTCGGGAACCGCGCCGACATAGTAGTGACGATACTGGCGACGGGGCTGGCAATCGGCATATTGACTCTGGTGAACCAGCGAATGATGCCGATCATCGACCGGCGTTTCTTCCGCGAGGCATACGACGCGCAGCAATTGATCTCCGACCTCGGGCAGGAGATGCGGACGGTGACCGCGGTCGATCAGTTGTTGAAGCAGGCCATCGGCAAGATTCAACTGGCCCTGCACACCGAAAACGCGACCGTGTTTCTACGCGACGACGCGTCGGGCAACTACGCCTGCGCGCTGTCATGGCGGCTGAATCACGACAACTCGACATCGGATGAAGTGGACGGGAACATCCTGTTCCCGCGCGGCGGGTACATAGTCCGGCAGATGAGCCTGTCGCCCCTGCCTCTGATCGTCGATCTTCAGGAGCGAGTCTCCTGGTCCAAGTCGAAGCCGGCTTCGAGCGAGCACGCGCAGCTCGTCGCCCGCGAGCGCGCCGCCCTGCGCCGGTTGAATTCGGTGCTGCTCGTGCCTTTCGCCACGAAGGACCAGCTCCTCGGAATCATCTCGCTCGGGCCAAGGCTGGGCGACCTTCCCTTCTCGCGTGAAGACAAGCAACTGCTCACGGCGGTCGCCTGGCAGCTGGCCTTCGCCATCCAGAACGCGCGCCTGGTGCAGGAGGTGGCCGAAGAAGAACGCCTGAGGCACGAGCTGAAGATCGCGACGGAGGTCCAGCAACGGCTCTTTCCTCAGATGCCGCCGCTGGTAGAGCACCTGGAGCTATGCGGGGTTTGCCACCCGGCCCGAGGGGTCGGAGGAGACTATTACGATTTCATAGAGCTCGGCCGAGGAAAGATCGGCATCGCGGTCGCCGACGTGGCCGGCAAAGGCATGTCCGCGGCCCTTTTGATGTCCACGGTACAGGCTTCGCTCAGAAGCCAGGCCCCGTCGGTCAACGGAAACCTGACCCAGCTCGTCTCTTCGATGAATAAGCTCCTGCACGGATCGACGGGCGCGAGCAGCTACGCAACCTTCTTCTACGCCCAGTTCGACGAGCAGACCAACCTGCTCACCTATATCAACGCGGGCCACAATCCTCCCATGCTTGCGCGAGCCGATTCGATCATCAAGGCCCGGACGGTCAGCCATTCACTCTCGGGCGCGGGCGAGCGCCTGACGACGCGCGCTCAGCTCCAGGCCGAAAATGGAGAGGGGGAGATCACCCTGCTTTCTACGGGCGGGACGGTGATCGGCGCGTTTCATAACAGTGAGTATGAGCAGGAGACGATCCAGCTCCAGAGGGGTGACCTGCTTCTGGCCTACACTGACGGGGTGACGGAAGCCCTCGACGCCGGGGGGTTGGAGTTCGGCGAGGCGCGATTAAAAGATATAATCGCCGCGTCAACTCATTTATGCGCCGCCGAGATCATGGAGCTGGTCGTCAAGAAGGTTCGCGAATGGAGCCGCGATACGCCGCAGCACGATGATCTGACGCTCGTGGTGATGAAAGTGACGTAACGGAAGAGATATAGGGGCAGCTCTCGGCTCATCTTCGACGAGTGCCCAGCCCTGCCCCTACCATATTACTTAGTGCTGGCTTCGACTTCGGAGACGGTCTTGATTGTGAGCTTATCACCTTCGGCCGTTCCTTCGATCTTCACCTGGACTCCCTTTTCGGTCTTGCTGCTCTTCAATACGTCGGCCACCTTCTTGCTGCTCTCTTCGTCCAGCTTGTAGAGCATGCCGTCGGCGTAAACCGAATAGCCGCTCTTGGCACAGGGCGGCATGAGAGAACAGGCGCGCGAGTGCGTCTTCGCGCCCTCGGCGCCTTTGCCGCCTTCCTTGAACATTCCCGCGGCACAGGCATTGTCCACGACGTATCCCTCTAATTTCACGTCCTTCGCGTGATGATCGGCTGCAAATACCACCCCGGTCATCATCAGTACCAAGCTCAGTACGAAACTTCTCTTCATTGTCTTCACCTTAATCCTTTCAACCTTAAGAAATCATTATTTGCTGGAGCGTAAAAGATTTGCTGGAATGTAAAAGCTATCAGCAATATTCCCTACCGTCAATTCGTCTGAGCGGTGCCCGTCCGCGCTAGCCCTGGGCATCGACTATAGCAAACCCGTGAATATCAGCCAGTTTGACATAGAGGCGCTCGAAAGTGGCGGTCGGCAAATGATTCGAGTAGTGCTCGACCGAAACGTTGTGCAGCTCGATGATCTCATCCGCCACGCCGCTCTCGGCGTCGGGCGAGTCGCTGTTTGAGGGCTGCCCGAAGGCGAAGCTCGTCCGCCCTCGCACGACTCCGAATGATGTATAGATTACGACATAGCCGAATGATTGCGAGTTATCAGCCGACATGGAGGACTTGAGAAGCGAAACGATCGCGCTTACGGATGTTTCGCCCTTGCTATCGTTCATCTGTGCGTTTCTCCGATTTTGCTTACGCAAAGGGTGTTAGCCTGAAAGGCGTTAGTGAGGACAGGAGATTGCGGAAGCAGGTCATAGAGCGTTCTCTTAATCGAGCCGGGACCGCGTCTCGGGAAGAGAAACGCGGCGGCGCCACTCTGTTACCTGAAGGAGCCGGGTGTCCGGCTCCTTCAGGTCGATCCCGGCTTTGAGAGTCGCGAATCGATTCGAGCCCGAACGGTCTCAAAAGACGAACCTGGTGTGAGAAACGCCGTTGGAGCGCGCGCCCGTGACGGGGTTGAACAGGGTGACCTGGACCGGAAGCCCGCCGGGAAAAGCGGCCTGCATCTGCGGCTTGCCGACCTTCAGGCGAGCGCGAGTGAACGAGCCGCCCGCGAGCGAAAAGGCGCTGTCGAAACTCACCTTGCCCGTGAGCGCGACGCCGTTGACTTCAACGACAAGCTGCTGCGGGATGAGCCCGAGGCCGTCGACCGTCAGGAATTTCTTGTCGTTGACCACCTTCACCAGCCCGATCGCCGGAGCAGGCGCGACCGTGTTAGTCAGCGCGCTGAAGGCATTGGCGCGGCCCGAATTCGAAAGCTTCGACGCCACGGAGAGCACGGGCTCCGAGGTCCTGATTATCCGATCCTTGACCTGCGCGGGAGTCAGGGCGGGCTCGTTCGACCACAGCAGGGCGGCGATGCCCGAGACGTGCGGGGCGGCCTGCGACGTGCCGTGAAACTGCGCGTAGCCCCCTCCGGGGAAGGTGCTGATGATCTCCTGGCCCGGCGCGGCGACGCTTATGGTGTTGTGGCCGTAGGCCGAAAAAGAGGTGATCGTGTCCATTCTATCGAGAGCCGCCACGGAGATGACGTTCGACATGGTCGCGGCCCAGGAGGCCGGATACTGGGGGATGGAATCGGAATCGACGGGAGTATTGCCCGCGGCGCAAACGAAGAGTATGCCCTGATTGCCCGCTTTGTTTATGGCGCTCTTCAACGACTCGGAGTCGCCCGTGCCGCCGAAGCTGGCATTTATCACCCTGACATTGACGCCTCTCTTTTTCTCGTCGACGACATAATTGACCGCTTTCACAAGGTCCGAAATCGCGGCGGTCGCCTCTCCGCTGCTGTTTCTCCCGAACGCTCTGAGAGCCATCAGCTTCACATTCCAGGCAACGCCGGCCACGCCTATACCGTTATTCCCGATCGCGCCGATAGTCCCGGAGACATGGGTGCCGTGCCCGAAGCCGAGAGTGATCGTGTTATCCTCGGCGACCGAATTGCTATTCGCCGAGTGGCACCAGCCGTTGACATCATCTATCAGCGAGTTGCCGTCGTTATCGATTCCATCGCCGGGCACCTCGTTAGGGTTGACCCAGACGTTGGCGGCGAGGTCCGGGTGCGTTATATCGAGTCCCGAGTCTATGACCGCCACGACCACGGTGTTATTGCCGGTAGTTACGTCCCAGGCCCGAGTCGCCGCGATGTCGGCGCCCGGCTTCCCAACCCGGCCGAGAGGGTCGAGTCCCGGGTTTTGAAGGCCCCACATCTGGGCGAAGAAATTGTCGTTCGGAGTCACTACCGCGAGGCTCGCGATATAATTGGGCTCGGCATACTCGACTCGCGGATCGGCCTCCGCGCGCCTGATTGCCTCCTCTACCGAAACGCCGCCATCGAGGCTAACGAGGTAAAGGCCGCCCGGCTCGCGCAGTCCGCGCTGCTCGTCTCCGCCAATGGATTCGATCTTCGTCCCGCGCACCGGCAACATGCGATCCGCGACCTGCTCGATTGACGAAGCCGTATCGAGGTCGTCCCTCAGCTTCACGAGGATCTGGTCCGGTACGTACCGCAGCCCGGAGAGCCCCTGCTTTCGGGAACCGGCGTTCAGGCCCGGAGCGAAGCAAAGGAGTCCGAACGCGAAGGCCAGAGAGAGTGCCAGGAATTTCTTCATTTCTTTACCTCTGTGAGCGGTGTGTAATATCTTCCGATTGCATCATGCCGGGCACATGCAAGTTAATCCGGGGCTTTATTCCGCGTGCTTACGATCCGATCATGTCTGTTTTTATTGCCCGGGCCGATCAATAAAAGCGTATGGATTATAGTTTCCCCGCCGCCTCGAATCAATACCCCCGCGCGGGGCCTGAAAATTTGAGGGGCCGCGCCCGGTGCGAGGGCGCGACCCCCTGACTTCTCGACTCTTTACAGTCGCTCGGCGATCACTTGTTTTCAGACGGCGCCTGTTGCTCTACCTGTTGAGGCGGCGTGGCGCGGCTGGGAAACAGCTTTGAAATATCGTTGAAGATCACAAAGCCCATCAGCAGCATCAACATGACAAAGCCGACCTGCATCATCTTCTCTTTAACTCGCAGGCCCAGCGTCAGGCCGAATAGCCCGAGCAAGCCTTCGAGAATCAGCAGGAAAATCATGCCCCCGTCGAGCACGGGGATCGGAAGGAGGTTGAATATTCCGAGATTCAGCGACAGGAGGGCCATCAACTGTAAGACCGATTGCGTGCCCTGCTCGGCGGCCTGGCCGGAAAGCTTGAATATTCCCACGGGCCCCGTGAGCGTATCCCTGGCCGAGCGCTGGCCGACAAAGACCTGCGCCAGGGCCGTCTTGGTCAGCCGCAGGATTCGCATGTTGTAATCCAGGGAGTAGTCGAATGCTTCGGCGGGGCTGAGCCGGGTCACGATCATATCGGCCCCATGCAGATTTTGCCCGAATCCGAGGCGCTCCACCCCGTCTACATTTCGGGGCGTGGCCTTGATGTCGAGATTCTCGTCGCCCCGCTTGACCGTGAGCGTCACGGGCTGGTTCGCGCTGCCCTTTATCGTGCGAATGATCGTGTTGGTGCCCTGCCTGTTCTGAGGCACCTGGGTACCGTTGACGGCGACGAGCTGGTCGCCGGGCTTGAGGCCCGCTTCGGCGGCCGGGCTTCCAGCCTCTATCGTCTCCACTATTATCTTCGTATTCGGTCCCGGGTCGGGCGAGGCCCCGAGGTAGCCGATCTTCTCCTGCTCGGTCGGATCAGACCCGATACGCACCATGAGCTGCTGCGTCTCGCCCGCGCGCTTGATCGTGACCGGGACCTCCTGGTCCGGCCTCACGATGATCTGCTCCGTCACATCGCGCCAGGTGGGAATCGGCTCGCCCGCGATCTCGGTGATCTGGTCGCCGGGCTTGAGCCCGGCCTGTTCGGCCGGAGAGGAGGGCTCGACGGCGCTGACGACCGCGGGCCTGTTCAAAGAGGCGGGCACTTCGTAATGGACCATCACGAGCGCGGCCGGTATGGCTATGGCCATGATGATGTTCATCACCGGCCCCGCCACCGCGACGCAGAACCTCTGCCATTTCGGCTTCGACATGAACTCATCGGGCGCGCCTGTAATCTGCTCGTCAAGGTTCTCTCCGGCCATCTTGACGTACCCGCCGAGCGGGATGAGGCTCAGGCGATAATCGGTATCACCCTTCTTCGTTCCCCAAATGCGCTTCCCGAAACCGACGCTGAATACTTCAACCCGAATGCCGAAAAACTTCGCCACCAGGAAGTGCCCCAGCTCGTGAATGACGACCAGCACGCCCAGGACGAACGCGAAGGTAGCGGCCATATATAAAATACTTAGCAATGCTTAATCTCCACTACTGTTTAAATACTCTGCTCAAGGTGCAGGTGAGCTTCTAAAAGGGCCTGATCCTTGAACCTGATGCCTTAAGTTTAGCTTAGAGGGGTGGGAGTGTCTACATTTAGTCGAAAGCGCGAGGGCGCCAGGGTCCATTCTTAAGATAAAAACAACCATTGAGGCTAATCCGCTTCGTAGCCGGCGCGGGGCCGTCCATTCCCTGAAGAGAGACTAGAGGCGTGCGCGCGGGCCCACCTGTCGGCCTCGATAATGGTCTCGAGGCTTGAGGCCTCCGTCGTATCGTGGGCCTCCATCGTTTCCGAGATGACGCGAGGAATGTCCATGAACCGGATTCGCCGGTCGAGGAACGCGGCGACCGCGATCTCGTTGGCGGCGCTCATGGCCGCGGGCATGGTGCCTCCCTCTCTCATCGCCTCGTAGGCGAGGCCGAGGCACGGGAACCGCTCGAAATCGGGAGTGAGAAACTCCAGGCGGGCCAGGTTCTCGAGGCCGAGCGCGGGGAGCTCGGTCCGAAGCCTGTCCGGGTAGGTGAGCGCATACTGGATCATCAGGCGCATGTCCGTGATGCCGAGCTGTGCGATTATAGAGCCGTCCACCATCTCCACCATCGAGTGCACGATAGACTGAGGATGCACGACCACCGAGATATTGTCCGCTTGAAATCCGAAGAGCCACCCGGCCTCGATGACTTCGAGGCCCTTGTTCATGAGGGTGGCCGAGTCTATGGTGATCTTCGACCCCATCTGCCAGGTCGGATGCGCGAGCGCTTCCTCGACTGTCGCCTCGCGAATGCGCTCGATCGGGGATTCGCGGAACGGGCCGCCCGACGCGGTGAGAATGAGCCGTTTCACCTCATCGACCCGCTCGCCGCGAAGGCACTGGTGCAGAGCGTTGTGCTCGCTATCGACCGGCAGGAGCTCCGCCCCGGATTCACGCGCCGTGCGAGTCATCAGCTCTCCGGCCATCACGAGCGTCTCTTTGTTGGCGAGGCAGACGCGACGCCCCAGGGATAAGGCCCTGTAAGTAGGCACGAAGCCGACGGCGCCGACCGTTGCGGAGACGACTATATCGACCCCTTCGCAGCAGGCGACCTGAACGAGCCCCTCCTCGCCCCAGGCGATCTCCGGCAGGACTTCTACCCCCTCGGCCCTCAGCTTCCCTATGAGCAAGGGGATATCGGTCTCGTTCGCGACGGAGACGAGCGAAGGGCGAACGCGAGCCGCCTGGCGCGCCAGCCCGTCAAGGTCGCGCCCGGCGGCGAGCGCTGCGACGTGAAATTTGTCCGAGTGCGAATCGATGACCGAGAGGGTGTTCTGGCCTATGGAGCCGGTCGATCCTAGTATGCTCACGCTTTTCATAGTGAAGTAAATCGAGACCCGAATTCTAGCACGCCGCCTCGCCCAAGGGCACGCCTATTTCGCCCGGGATGATGTTAGAGTTCTTCGGGTGCTATAATTCCGGATTGCGTTTTCACAGGGCTCAATCGGTTGGTGGAATGAGAATTCTTATAGTAAAGCTCAGCTCGATCGGCGACGTGGTTCACACGCTCCCGGCGGTCGCCTTCCTGAGGCGATCGATGCCCGAGGCGCGCCTGAGCTGGGTCGTGGAGCGAAGGGCGAGCGCGATCCTTAAGGGCTCTCCCGCGATTGACGACCTGATAGAAATCGACACGCGAGCCTTGAGAAGGCGGCCCGCAAGCCGGTCTACGCTCGAAGAGATCAGAGATTACTCCGCCCGCCTGCGCGGAGAGGGCGGGCGCGAACCGGTCGATCTGGCCATCGATTTTCAGGGATTGATCAAGTCCGGTCTGGTTACGAAGATGTCCGGGGCGATCCGCAGGATCGGGTTCGAGACCCGGGAATTGCGCGAGCCGCCCAGCCGCCTCTTCCTCACAGAGCAGATCGCGACATCCCGCATTACTCACGTAATCGACAAGAATATAGCCCTGGCGAGCGCCGCGCTCGCCGGAAGCCCGTCGTCCGGGGGCGATAAGCCTCTCGCGCCGCCCGCCCGGCTCTCCCCCCTCTACGAGTTCCCCATAGAAGTCTCTCCGGAAGACGAGCTTCACGCCCTTGAGGTAACGGGGGAGAGGTTCGCGATAGTGAATCCGGGAGGAGGATGGCCGACAAAGCTATGGCCCGCGGAGAGATTCGGACGGGTGGCCGACGGGCTGTGGCTCGAACACGGCATACCGTCTCTGATAACGTATGGTCCGGGCGAAGAAGACCTGGCGCGGAGAGTCCAGGCGGCGTCGGAGACAGGGGCGGCCCGCGCCGTGAATTCGACGCTTAAACAGTTCGTCGCCCTTGCGCGACGGGCGGAATTGTTCGTGGGCGGAGACACGGGCCCGCTTCATATCGCCGCGGCCAGCGGCACTCCCATCGTCGGTCTTTACGGCCCGACTTCGCCCGAGAGAAACGGCCCGTTCGACCCTCTGGATGTCACCCTGGGCAGGGACCTCTGGTGCCGTCCCGGGTGCCATCGCCGCAGCTGCTGGCACTGGGAATGTATGGATATTCCGGTGAGCGATGTCCTGAGCGCCATAACTCTACGGCTCGCCAGGCGAAGCGAGCGCGCCGGGCTCGATCCTTCGAGCGGGAGGCAGGGAGACTCGCTAAGCAGGCTCAAGAACCTATGATCGAAACACGGGAAGAGAGACGATTGAGACTTCGGAGGCTCGCGCAGCGCGTCAGGGTCCCGGCGGGCTTCATGCTCGCGCCGCTTCTTGTGATCGTCGCGCGGCCGACCTACGCCTCGCTCGTCGCGGGCGGCATGGTTGCCCTGTCG
>DATLMR010000253.1:0-3855 GCA_035537555.1 Blastocatellia bacterium
AAAGTGCTGACCCATTTGAAGCGCGAGGCCGAGCGCCTGTCGAACAAGCATAAAGTCCGATTCCTGCTGAGCGGGCAATCGACCGAAGTGACCGCGCACAGGCTCGCGCGCCTCGACCTGCGATTCTTCGGAGAGACGGCCGCCGCCGCCGCCTGCGGCGACGCCGCAAGCGACGCGGCCTATTACACCGACGGCGTTCGCTTGCGGGCCACGAGCAACGTCTCCGTGCTCGACCGCGTGCGGACCGAGGGGGTCTTCCACGAGTTCGGATTCATCAACGCGACGACCGAAATATGGATGGGTGAAGTCAAGCCGCAGGCCGACGACCTGGGCCGCCTGATATCGCAGGCCTTTTACCAGTCTTCGTGCGCGGGCCTGATTTTCTGCCCGGAATTTACCATCTGCTCGAGTTGCGGGGCGAGCGAGCGCGGCCTCCACGCGCAATGCCCGAGCTGCAAATCCGCGCGCGTGGACGGCCTCGCCTACGCGGGCGACCGCTACGGCCATACCTCTTCCTGGGACGCGGGCCGCCTCGCCGAATTGCGCGACCGCCGCCGCGTGACGGGTGCGGAGATGTAGGAGCGGAAGCCAGGGGATGCCGGGTGAGCCGGGAGGATTTTTTGAAGCGAGTTTCGGATGATGCATGACCGCGCGGGCGCTCTCTCCTTACTGGCCCCTATACTTCTCTATGCCTTCAGGACGCACGCACGACCTTATCAGCCTCTGGCTTGCCGTTCCCTCGGCGGCGGGAGGTTACTATTTCACTCGCGATTGGACCCTGGCCGCCCTCCTCGGCGCGACGGTCCTCTTCGGAGGGTTAATGTTCGGCCCCGACCTCGATACTCAGAGCAAGCCTTACATGAGATGGGGGCCGCTCAGGATTCTCTGGTGGCCTTACAAAGTCGCGCTGCCGCACCGCTCGCGCTGGTCGCACGGGATACTCTTCGGCACCGTGATTCGAATACTCTATTTTCTCTCGGTCTGCGTGCTCGTGCTGGCCTTTGCCCTCTACCTGCGCGACGCCTACGTCCGCCAGTCGGCCGCGAGCTTCGGGGAGGTCTGCGACGCGTTCGCCCGGGTCTGGGAGCTGCTCGCTCCCCTCAGGCGAGACTACCTCGCGGCCGCTTTCACCGGCCTATGGATCGGAGCGGCGAGCCACACGGTCACTGACGTGCTCGGCTCGTTCTTCAAGAGCGTGAAGAAGTCCTTTTGAAGGATGCTCACCGCGCCGCTTCTAGCCTGTAAGGATCGAAGCGGCGAGCAGGGGGATCATCAGCTCGTGGTGGCCCGTGAAGGAGAAGCCGCGCCCGCTTCCCGCGACCGGGCGCCGCACGACGTTCGTGAGCGGGCGGTAATGCTGGATGAAATCGAAGTTCGCGGTCGTGAAGTTTCGCAGGCTGTGCCCGAGGTTGCGGACTACCGTCACCGTCTTCAGGAAGACTTCTGGCAGGACCACCGCGGAGCCGAGATTGAGATAGATGCCTCCCTCGTCAAGCCCTCGCACTATCGAGCAGAGCAGGCGGAAGTCGTCGTGCGTCGTCTGCCCGATGCTCGCGCCGTCGGCGCCCGGGTGTATGTGGACGATGTCGGTGCCTACCGCTACGTGGACGGTCACGGGTACGCGCGCGTCGTAGGCGGAATAGAGCAGAGATTTATCGGCGTGCGGCGGCCTCATCTCGTGAAGATGCCTGCCGAGGCTCTCGCCCATGCCTCTACGGTCCCGAGCCCCGGAGTTGATCGCTTCGTTTATAAGGCGGCCCGTCTCTTCAGCCATGCCGAACCCGCCTGCGCCGAGGGTCGCGTCCACGTCCTCCGACGTCGCGCCCACAAGCGATATCTCGAAATCGTGAATCATCGCGGAGCCGTTCATCACGAAAGCCGTGACGAACCCGCGCTTCATCAGGTCGATGAGCACGGGACTGAGCCCGGTCTTGATCACGTGGCCGCCGAGGCCCACGACGATGGCGCGCTCTCGGCTCTTCGCCTCTCTGACCAGGCGGGCGAGCTCTTTCAGATCGCGCGCCGCCAGGATGTCGGGCAGGCCGTCTAAGAACTCTTTCAGAGAGGCGTCCTTGCCGACCGGGCGCGCGAGGTCGTCCGCCGTAACCTTGCTCTGCCGCGACGCGAGCGGGTAGGTGGTGATCCCATCGAAATCCAGAGGCTCTATATCGTAGCGCGACATTTACCGGATCACCTTTCGCGGGGATAAATCTCCCTCTCGATCAGATCGCAAAGTATGTGGCCGATCGTTATGTGCGTCTCCTGGACGTGCTGCGTCGAGTCGCTTTCGACGACGATCGCGACATCGACCGTCGAGGCGAGCTTGCCGCCGTCGCGCCCCGCGAGCCCTATCGTCTTCATTCCAAGCTCGCGTGCCGCGGCCACGCCCAGGAGGACGTTGGGCGAGCTTCCGCTGGTGGAGATGGCCAGCGCGACGTCTCCGGGCCGCCCGAGCGCTCGCACCTGCCGCTCGAACAGGCGGTCGAAGCTCGAATCGTTGGCGATGGAAGTCAGGATCGAGGTGTCCGTCGTCAGAGAGATAGCCGCGAGGGGCGGCCTGTCGTAGGTGAAGCGATTCACGAGCTCCGCCGCTATGTGCTGAGCGTCAGCGGCGGACCCCCCGTTCCCGAATATCAAGATCTTACCGCCCGACCTGACGGATTGGATCATCAGCTCGGCTGCGGCGGCCACCCTCTCCGAGTGCGACTCGAAGAAGGCGCGCTTGGTCTCCAGGCTGCGACGAGCAAGCTCTTGAATTCGTTCGATCATAGCAAGCGGCTAGTTTATTGGCCCGGCCGGCAAAAGACAAGCAGAGGTCTCAGGCCGATCTTCGCTGCCGGGTGCCGTTGAGCACCGCCCTGAGCGCTTGCCCCGTGTACGACTTGCGGCAGCGGGCCACCTCTTCCGGCGTGCCTTCCGCGACTATCCGGCCCCCATCCTCGCCGCCGTCGGGGCCAAGATCCACCAGCCAGTCCGCGCTCTTTATAACGTCGAGATTGTGCTCGACTACAAGGACCGTATTGCCCAGGGAGACGAGCTGGTGAAGCACGTCAAGGAGCTTTCGCACGTCTTCGAAGTGCAGTCCCGTGGTCGGCTCGTCCAGAATGTAAAGAGTGCGTCCGGTGGCCCGCTTCGAGAGCTCTTTGGCCAGCTTTATGCGCTGCGCTTCCCCTCCCGACAGGGTGGTCGCCGATTGCCCGAGCTTGATGTAGCTCAAGCCCACGTCCAGGAGCGTCTGGAGCTTCGTCTTTATCTGCGGAATGTTTTCAAGGATGGGCAGAGCCTCTTCGACGGTCGTGTCGAGCAGGTCGGCGATCGACTTGCCTTTGTAATGCACGGAGAGGGTCTCGCGATTGTACCGCGCCCCGCGGCAGACGTCGCAAAGTACGTACACGTCGGGCAGGAAATTCATCTCGATGCACTTCATCCCGTCACCCTGGCATGCTTCGCAGCGGCCTCCCTTGACGTTGAAGGAGAACCGGCCCGGCTTGTAGCCGCGCTCGCGCGATTCGGGGAGCATCGCGTAAAGCTCTCTTATGGGCGTGAAGACGCCGGTGTACGTGGCGGGGTTCGATCTGGGAGTGCGCCCTATGGGCGACTGGTCGATCTCGATTATCTTGTCGATGTGTTCGAGCCCCGTGACCTCGCGGTGCTCGCCCGGCTCGTCGAGGCTTCGGTAGAGCTTGCGCGCGAGGCTTCGGTAGAGGATGTCATCGACGAGCGTCGATTTTCCCGAGCCAGAGACTCCGGTAACGACTATGAAGAGCCCCAGCGGGAAGGCGACGTCGATGTCCTGGAGGTTGTTCTCGCGGGCGCCGTGCACCGTCAGGTCGCGGCCCTTGGTGCGCGGCCGGC
>DATLMR010000254.1:0-5170 GCA_035537555.1 Blastocatellia bacterium
GGTGCTCGCCTTAAGCGGAGTGCTCGCGGCGCTCTTCATCACGCGGTCTACGCTCAACGTAGTCTCGCTCATGGGCATGATTATGGTGATCGGAATCGTGGCTAAAAACGGCATCCTTATGCTGGACGCGGTCGAGGATCATCTCGCGTCAGGAGACACGCTCAGGGAAGCCCTGCTCCGGTCGGGCCGCAGGCGCTTTCGCCCCGTGCTGATGACCTCGCTTGCCGCCATGCTCGGGATGCTGCCGCTCGCGCTCGCTCTGGGCTCGGGCGCGGAGTTGTTGCAGCCGCTCGCAATCGCCGTGATCGGCGGCCTGTCGTTCGCGTTGCTTCTCTCGCTCGTCGTGACGCCGACGGTCTTTGCGATGCTGCGCCAAAAGCGCGCCGAGAGTTGACGAGCGCGAGCGGAGCTCTTTTTGATGTTTAGAGTCAAGACCGAGAAGGCCAGGGCTATCGCAAAACAGTTATTCGGCACGGCGCTGCTGCTCGGGCTCGCGCTCGC
Organism: Blastocatellia bacterium; assembly: GCA_035537555.1. Classification (GTDB taxonomy): domain Bacteria; phylum Acidobacteriota; class Blastocatellia; order UBA7656; family UBA7656; genus DATLMR01. The sequence goes on from DATLMR010000254.1 coordinate 502, forward strand.
AATGGCGGCGCTGCTGCTGTTCGGCTGGCTTGCCGAAGATGTGCTCGAAGGCGAGAAGCAGCATTTCGATGAGGCCATACGCGCTCTGGTCCAGGAGCACGCGACCCCCGCGCTCACCGCCGCCATGCGCGTGATCACTCTCCTCGGCTCTACCGCCTTCTTACTTGCGCTCGGACTGCTCATCACGCTCATCTTCCTCGTCGTGAAATGGAAGCGGAGCGCCATGCTGATTACCTTTACAATGGCGGGCGCGTTTTTGCTTAACTGGGTCTTAAAGATAAGCTTTCAGCGCGAGCGCCCCACGCCCTTCTTCGATACGCCCCTGCCGGACAGCTACAGCTTCCCGAGCGGCCACGCGCTGCTCTCCTTCTGCTTTTACGGAGCCCTCGCCTCGATAATCTCGGCGCGCACTCGATCGCTCGCCCTGCGAATCGTTACCTGGGCGGCGGCCATCCTGCTTGCAGTCGCCATAGGCATCTCGCGCGTTTATCTGGGGGTCCACTACCCGAGCGACGTGATGGCGGGTTTCGCGGCCGCGGTAATGTGGATCATAACGACGGCGGTTGTAGACCGCTTCGTTCTTCTTCGAAAACAGAGGCTTGATTAGTTTCGCCTCGAAACGGGCAAAGGCTACTCTCCGGCGAGAGCGGCGCGAGTAAGCAGCGTTTCCGGTATCAGCTCAAGGAAGCGCGAGACGCTTCCGTACGAGCTTACCGAGACGGATTCGTAGCTCATCGGGCTGATGAAGTAGAGGTGTCGCTTGGCCCGCGTCGCCGCGACATAGAGCAATCGCCGCTCCTCTTCCAGGTTCTCGAACGCGTCATAGGCTCGCGACGAGGGGAACCAGCCGTCCACCATCCAGAGGATGAAGAGCGCGTCCCATTCGAGCCCCTTCGCCGAATGGACCGTCGAAAGCGTGACGAAGCCCTGGCCGCGCGCCTGCGCTTCGGCAAGCGCCGTCTCCACCGGTTCGAGCGCCACTTCCGACAGCAACTCCTCGGCGCTCTTGTACCGCTTCGCGATGGAGATCAGGTGCTCCATCTCTCGCCGCCTTCGCGGGTGATCGTCGTAGATGGCCTGGAGAATCGGGCGGTAGAAACGCTCGACGGTTGAAAGCTGCGAGCGCACCGACTTGTGCTCGAGCACGCTCTGGAGCACGTTCGCGAGGCGGACGAGCTGATCCTTGTAGCTCGCCCTGGCCGGGAACCCCTTGAGCTTCTTGAAGAGCCCCTCCTTAGCGCGGGCCGTGCGAAACTCTTTTTTCTCGACGCCCAGGTGGTCGAGGATCTGCTGGACCGTGGCGTCGCCGATGTGGTCCACGAGCTTGAGCATGCGGAACCACGAGATCGTGTCCGACGGATTGACTACGACCCTGAGAAAAGAGAGGGCGTCCTTGATGTGGGCCGATTCGGCGAACTTGATCCCGCCGAACTTGCGGAAAGGGATGCCGTGCTTGCCCAGCTCGATCTCAAGATCGAAAGAGTGGGAGCCGGCGCGAAAGAGGACGGCCATCTCCTGATACGGAATGCCCTCTTCGCGCAACTCTTCGATGCGCTGCACGACGAAGCGCGACTGCTCGTTTTCGTCGCTCGCGCTCACGAGCATAGGCGGCGGCCCTTCGGTCGCTCGCGAGAACAGTCTCTTCGAGTAACCTTCGCTCGCTTCGCCGATTATGATGTTTGCCAGGTCGAGCACCGGCTGGGTGCTGCGGAAGTTCTCTTCGAGCTTTATCACCCTGGCGTCGGGGAAGAGCTCCGGAAATTCGAGCATGTTCCTGAAGCTCGCGCCCCGAAACGAATAGATCGCCTGGCACTCGTCTCCCACCACGGCCACATTGTCGTGCGACGCGGCCATCAGGCGCACTATCCGCGCCTGAAGCCGGTTCGTGTCCTGGTACTCGTCCACCATTATGTAGCCGTACTGGCTGGAGAGCTTCCGCGTGAGCTCCTCGCTGCTCTCGAGCGCCTCGCATAGCCGAACGAGCAGGTCATCGTACGTCAGCAGGTGCCGCTCGCGCTTATACTGCTCGAATGCCTTCATCAATCTTTCGAGATCGCCGGTCGCGTCGATGAACTGCGGGTAATGGTGCGCGACGACCTCTTCGATGGGAAGCAGCTTATTGGCGGCCATGCTGAAGATCGAGCCGATCGTATGCTTGCGCGGAAAGCGGCGGTCCCTGGTAGTAAATCCCGCCTGCCGGCGCACGAGGTCTATCAGGTCTTCCGTGTCGCTCTGATCGAAGACCGTGAACATGCGATGGACTCCGGCGAGCTCGGAGTACCTGCGCAAGGTGGAGTGGGCTATCGAATGAAACGTGCCGCCCGAGACTCTCTGGCAGCGCTCGTCGGCGAGCGATGCCGCGCGCGCGAGCATGCTCTGGGCCGCGCGCCGCGTGAAGGTCAATAGCAAAACGGATTCGGGCCGCGCGCCCGTTTCGATGAGCCGCGCGACGCGATAGACCAGCGTACGGGTCTTGCCCGTGCCCGCGCCCGCGACGATGAGAATCGGGCCGTCGACGGTCGTCACCGCCTCGTACTGGGCCTCGTTCAGCTCTCTTTCGTAGTCGATCTTCGGCGCGCGGCGCGCGGCCGCGCTGACGGGCTTCAGGACCAGCCTGGTCTTGACGGGGATCGACGACTTTCCCATCTCAAGGTCGCGCTTGAGAGTCCGGATGGACGCCGTGAACTCCTTGATCGTTTGATAGCGCTGCTTCGGCTCTTTCGCCAGGGCTTTCGCCAGGAGCCCGTGGACCGCGCGCGGCAGGTCCGGCCTGATCGCGTGCGGCGGCGTCGGCTCGTCGTGCAGGATCGAGTGCATCGTGTCGATGTCGTTCTCGTTGGCGAAGGGGCAGAGGTGCGTCAGCATTTCGTAGAGCACTACCCCGAAAGAGAAGATGTCGCTCCTGAGGTCTATGCGCCGGCCGAGCAGCTGCTCCGGCGACATGTATTTGACCGTGCCGAGAATCACGCCCGAGCGAGTAATGACCTGGATCTTGGTCCTTTCGGCGCTGTCGGCCCTGGCCGCGCGCTTGCGCTCGATGAGCTTGGCGAGTCCGAAGTCCAGAATCTTCGCGTACCCGTCGCGGCTTATCATCAGATTTTCAGGCTTGAGGTCGCGGTGGACTATGCCGTGATCGTGCGCCTTCGACAGGCCTTGAGCGATCTGGATGGCGATGTCCAGGGCGTCGCCGACGGCGATAGAGCGCGCGGCGATCTTCTGCCTCAAGGTCTCGCCTTCTATGAACTCCATTACGATGAAGGGCCTGCCGTCGGCGTCGCCGATCTCGTAGACGGTGAGGATGTGCGGGTGATTCAGGGCGGACGCGGCGCGCGCTTCCTGAAGAAAGCGGCGTCGGCGGTCCTCGTGAGCGACCATGTCGGGCTGGATGACCTTCACCGCGACGATGCGGTCAAGCTTCTCGTCGTGCGCTTTGTAGACCGCCCCCATGCCGCCCGCCCCGAGCGGAGAGATGATTCGGTAGTGCCCGATCTTTGTGCCTTCGGCTATAAGTTCTTTAGCAGGAGCCTGGCTCATTAACGCTCATCTGTTCAAAGTTATAAATCGTTCACGACAGCAACTCATCGTTAAACAACGCGCCATGCGACGTGCGAGTAATTGTAGTTCATCGAGGGCGGTAACTGAAGCAGATATGTGGCAACTCGGATTAACGTCCGGCGACGACGAATCGAATCCGGCGACCGTGCTGGTAGCGAAGAAGGCAGGCAAGAAGATCGATGCGGGAGAGACGGTCACGCTTCAGGTCAGAGACCCCGGTAAGCGGCCCGGCGAACACGTTTGGCTGACGGGCAACCCGGCGGCGTGTTAGCTTTTATAAGAAGGAGATCGACATGAACATGAAAACGGCTGCCCGCCTGTCCGTACTGGATCTCTCGCCTGTCCCGTCCGGCTCGTCGAGCGCCGATGCCTTGCACAATACGCTCGACCTCGCCCGGCTGGCAGACGAGCTGGGCTATGCGCGCTACTGGCTGGCCGAGCACCATAACACTTCGCTCATCGCCAGCTCCGCGCCCGAGATAATGATCGGGCACGTCGCCAGTGTGACCGCCAGAATCCGCGTCGGCTCGGGCGGCGTGATGCTGCCGAACCATTCGCCTCTCAAAGTAGCCGAGACCTTCCGCATGCTGGAGGCGCTCCATCCCGGCAGAATCGACCTCGGAATAGGCCGCGCGCCGGGCACCGACCAGTTGACCGCGCTCGCCTTAAGGCGCTCGCGCTCGGCGCTGGCCGCGGACGATTTCCCCGCGCAGATGGCGGAGCTTCTGGCATTCTTCTCCGGAGACTTTCCTGAGAGTCACCCGTTCCGGCAGATCCGGGCGATTCCCACCGGCGTCCGGACGCCTGAGATATGGCTGCTCGGCTCAAGCGATTTCAGCGCGCGGCTCGCGGCCGAGCTCGGGCTGGGATTCGCCTTCGCCCACCACATCAATCCGTGGCCCGCGGCCGAGGCGCTCAGGATCTACCACGAGCGATTCCGCCCCTCCGCCTACCTTGCCGGGCCGAGATCGATACTGACCGTCTCCGCCATCTGCGCCGAAACCGACGAGCTCGCCGACGAGCTGTCGAGATCGGCCGAGCTAACCTTGCTGCGCTTCCATAAGGGAAATACCTCGGCGACATTGGCCGACGTGGCCGAAGCGAAAGCGTACCC
>DATLMR010000255.1:0-2963 GCA_035537555.1 Blastocatellia bacterium
ATGTAACGAGTGATTCGATATTGTGCGCTTCTTGCGCCATGCGGGCGAGACGCGGGCGCTCCGAGGATCGCCGCACGGCTCGTGTGAATTTCTTACAGGGTACTTCCGGGGGCCTCGTCTACGCGCCGTACCTGGCCCCCGTCTTACGCATATCGGCGGGCCACGACTGGTAATCTTCGTAGCCGTTCGGGTGTTCGAGCATCCAGTTCCAGGCCGAAGTGATGATGCCGCGCAGGTCCTGCATGGCCGGAGACCAGTTGAGGTCGCTCCTGATCTTGTCACTGCTCGCGATGAGCATGGCCGGGTCGCCCGGCCGTCGCGGCCCGAGGCGCACGGGGATCTCGGCCCCGGTCACTTCGCGCGCGGTTTCTATCACCTCGCGCACGGTATAGCCTTCGCCCCCGCACCCGAGGTTATAGATCTCGCTTCGCTCGCCCAGTATGCCGAGCGCCAGAATGTGCGCGCGCGCGAGGTCTATGACGTGGATGTAGTCGCGCACGCACGTGCCGTCGCGCGTCGTATAGTCGTCCCCGTAGACTTCGATGAACTCCCTTCGGTCCGCGGCCACTTGCAGCACGAGCGGGATCAGGTGAGTTTCAGGCTCGTGTGTCTCTCCGTATTTCGCGCTCGCGCCCGCGGCGTTGAAGTATCGCAGGCTGGCGTAGCGAATGCCGTAGGCACGCTCATACCACTTCAATGCGCGCTCGAAGGCAAGCTTCGATTCGCCGTAAGGATTGGTCGGGCTGGTCGGGTCGCTCTCTTCGATGGGCTGCTTGAGCGGCTCGCCGTAGACGGCCGCGGTCGAAGAAAAGACTATGCGCCCGACGTCGCACTTGACCATCGCATCGAGCAGAGAGAGTCCGGCGATAAAATTGTTTCGGAAATACTTCGAGGGATCGAGGACCGACTCCCCGACCAGAGAGTCGGCCGCCATGTGGATGACGGCCTCGATGCCATAGCTGTACAGGGTATCGCGAAGCGTGGAGCCGTCCATCAAATCCGCCTGGATGAAAGGAGCGCCTTCGACGACCGCGCCCAGATGCCCCTTGTACAGGTTATCGTAAACGACGACTTCGTGCCCGTCGCGCACCAGCTCTTCGCTGACGACGCTGCCGATGTACCCGGCCCCTCCGGTAACCAGAACGCGCATTTTTCACCTCTCCGATATCATGATTAAATTACGCTTCATCCCAAATTACAGGTGATATTATAGACAGGTATTCCCATCCACTTATATCAGAATCCTGCGAAAGGGCAATCTTCGTTCCCTTATCGCCCCCACCCTCTCTCTATCTTAAAATCCTTTAATAGCATAACTTAGCAGGTGTTTGCCATTAATACGAGCGACCGTAGCGCAAAAATGACTCATGGCACGGCATAGCGTGCTCTCAAGATAGAGAGCGGGCCTTCAAGATACAGAGCGCGCCTTCCGGAGTTCCGGGGCCTTCTGCCAGCCAGGCAGCCTCCAGGCCTTGCCCCGGGTTTCGAGGCGTCTCTGAGCTTCGCCGAGCGATTCGAGCATAGGCATATACGGCACTCGCTCAAGCCGGTCGTGGCGCGGAACCAGGTCCCAGAGCCCCATTCGCGTCCATTCCTCCTGCGCGTGCCACTCGGGCATGCCGAGGATCGGGTAGATGCACGCGCCGCGCAGGGGCACTCCTTCATCCAGCAGAGCCTCTGCCTCGAGCGCCAGCTCGCGCAGCCAGACCGGGCGCATCTCTCCGATGTGGCTCGTCTCCGTGATGATGATGTCCGCGCCGTAGCGCTCCCACACCGAGCGAACGAGCTTTCGCAAAGGCCAGTAGCGCGGGTCGTCTGAACGGAGGGGGCCGCCCGAGCCGTTGACCTCCCACTGGTTGGTCCAGTAGTAGTTTACTCCCACGATGTCGAGGTGCTTGGGGCTCCCTCCGAGCTCGGGCAGCAGGTTGCCGCTCAGAATGTCCCAGTTCTCGAAGACGGCCACGTCGTTGAAGGAATCGACCTGACCCTGCAGGTCGGGCCTGTCGGCGGGCGCGACCATCCGGCAGAGCGGATCGACGTTGACGATGCGGGCGCGGGGGCAGGCGGCGCGAATCGCGTCGATGCCCTGAATGGCGGCGCGCGCAAGGGCGACTTTCATCCTGTCTCCCTGCGCGTGAAGGTGAGGAGCGAAGAGCCCGACTTCGGCCGCGGCCCACGCGAAAAAGGAGGGCTCGTTGATGGGCGTGAAGTAGCACTCGCCCTCGCCTCCGGCCGATATGTAGCGCGCGACCTCGTAACAATAATCGGCGAATCTCTTCGTGAATTCGGGCGACAGCAGGTCGAGCCCCTCGGGATAGCCGAAGTGGAAGAGGTCGTAGATGATCTTTATGCCGTGCCTTCGGCCGGCCTCGACGAACGGGCGTACGGTAGAGAAATCATAACGGCCGTTCTGATCGACCAGGGGCCACCTGATCGCTTCGCGCGCGGCGAGTATTCCCACCTGGCGCAGAAGCCCGTAATCTTCATCCGCGAGCCGGTCGTGCTGCGTGGCCGACACCTGATCTATGCGCTGGCGGTGAACGTTGTAGCCGGTAGCACATTCGAAACCGGCCAGAAAGAAGCTATCGAACAAAGTATCCTCCCTGATCCGCCTGTGACCTCTCTTTGAAATCCATATCGCGAGGAGGGGATTTTTCAGGTCTCATTTCTGGATGAATGGAGCTGGCAAATCTGCAGGCGGGATTGACCCTCGGGTTCAAGAAGTATGGTTGTCGCAACAGGCTCAACATCGAGAAGCTGTTCCGGCACCTTACCGCATAACGGGCCGGGGCGGCACGATCCGCGTTTGATGATCGTGCCGCCGCCGGGATAACGTCATACGGCGCGCGGCGTGGAGACCTGCGTCTGGGCGACGGCGCGCCTGTGGCCGTTGAGGCGGGCCACCACGTCGGACCGACGCTCGCCGCTGATCCTTCCGTAAAGCGTGAGCGCCTGCGCCACTA
>DATLMR010000256.1:0-10614 GCA_035537555.1 Blastocatellia bacterium
AATCTCGCCGCGTTCAGTCCGGCTTCGGTAGTCACCGCCGCCAGGTAGCCCGCGCGCTCGACCTCGGCCCGCACGTCCGAGTTGAAATCGCCGTTCGGGTAGCAGAAGAGCCCGACCTGGCGCCCGAGCATAGCTTCCAGGCGCGCGCGCGATTGCCTCAGCTCGAACGAGAGCCGGTCGCCCGCGACCCGCGTGAGTATCGGGTGCGTGACTGTGTGCGAGCCGATCTCGACCCCTGCGCCGTCCATCTCTCTGGCCTCGTCCCAGGTAATCGGGGCGAACTCTTCGGGGGGGGACGCGGGAGGCTCGACGCCGAGCTGTCCGGCCACCAGGTCTATCGCTTCCTGCTTCGCGTCGTCCGGCAGGGCTTTCAGAGCGGAGTTCACCCGGTCGGCCGCGAGGAAGCGCGAGGCGCGCCCGTTCAATTTCAGTGTGAGCGCGCGGCCCGCGACCGTGACTTCGAAGGCGCCCGAGGGCGCGTTGAAGGTCAGGAAGCGAGACTTGTCGGTCCACAGCCAGGTCCTTCCGTCGACGAAGTCCGTGACGACGAACAGGGTGGCCGGCGCGCCGTACTTCCTGAGCAGAGGGAAGGCGATCTCCCTCGCGTCGCGATAGCCGTCGTCTATCGTGATGGCGACCGAAGCGCGCGGAAGCGGCGAGCCTTCCGACATAGCCCTGGCCATCTCGGAAAGCGGCATGATCGTGTAATGCGCGCGCAGGTATTCGAGCTGCTCGGAGAAGGCGCGCGCGGAGGTGGCCGCCTCCGCGTCACGCTCGCTGAAGCGGTGGTACGTGATAATGAGGGCCTTATCGCGATTTGCCCTGCGAAAGGGCGCAAAGGCGCCGGTCATTCTCATTAAATTGAGTATGGCTCGCTTCATCAATTCTCCGCGGATGCGCTCCGTTGAAATGCCCGGGCGGTGGCGCGGCGCGCGCTCAGGCGGCGGCGCAGCTCGTCCTTCTCTTTCTTGACGGGCAGGCGGTACCTTTTGCCGAGGCTCGTGTCCTGCGGGCGCGTGACATAGGTCTGGTCGGCGATCTGGCGCACGGCCTCCGCCACGAGACTGGCCGAGCGGTCCGCGAGCTGCCTGCGGTAATCTTCTATGAACGCTTCGAAGTCGAGGTCATACGAATAATCGTACGCGAGCGGCACGGTCTCTTGCAGCACGATCTCGCCGGTATCGACTTTAGGGGCGACGAAGTGGACCGTAAGGCCGACTTCGCTTTCGCCGTTGAAGAGCTCCCAGAACACGGGCGGCCCGCCCCTGTAAAGGGGGGCGAGGCCCTGGTGCAGATTGATCGAGCCGAGGCGCGGGATGCTGAAGACCGGCTCTTTGAGGATGTTGGTCCCGAGAACTATCCCGAGGTCCGCGCCCGCCGCGCGCATGGACTCCATCGCTTCGGTCGAGTGGTAGCTGGCGACGAACTGGACGGGCACGCCCCCGGCCCGCGCTATCTCGCACAGGCGGTCGGACTTTCCCGGTCCGTTCGCCGCGCCGGCCGACGGGGCGAGCTTGCGCGCGAGCTTGCGCGCGAGCTTGATTGCGGTGGTCCGGCAGCCGTCGTACCGAATCGAGCGCTCGATCTTCTCTCGCGGCGTGCGGCGGCGCTCGGTCTCGGTCTCGATGAAAATGCCTCGGATCTCGACATTGCCGAGCGCGAGCAGGTGTTCGAGCGCCTTCTCGGTACCGCCATGCGTGAGCAGTATCACCCGGAGTTTCTTCTCAATAATCACAGTCCGACCTCAAAGAAACTTTCCACTCGCGTGTCTTTGAACCTGCTCTCGCGAGAGAGCGGCCATCGAGCAGAGTATTCTGAGGACCGGAGTGAGATTCCGACCCATCATATGGGCGCGATATGCCAGCCGACTGATTTCGAGAACGGGCTCGGGCAGCTCCGCCCCGTCCAGCTCGGTCTGCGCGGGCAGCTCGTTCGCATACGACCGCATGATGAGCTCGTGCAGGTCCGACCGCCCGATGAGGTTAATGACTCGCCTCGGAGACACGCCCAGGCCCATCGAAAGCCGGAGGACGCTTTCGAGGCTCAGGTTCGTCACCATCGAGCTTTGAATCTTTGAGAGCAGGCCCTGATCGAACCCCGTCAGGCGACAGAACTCGGACTGTCGTATCCCCAGTTCCGCGAGTCTTTCGCGCACGAAGATCGATAGAGGCGTTTGTTCAACCAGCACACTCTTTCCCATATAGTTCCTCTACGGATGCTTTGATTCGCCTGCCTCGGTGGGGGCCTGCGAATTAAAGTCGGTTGTCTCAACCCTGGTTACGTCCCCTATTTTCATAATGTAGATGGCGTTCGATCGCGTGTGCATGCGGACGTAGACATGAGGTTTCACGCTGCCCACGCATATGACCGTTCCGTCCCCGTATTTCGTCATTACCCGTTGACCGACTTCAATCATTGCTACCCCAAAATCCCCGTGCGTGCGCCCCTTACCTGAGCACGAAATCCAGAAAGCGACCGAACCCCACGATGGAGGTGATCGAGCCGATCTTCTTCTTGAGATTGCCGTGCACGATCAAAGTGTCTCCCGCCTGCAGCCTCAGGTTCTCTTCCGGATTGGCTTTGCCTTCGAGGATGCGCTTGACGTTGACCTTCATGGTCCGCATCTGGCCCCCGCCGAACTGGCGCACGAGCGTCACGTTCGACTGGCTGCCGAGACTGGTGACTCCGCCGGAAGCCGAGATGGCATCGAGCACGGTCATGGGTCCCGACATCACGAGTATTCCCGGGCGGGTTATGTCTCCGAGCACGCCAATCTTCGCGCTGTTGGCTTTGAGCAGGGAGACGCTGATATTGGGATCGATGATGTACTGGCTCAGGTCGGCCACCAGCTTCTGCTTCAGGCGCGGCACGGTCAGGCCGACGACTTCGACCTCGCCGAGCAGCGGATGGAATATGCGGCCGACGGGCGAGACCTCGACTTTCTCCAGAGAGTAGTCGGGCTGGTTGACGATGCGGATGGCGATCTCGTCGGAAGGGCCGATCTTGTAGGTATCGTAAAAACCCCGGTAGAGATCCTTGAACATCTGGTCATCGGCATCATTGGGCGTGAGCGGCTGGGCGGCCCGCGCGCTCGGCTTCGCGTTCGCCTTGTCGTCAGAAGGCTCGCCGAACGATTTGGACGGCGCCTGCGCCGCGGCTTCGAGGCTCGCGAGCGCGCATACGAGCGCGACGCCGAGCACAAGGTTCGTAATTCTCCGGGCCGAATATCTCTTCATATTTCCTCCTGCTTCAGGCACTTCCTCATCGCGCTCCTCTTCCGAAAAGCACTATTCTGATCGTCTCGAAGATGATGAGCGCGTCGAGCGCCATCGACTGGTTCTTGATGTAGTAGAGGTCGTATTGAAGCTTTTCGATAGCATCTTCAATCGAGGCGCCGTACGGGTAGCGGATCTGCGCCCAGCCGGTGAGGCCGGGCTTCACCAGGTGCCTCTGCGAGTAATAGGGAATGTCGCGCTCGAGCTGCTGGACGAAGACGGGGCGCTCGGGCCTCGGCCCGATGAACGTCATGTCTCCGCGAATCACGTTGAGAAACTGCGGCAGCTCGTCTATGCGAAGCTTGCGAATGATCCGCCCGACGCGAGTGACCCTCGGGTCCGACTCTTCGGCCCAGACCGGGCCGTTGACTTCCGCGTCCGTTCGCATGGATCGGAACTTGACGATCTTGAAGGTCCGGTTGTGTATGCCCATTCTCTCCTGCGAATAGAAGACCGGCCCGGACGAATCGAGCTTGATGGCTATGGCGGTCAGGATCATTATCGGAGACGAGAGCGCGAGGCCCACAAGCGAGAGCAGGGCGTCGAGCATCCTGCGCCAGTGCTTGTAAAAGCGGGTCTTTCGCAGGCTGCCGGAGAAGATGACCCAGCTGGGCCTGAGCATCTCCAGGCTGATCTTTCCCGTGAGCCGCTCGTAAAAAGAGGCGGACTCTTCGACCGCTACCTCGTCGCGCAGCCTGATCTTGAGCAACAGGCCGAGCGGCAGCTTCCCGCGCCTGTCGTTGATCGCGACTATGATACGGTCTACTTTATGGAGGCGGACCAGCTCTTCGAGGTCCGAGGTGAGGCCGATCACGCAAGGGTTTATAAGGCTCTGGCCGACCTGGCTCGGGTCGTCCCCGACGAAGCCGAGCACCTTGTAGCCGTACTCGCGCCGGTCGAGCACTTCGCGCGCGATCTCGATGGCCGTCTGCTCCGTGCCGAGAATCACGACGCGCTCGGCCAGCCTCGGGTGGCCGAGGACCCACATGGCGAAGACGCGCCAGAACGTCATCACCGAGAGCATCAGCAGAAGGCTGACCAGAAAGACGCCCCGCCCGAGCATCACCTGGGGCAGCGCGTAGAAGCAGGCCGAGAGCGCTATGGCGGCAAGCCCGATGGCCTGGCAGATGCGGACGTAGAGCACGACGCGCTTCCGGATCATCCGCAGGTCGTAGAGGTCGAAGAGGTAGAAGGCCCCCTGCACGACGAACATCGACAGCAGTATCTTCAGCCAGCCCCTCTGGTTCATAAGCACGTCGGGGGCCTCAGTCTGGAAGCGAATATAGATCGCGGCTATACCGCACAAGCACGTGAGGATGCTTTCAAACAACAGCAGACATAATGTGCGCGCCCGATTTCTTGACATCATCGAATCTATCTTTCCCGGTCCGCTTTTCTCGCCCTTACCCGGATATTCGTCCGGCCGCCGGACGGCGACCCGTCCCTAGTTCACGGCCCTGTTGAGGACCACTCCGAAAATGTCGTCCTCGGTCAAAGGCGTGATGGCTTTGGCCATTTGAATCGAGCTCGTCTTTCCCGCCCGGATGACGAGAAGCGTCGCGTCCGTATGCCGCAACAGGAGGTTGGAATCGGCGGCCCCGTTGAGCGGCGACGAGTCGAAGAGGATGAAGTCGTAATCCAGGGCCGCCGCCTGGAGCATGTCGCGGAAGCTCGGGGAGGCCAGCAGCTCCGCCGGGTTCTCCACGCGCGAGCGCGTGGGCAATACCGCGAAGCCGTAAGGCTGTACCTTCATCGACGCCGCCCCCGCCGGAAGAGATTTCGCGACCGCCTCGGCGAGCCCCATCTCGGATTCGAGGCCGAGCAGCCTCAGCGCCGAGGGGCGGTTCAGGTCGGTATCGATGACGAGCACTCTCTGCTTGGCGCGGGCCAGAGCGCAGGCCAGGTTGAGCGTGACGCAGGTTCGGCCTTCGCCGTTCTGGGCCGATGCTATCATCACGCGCTTCAGGGGGCGCTCGACCGCTCCGGCTATGAGCGATATGGCCAGCTTGTTGTACTGCTCCGCCGCGCGAGGGTCGCAGTCGTAGAAGGCGACCAGATGGGGATCGATGCCGGCGAGGTCCACCTGGACCTCGCGCGCGGGCCGGGTCATCTCTTCGCGCGCAGCCGATTCGAGAGCCTCCTCCTCGGCAGCCTGCTTCGCCTCTGCCGCCGGAGGCGCGCTTAGAGAGTAATTGATGAAATCGAACTTATCGGCTCGTGGCGTTTTGCCCGTCTCGGAATGGGGGGCGCCCCCGTTCATGGGGGCTACGGCTAAGGCCGCTTTGTTGCGTTCGCTCTCAGCTTTCTTTAGAGCTTCGTATACTTTTCCCATGGAATAAACCTCTCGATTAATAAATAGCCGGTTGACCGTCTCGCTTACCATCGGCTCGCCAGGATCTGAAAAACCTGCAATTGATTCAGAAGGAAGATAAGGGCCGGGACGGTCACCATGGCCAGAAGCAGGATGATCAGACTGCGGGCCGCAAGCAGCTTGCGAGACCGCCCGCGCTCCGCGGGAGTCAGAGTCTCCGGTATCTGGGCGATGACCGGCGCGCCGAGGTAGTACTGAACGTCGCGGTCGTCGCGAATGGCGAACAGCCTGGGCGCTTCGATAGCGATGGCGGCCGCCAAACCGGCTCCCAGAGCCAGGAGCAGCGCGAGCATTCTAAGCTTAGTGCGGTCCGGTCCAGCCGGAGTCTGCGGTTGTGTGGGTTGATCTACTATCTGAAACAGGCCGGGATCGAGGCCCACCGACGCGCTTTGCATCCTGGCGAGCGCATCCTGCTTGTTCAGTAGAGAGCTGTAGCGATTGCGGAGCCGCTCGACGTCGGTCGCGGGCTCGGCGACCGCGTCAGCAACCGGGCCGGGCGACGACACGGAGGCGACCGCCGGGACATTGGGCGTGGTGGCGAGCGTCTCGTTCTTCCGTCCCATGTCGCGGCGCGTGATCTCGAGCTCGGTCTCCAGGCGCGAAAGCTCTCTCTGCATGGCGCGGAGCTCGCGGGCCTCGGCCGAATTGGCCGCGGCGCCCTGCCCGTCGCCCGCGCTCAGCTGGGCGATCTGGCGATTGATCTCGCTAAGCTGCGACTTGGCCTGCATGACCTTGGGGTTCTTGTCGGTGTACTGCGCGGTGAAGTCCTGAATCTGCGCTTCGAGCTCGGCCTTGCGCACGAGCAGGACTCCGTAAGAGCTGCCCGATCGCGCGTCGCTCGGAGCGGACTTGACGATCTTCTGCTGCTCGGCGATCTGCTGCTTCTGCTCGGCGATCTGCCTTTCGAGCGCGAACTGCTTGTCGCTCAGGGATTCGAGGGAAGCGATCGCGGTCTGACGGCGGGCGCGAATCTCGCCCACATTCCCCGACGACCGGCCCGCGCCCCTGCGCGCGGCGGCGATGGCGCGCTGCTGCCCCTTTTGATTGAGCTGGTTTTCGACCTCGGCGATCTCCGCGTTGAGGTCTTCGATCTCCTTGGCCCGCTGTTTCTCTATCGCGTCATTCATGTTGCCGAACAGGGAGACGAGATCCTCGTTGACGGTCCTGGCGATCACCGGATCGGTGTTGCGATAACTTATGACGAGCGTCTCCGGGCGGTCGCCGCGATAGCGGGTCTCGACGTTGATGCTCTTTCGCAGGCGGCCGACGGCCGAGTCGATCGCTCCGTCGCGGACGGCGGTCGGATAGAGGCCGTGGCGCTCGATGACCGTCTCAAGGAAAGAGCGGCTCGTGAGACGCTCAGTGATCGCGGCGACGCGGGACGATATCGCCTCGCGGTCAGCCTGCTGCGCGGCGACCACCACCGACGCGCGCGACTCGTAAACGTCGGGGATCTTGGAGATCACGAAAAATGTTGAAATCAACAAAACAGTGGCCACCAAAAAAACGAGCAGCTTTCTTCGCCATAAGACTTGCAGGTATTCCGTAACGGATCGGGGTCTGAACGTTCCCATATTTTTACCTCAAAAGGTCGGGCCGCCCGTATAAGGCTCGCGCGCCGACGGGTCTAAGCAGGTTTTGATTTCGGCTTGTTCTTTCGCGCCGACAGCATCTGGATGCCGGTAGCGATCGACAAAAGGAATGAGCCAAGCAGGAGGAGCTTGAGCGATTCGGAATGCGCAGCAGAGGGCAGGTGGCTGTGTCCCACCTCGCTGACGGGCTTAACGTCGGCTCCGTCGGGAGAGAGCGTCTTCGCGCCGCCCGCATCCGCTATCAGCTCCGAAGCGGCCGGCTGGCTATCCGCGCTCGCATGCTTAATAAATGACGTGTGGAAAGAACCGAACGTGATGCTCAGAAAGAAGAGCGTGAGGATGAAGACTGTGCCCTGGGGCTTAATATTTTTGTTACGCACGAAAAACCTCTCCTGCACCGGCTATAGAACCGGAAGAGATATATTGCGGATACCGGAGCTCAAAGCGCTCCACAAGCGGTTTAATTTTCAACTGCCGAAATTATACTCGGCGGGCTAAGCACTTAGATATCTATCAGTGCGGAAGGTTATCACTAAGTAAATTCATCTATACCGTTCCCTCTAATTCGTTCCGGGCAATTTCAAGACCCGATTCCAAGACCGTCGTCACTTACCTGCTCTCAACTCTATCTACAGTTCAAACAACCCATTCTTTGCAAAAAAATTATTCTTTAAAAATAACTTTGCGCCCTGAGCCTGTAGTGCCGCCTTTTCATACACCAAACGCGCTTATCTTACGAGATTGACTCACGCAGGGATGGCGGCCGCAGCCATTTTCGGGGCTTGCGTCTGGGATGACAGGATTAGGGGAAACGACAATGGCCGATTACCGGCCGATTGCGTTCAAGCACCCGATAATCGGCCATTATTAAATGATTAAAAAAGCTCCGAGGCGGAGCAAAAAAAGAGGACAAAAAAGAGGACCGGGCGCCCGTTTCAGGCGGACGCCGGTCCTCAAAATACTCGGTACGTTACTTCACGATGATGAACGACGAATCGCTCACGTCCTCACCGCTCGT
This sequence comes from Blastocatellia bacterium, assembly GCA_035537555.1. Classification (GTDB taxonomy): domain Bacteria; phylum Acidobacteriota; class Blastocatellia; order UBA7656; family UBA7656; genus DATLMR01. The sequence continues at coordinate 8,257 of DATLMR010000256.1, forward strand.
TCCGTTGCTGCAGCGGACGACCACTTTTATGCGCGCGTTCTGGGTCGCCGTCTTCGGAACCCTCCACGCATAGCTTGAGATCGTCGCGGGAAGCGCCTGACTCAGAACGCGCCATGTCGCGCCGTTGTCGAGCGTCAGGTAAATCTCCTGCTGCCTGATTTCGGTCCCCGTCGCGACCGACCAGGTTATGTCGTAAACGGAGTTGGCCCTGAGCGTGACGCGCGTGTTCGGAGTCAGCACTCTGACGGACGGGGCCTGGCCTCCCAGGACGTTTATCACGACAGAGGCGTTGGCCGTCGCTCCGGAATTGTCCGTGACCGTCAGGCGGGCCGTGAAGCTGCCCGCCGAACTGTAGATGACGTTCGGCGAGGCCGCCGTCGATGTTTGCCCGTTGCCGAAGTCCCACCGGTAAGAGGCGATGAATCCATCGGGGTCCGAAGCCGAGGAAGTGAAGCTGACGGACAAGGGAAGCATTCCGGATAAGGTCGAAGCCGTGATGGCGACGGTCGGCGGCCGGGACGAGACGTAAGTGAATCCGCCCGCGAGCGACGAGCTCTGGCCGTCGGGGTTGGTCACCATCACGTCCACGCGGCCCGCCGCGTGCGCGGGAGCTACGGCCGATATAGAATTGCCGCTGGTCACGACGACGCCTGAAGCGGGCGTGCCGCCGACCTTCACCGTCGCGCCCGCCGCGAAGTTGCTTCCGGTTATGACGAAAGGCACGCCGCCGAGCGTCGGGCCGGTGTTCGGCTGTACGACCGTTACGGCCGGCGCCGGGGAGGGAGCGGTTCCCCCTCCGGATCTGGGGAGGATGGTCGTGTCGTTTCTGACTCCTCCCGGGGCCGCGCTCAAGTACGCGCCCGCCGAGAGCACTATCTGATCTATCGACAATCCGTCTTCCCTGGACTGCACTCTCAAGCGGTGCTGCCCGCTGTTTTGAAAATAGATGACGGGTCCGAGCATGCCCATGCCCCAGCCGTTGTCCTGCCATCCCCATCCACTCAGTCCGCACCCCGAGCAGTCTTCAAGATTGATCTCGGTCCCGGAGGTCGTGCCTATTCTATAGGCCGCCGCTCCGCTCGATGTCACGCTGTCTGAGAATTGAGCGAATACCGAGTCGTTGCCCCAGTAGTCGTTCTGCGCCTTGCCGCGAATCCACAGGCGGTAGGGAATGCCCGCCTGGGCGTTGAAGGTAATCTCGAAGTAGTTGGCGGGGCTTGCGAGCGGCGCGGAGAGTTTCGGCGCTCCGGCATCCGGATGATTCATGCGCGCTCCGCCTGCGGCCGACTGGTCGGCCACGACCGTCCACGCTCCGGCTTTAATCTGGGCTTCCGCCGCGTAGAGCACGACGTTGCTCGCGGGCGAAGGGCTGGCCGGTTGCGACACGACGACGGGCAGCGAGGTCATTGCCGTCGCGCCTCCGTCATCGGTCACCGTCACGCGAATGGTGTAAGCGCCCGGAGCGTCGAAAGTATGCCTGCACGAGGGCGCGGCCGATACGCTGCCGTCGCCGCATTCGACCTGATAAGAGACCACCTGCCCGTCCGAATCGGAGGCGGTCACGTTGATGTCCACGGGAAGCGGAGCGGTGCCCTGGATCGGAGTTGCCGCGAGCGCGACCTGAGGCGGCCTGTTAGGCGGCTGCGTGGTCTCGGACCCCATAGCAGCAAGGATCGTGTCTATATTCGCGCCGATGTCGCGGCCGTCGGTGCCGGCATTCCTGTAAGGGCTGTTGAGCGCGAGCCTGTAGTTGCCTCCCGCGAAATCGGCGAACCCCACGGCTTCGACCGTCGCCGGGAAGTAATTATTCGCGGGATAAAGATTGGAAGGCCCGCCCACGAGAATATTTCTCTGAAAGAAATAACCCGGGAAATAATTGTTGAGCGTGGTAACCCCCGTGCTGCTGTTCGAGCCGATGACTCCATAATCGTTATGACGCGTGAGATTATTCGTATATATGAAGCCGGGCTTGAGAGGATAAGCGGAGATAGCGGAATTATACTCTCCCGCTACTATCACATTTCCCGTATGAAAGGCCGTGTTGTGGTCTATTTGAACGCTGGCCGGACCGGCATCGCTCGTTCCGCTCTCGATATCGAAGAGCCTGCCGTTCGCGCCCCACCTGGAGCCGCCGACGTCTTCCACCACGTTGTTCCTGATAAGTATCCGCCGGGCCTGCTGGCTCGCGCCGTTGTAATCGTGGCCCAGTATTAAAAACCCGGCGGCCGTGTGACGGACTATGTTGTTGGTGAAGGTTACGTCCTCGACGGCCGACCACGGGGCCGTCCCCTCCTGGTTGCGCACCGTGAACAGTATCGCCGTCCCGTTCTGCCCGTCCACCCAGTTGTTCTCGAAGAG
>DATLMR010000257.1:0-24921 GCA_035537555.1 Blastocatellia bacterium
GAGCAACGGCGAAGCGGTCATGGAGTTGTTGAGAGAGCTGCACAGGGCGGGGGCTACGATCTGCATGGTGACGCACGACCAGAGATACGCCCGCCACGCCGACAAGACCATCGACCTCTTCGACGGTCGCGTCCTTACAGAGAAAGCTCAGGTGGCATGATGGAAAGACTTATTCAAGACCTCCGCTACGGCATACGCATGCTCGGCCAGAAACCCGGGTTTACGATAATAGCCGTGCTGGCGCTGGCCTTAGGCATAGCCGCCAACAGCGCGATCTTCAGCGTGGTCAATACCGTCCTTCTCCGCCCTCTCGCCTATAAAGACCCGGAGCGGCTCGCGCTCATATGGACCAAGTTCGAGCCGGACCTGCCTCAGAACTGGGTCTCCGGCCCTGAAGTCCTCGATTTCAGAGAGCGCGCCCAGTCCTTCGAAGAGATCGCCGTGCTCTCGTGGAACACGGTCGGCCTCACCGGAGCGGGAGACCCCGAGCAGGTCACAGCCGGCGCGGTTTCCGCCAACCTCTTCCCTATGCTTGGAGTCGCCCCGGCTCGCGGTCGCGTCTTCACCGAAGACGAGGACAAGCCGGGCGGAGAGCGAGTCGTCTTATTGAGCCACGGGCTATGGCAAAAGCGCTTCGGCGGCGATCCGAACCTGGTGAATCAGACCGTCGAGCTGGACGGGCAGAACACGACCGTCATCGGCATCATGCCCCCGGACTTCGGCATCCTCCCGCCCGACGCCCAGTCTCCGAAAAGCATAGACCTGTGGGTCCCGCTGGCCGTCGATTTCAAAACGCTCGGGCGCGGAAGTCACGGCTTCCGCGTCATCGGCAAGACCAGGCCCGGGGTCACGGTCGAACAGGCCCGCGCGGAGATGGAGAACGTGGGAGAGCAGATGGATCAGGAGTTCTATCAGGATTCCGGGTTCGGAGCCACGGCCGTTCCCTTTCTCGGCCACGTCGTCCGCAACATAAGGCCCGCCCTCCTGATACTGCTCGGGGCCGTCAGCTTCGTGCTCCTCATAGCCTGTGCCAATGTGGCGAACCTTCTGCTTGCCAGGGCCGCCTCCCGCGAAAAGGAGATCGCCATCCGCACGGCGCTCGGCGCGGGCCGCCTTCGCATCATTCGACAACTCCTTACCGAGAGCGTCGTGCTGGCCCTCTTGAGCGGAGCGGTCGGGCTCGTACTCACGGTGCTCGGGCTCAGGGCGCTCGTGGCCCTGGCTCCGGATAACGTTCCCCGTCTGAACGAAGTCGGCGTGGACCTGCGCGTGCTCGCTTTCACCTTCGGAGTCTCGCTCTTCACGGGCGTAGTCTTCGGGCTGTTCCCCGCGTTTCAGGCTTCACGCCCCGACATGAACGAATCTCTTAAAGAAGGCGGCAAAGGGTCGAGCAAGGGGGCGCACGGCCGCCGCGTTCGCAACCTGCTCGTCGTCTCCGAAGTCGCGCTCGCCCTCGTGCTGCTGACCGGCGCGGGGCTTATGATCAGGAGTTTCCTCCGCCTCCAGAAAGTCGACCCCGGCTTCAAGCCCGAGGGAGTCATCACGATGCGGCTTCAGGTCCCGCAATCCAGGTATCCCGATAATCCTCAGATCGTCTCCTTCTACCAGGGCGTGATGGAGAAAGTGAAGGCTCTGCCAGGAGTCGAATACGCGGGAGCCGTGTCGAACCTGCCCCTGAGCGGGTCTTACTCTTCGGGGACCGTCACCGTCGATCAGCCGTCGGCCAGCATCGATAATGCAAGCTTCGAGGCCGACCGCCGGTCGATCACTCCGGACTACTTTCCGGCCCTCGGCATCGAGCTGCAAAGAGGAAGCAATTTCACCGGCGCGGAGACGGCCGACAGCCAGGGAGTAGTCATCGTGGACGAGACCTTCGCCAATCGCTTCTGGCCGGGAGAAGACCCCATCGGCAGGCGCATAAAGTTGGGAGGCAACCAATCGACCGCCCCCTGGCTCACCATCGTCGGAGTCGTGGGGCACGCCAAGCACTACAACCTCAACTCGAAAGGGCGTGAGCAGGTCTACTTCCCGCACGCCCAGCGCCAGACGCGGACCCTCTTCCTGGCCGTGCGCACCTCGGGCGACCCTTCGGCGCTCGTCGGCGCGATCCGCAGCCAGGTCTGGGCGCTCGATCCCAGCCAGCCCCTCTCCGATGTCCAGACGATGGAGCAGAGGGTCTACAGCTCGGTCGCCCAGCCGCGATTCAACACGATGCTGCTCGGGATATTCGCGAGCGTCGCGCTAATTCTGGCCGCCATCGGCGTGTACGGCGTGATGAATTACGCGGTCACGCAGCGGACGCATGAAATAGGCATTCGCATGGCCCTTGGGGCGAGGCAGAAAGACATCTTCGGGCTCGTCGTAGGCCAGGGAATGCTGCTCGTGGCAATCGGAGTCGCGATCGGGCTCGTCGGAGCCTTCATCGTAACCCGTCTGATGGCGAGCCTCCTGTTCGGGGTCACTGCCACCGATCCCACGACATTCGCGGGCGTCGCGCTCGTCCTCGTCATGGTCTCGCTTCTGGCCAGTTACATCCCCGCGCGCAAAGCGACGAGAGTGGATCCGATGGTCGCGCTCAGGTACGAGTAACCCTCGCGTGACTCTAGCCATTGCGCTCGAGCGCGGGCAATGGTTACCAGCTTAAGCGCGCGGCAATTCCTCATCGAGTCATGAATTGCCGCGCGCTTCGGCACGTGGGCTCAAAGACTCTTCGCCGTTATTGCTTAACGGCAATTCGGCAAGGCCTAAAACTACCGTGAGGTGAACCGATGGAAAAGCTGATACAGGACCTTCGTTATAGCGCCCGCATGCTGGCAAAGAAGCCGACCTTTACCGCGGTCGCTCTTTTGACGCTCGCGCTCGGCATCGGGGCCAACAGCGCGATCTTCAGCGTGGTCAATGCCGTGCTGCTCCGGCCCCTTCCGTACAAAGACCCCGAGCGGCTGGTCCTGCTCTTTCATTCTTACCCCACGGCCAACCTTCCGAGAGCCGCCGTCTCTCCCGGCGGGTTCGTCGATTACCGCGAACAGGCGGAGTCGTTCGAGCAGCTGACCGCGTTTCAAGGCCAGGGCATGAACCTTACGGACGGAGGCGAGCCCGAGCGGATTCAGGGCATGAGCGTGAGCGCCAACTTCTTCGAGACGCTCGGAATCACCCTCCCGAAGGGTAGAAGCTTCTCCCCCGAAGAAGAGAAGCTCGGGAGCAACTCCGTCGTCATCATAAGCCACGGATTATGGCAGCGCCGCTTCGGCTCAGACCCCTCCATTCTGGATCGCACGATCACTCTGAACGGAAATCCCTATTCGGTCATCGGCATACTGCCCCCGACCTTCAAGGTGTCTCAGGAGGCGGACCTGTTCACCCCTCTCGCCTTCACTCCGGAACAGCTCTCGCCCGCGCAGCGCGGCTGGGAGTTCCTGAACGTGATCGGGCGGCTGAGGCCCGGCGTCTCGCCCGCGCAGGCACAGGCCGAAATGGACGCGATCTCCGACAGGCTGAGAGAGCAATACTACGCGAGCAACAGCCAGTGGGGCGTGAAAGTCTTCGCGCTCCAGGACGTTCTGGTCGAAAACATCCGGCCCGCGCTCATAGTCCTGCTCCTGGCAGTCGGCTCGGTGCTGCTGATCGCCTGCGCCAACGTCGCGAACCTCCTGCTCGCCCGCTCGGCCGTCAGGCAGAAAGAGATCGCCATCCGCGCGGCGCTCGGAGCGAGCCGCCTCCGCACTATAAGGCAGCTGCTGACGGAGAGCCTCTTGCTTTCGCTGCTTGGAGGCGCGCTCGGGCTCGCCCTGGCTTACATTGGCGTCAGGTTCATCGCCGCCTCCCTGCCGCCCCAGATACCCCGCCTGATCGAAGTGACGATCGATCCCCGGGTGCTCGGCTTCACCTTGCTGGCCTCGGTGATCACAGCCGTCATATTCGGGCTCGCGCCCGCCCTTCAGACATCGAAACCGGATCTCGGCGAAACGCTTAAAGAGGGCGGCAGGACCGGCGGCTCGGCCTCCGGGCACCACCTCCTGAGAGGCATGCTCGTCGTCTCCGAAGTGGCCTTCGCCCTCCTGCTCCTTATCTGCGCGGGCTTGATGAGCCGGAGCTTCGCGAGGCTTCTCGACGTGGATCCCGGCTTCAACCCCGAGAACGTTCTCACCCTGCAGATGGCCCTGCCCGCATCGAAGTATAAAGAGCAGGCCCGGATAGCCGCCTTTCACGACGAGCTACTGCAAAAGCTCAGGAACGTTCCGGGCGTGCAGGCGGCTTCCGTCGTCACGAACCTCCCGATGTCCGGGAATAACTGGAGCAGCAGCTTCGTCGTCGAAGGGCTTCCCGTGGCCCAGGGCGATATGTCTCCCCACGGAGACCCGAGAGGCATCGGCCCCGACTACTTCGAAGTGATGAATATACCCTTAAAGAAGGGGCGAATATTCGACGAGAGAGACAACCTGAAGTCCACGCCCGTCGTCATCGTCGACGAGCTGCTCGCCAGGACCTACTTCCCGGACCAGGACCCTCTGGGAAAGAGATTATCTTTTGAAGGCGAGGACGATAAGCCGCTCTGGCGCGAGATCGTGGGCGTCGTGGGATACATAAAACACTACGGGCTCGACGGAAAGACCCAGATGCACTACTACTTCCCGGATTCTCAGAGGCCGCAGCGAACCACGAGCGTCGTCTTGCGCACGGGCTCCGACCCGATGAGCATACTCCCCGCCGTGCGAGCCACCGTCCTCAGCCTCGATAAGGACCAGCCCATCGCCCGGGTCATGGCCTTAAGCCAGATCATGTATAACTCGATGGCCGAAAAACGCTTCGCCATGTTTCTGCTCAACATATTTGCCGGGATCGCCATGATCATGGCGGCGGTGGGGCTCTACGGAGTGATGTCCTACTCGGTCACGCAGCGCACGCACGAGATAGGCATAAGAATGGCTCTGGGAGCCGGACAGGGGGACATAGTCAGGCTCGTGGTCGGGCAGGGAATGCTGCTCGTCTCGATCGGCGTCGCGATCGGGCTCGTCTCGGCGCTCGCCCTGACGAGGTTCATGGAGAGCATGCTGTTCGGCCTGAGCGCCACCGACCCCCTGACGTTTGCCGCCGTGTCGCTCGCGCTGGCCGTGATAGCTCTGGGAGCGACGTGGGTCCCGGCGCGCAAAGCGACGAGGGTAGACCCGATGATCGCTCTCCGTTACGAGTGAGCGAATATAGAGTGGCGGAGGGTTCCCGCCCATACAACTTTTTTACAAGAAAGGCGGGAACAAAGAAGATGGCAGCGGCGTTTACAGATACGACTCGGGAATACGGTTGAGAGCTAAGGGAATAGCTCTCCATGTTATTTGCAGATCATCGTACAGGTGGAATGAGCCGGTTGAAGCTTTGATGTGCGCGCGAATCGCGAACCGCGCGGCAGCAAGGCGGTCTCATACGCATACTTCATATTTTCCGCCTGTGACCATGGGTAACCCTCCTCTTAAGATAAACGGTGCGCCTCGAAAGGGCGCACTTTTTTTATTCCAGCCCGCGACCGGACCCCGAAGTTCCCGGCCCGCGATCGATCGTCTATAATCGAGCTATGAAGACAGCGCTTATTTACGATCCCGCTTATCTGAGACACGAGACCGGCAATCACCCCGAGAATCCGCGCCGCCTGGAAGCCATAGTCTCCGCCCTCGAGGCCGACGAATCTTTGATGGCCCGCGTGGATAGGCTCGCGCCCGCTCCCGCATCCGACGAAGACATACTCAGATGCCATAGCGCCCGTTTGATGGACCAGTTGCGCAGCCTGTGCGAGCGCGGCGTTCCGTTCGTCGACCTCGACACGGTCATCAGCCCCGAATCCTACGAGGTCGCGCGGCTCGCCGCCGGAGCGGCGATAACGGGAGTAGACCGAGTTTTTGAAGGCGGGGCCGCAAACGCCTTCGCCTTCGTGCGGCCTCCCGGCCATCACGCCAATGCCGACCGGGCCATGGGCTTCTGCCTCTTCAACAGCGCGGCCATAGGGGCGCGGTACGCCCAGGCGAGATATGGAGCGGAGCGGGCTCTGATAATAGACTGGGACGTGCATCACGGGAACGGGACCCAGGACATTTTCTACAAAGACCCCTCGGTCTTTTACTTCTCGACGCACCAGTTCCCTTACTACCCCGGGACCGGCGCGAAGGGCGAAACGGGAGACGGCCGGGCAGAGGGGACGACTCTAAACATCCCGCTCCCCGCGCGCACCTTGGCGGCCTCTCACCGCGAGGCGTTCGGAGAAGCGCTCAAAGCGATCGAAAAGAGATTCCCGCCCGACCTCATCATCATCTCCGCCGGGTTCGATTCCAGGAGAGGCGACCCCCTCGGCAACCTGATGCTCGAAGACAGAGACTTCGCGGAGATGACGAGAGAGGTGATGGACCTTGCGGAGAGAACCGCTTCGGGCAGGGTCGTGTCGATACTCGAAGGCGGCTATAATCTCGACACGCTGGGCGAGACCGTGCGGACGCACGTCGAGGCCCTGGCGGGTTGAGACGAAACGCGTTTGAAACGCCGCGGGGGCAGGGACGAGCATTACCCCCCACGGAGTGCGCGTGAAACTATCGGGCCTGCGCTTTGAACCAGGCGACCGTCCGGCGGAGCCCCTCGTCGAAATCGACCTTCACTCGATAACCGAGCGCCCGCTCGGCCGCGTCGATGGAGGCCTGCGAATCTTTCACGTCGCCCGCGCGCCCCGGCTCGTGAACGGGGTTTATATCGCTGCCCAGTATCTCTTTGATCTTGATCAATAATTCGAGCAGCGTGTAACGCCCGCCGCACGCGACGTTGAAGAACTGCCCCGCCACGCCTTCGGCCTCGCTGGCCAGCAGGTTCGCTTCGACGACGTTCTCGACGTAGGTGAAGTCGCGAGACTGCTGCCCGTCGCCGTAGACGGTGGGAGGGACGCCGTTCAGGAGGGCCGTGACGAATTTCGGGATGACCGCCGCGTACTCCGACTCCGGGTCCTGCCTCGGGCCGAATATATTGAAGTACCTGAGCGAGACGGCCTCGAAGCCGTAAACGTGTTTGAAGATATTTATGTAATGCTCGCCCGCCAGTTTCGACAGGGCGTAGGGCGAGAGCGGCTGGGGCGTTATCCCTTCGTGCTTGGGAAGCGTGGGGGTCTCTCCGTAGACCGAAGAGCTCGAGGCATAGACCACGCGGCGCACGCCCGCGTCGCGCGCGGCGAGCAGCACGTTGAGCGTCCCGGTTATGTTGGTGTCGTGCGTCGTCACCGGATCGGCCACGGAGCGCGGCACGGACCCGAGCGCGGCCTCGTGAAAGACGACGTGAACGCCTCTCATCGCGTCCTTGACCGCCTGCACGTCTCGTATGTCGGCGTTAATCGCCTCGACCTCTCCGCCCAGGTCGAGGAGGTTCTCTTTCTTTCCCGAGCTGAAGTTATCAAGCACGCGCACGCTCTCGCCTTCGCGCAAAAGACGTTCGCAAAGATGGCTTCCGATAAAACCCGCCCCACCCGTCACCAGATATATTCGTTTCTGCATTTGCACCTACTTTTTGATCAAGAAATTCCCGATGGCCAGGCAGTCGATCCCCGAGCAGTAGAATCCGCGCACGGCTTCACGCGGAGTGGAGACGACCGGCTCGCCGAAGAGGTTGAAAGAAGTATTTAGCAGTACGGGCACGCCCGTAATCTCGCCGAACCTGACCAGCAGCTTCCAGAAAGACGGGTTGGTCTTGCGGCTGGCGGTATGGACGCGCACGAGCCCCTCGCCGAATACTGCCGCCGGAATCAAAGCCTGCTTCCCTTCCTTGATCCGGCTCACGCCTTGAAGAAAATTCGTGAGCTGGCTCGGCTCGAAGAATTCCCCGGCCTGCTCCTCCGGCACCGCAGCCGAAAAGGGCCTGTAATCCTCGCGGTGCTTTACGTAGATATTAAGATTATCGCGCGCCATCACGTCGGTCGGCGAGGCAAGGATGCTGCGCGCGCCGAGAGCCCTGGGGCCGAATTCCATCGCGCCCCGAAACCACGCGACGATACTGCCTTCCGCCAGCAGCCCCGCGACCTCGCCTATCAGCTTGTCTTCGGCCGGGAAGTAGTCGTAATCGAGCTTGCAGTTGTCGAGCACGCTCTTTATCGACTCTTCGTCGAATTGCGGCCCGACGAATACGTGCTTCATCTCGTAGGCGCGCTCGGTGTTGCCGAGCGTTTGATGCCAGACGTTGAGCGCCGCGCCGAGCGAGGCTCCGGCGCTGCCCGAGGCGGGCTGCGCGAAGATGCGCTCGAAACCGGCGCGGCGCTCGACCGCCGCGTTCGTCATGCTGTTGAGCGCGCCGATGCCCGCAAGGCAGAGGTTCGCTTCCCCCGTCCGCGCGCGCAATCTCGCGGCCACTTCGCACGTGACGTCTTCGACGCGCTTTTGGAGGCTCGCGGCGATGTTCCTGTGCTTGCGCGTGAGCGGCTCGTCCTTGGCGCGGGGCCTGACTCCGAGCCGCTCGAAGAACTCTTCGGTCAGAGTCGGCCCGGACTTGAGGAACGCATCGAAAAACCCGCGATTCACGACCGGCAGGCCATCCGGACCGACTTGCAGAAGCTCGTCGAAGAGGTCCGCGAATTCAGGCTCGCCCGTCGGAGAGAGCCACATAGTCTTGTTCCAGTCGTTCGCCGGATCGAACCCGAGCGCGGCCGTCACCGCGCCGTAAACCATCCCCACGGAGTTCGGGAATCCGGACTCCGCGAGGAGCTCGAGGCTTGAGCCGGCTCCCGTCATCAGGGAGCCGCTTATCATGTCTCCCTTGTTGCTCAGGACCATGACCGCCGCGCGGTCGAACCCGGATGGGTAAAACGCGCTCGCTCCCTGGGCGAGCTGGTGATTGACCTGGACCAGCTCGCCTCGCCCCGATATGAGCCCTTCGGCGAGGCGAATGGTCCGCAACCGCTGCCTGAGATCGTTGAGGCTTTCGACGAAATAGCCCGGCAGCCCGTCGGACGCCTGTTCGACCGGAACATCGATCGCCAGCGAGGAATGGAATGCTACTTCCCGGTTGAATAGCTTGTGCGGCTCCATGTAGTACGCGATCGTGTCTATCTCTTCTATGCCCACGCCGGCCCGTTCGAGGCAGAAGTCTATCGCGCGAAAAGGGAGCCCGCCCGAATAGATCATGCCGACGTGGCGCACGCGGGCGATCTTCTCTTCTTCGATTACCGCGACCACGCGGCCGTCGCGCACCAGGGCCGCCGCCGCGTCCTTCTCCTGCCCGGAGATTCCGAGAATTATCATGCCAAAAACTCCATTCGCTTTTCGCCCGCCGGGCGACAGATACGTCTAACATCCGCGGCTGATCTTTTCAAGGAAGCGGCCTTCCCCTTCATCGTAGGCCCCTCGCATCAGCCGAGCAGTTCGAGCAGTCCCTTTTCGTCGAGCACCGTGATTTTCAGCTCGCGCGCCCTGTCGAGCTTCGATCCGGGGTCTTCGCCGACGAGGACGAAGTCCGTCTTCTTTGTGACTGAAGAGGTGACGCGCCCTCCACGCTGCTCGATCATCCGCGTGGCCTCCTCGCGGGAAAAGCTGACGAGCTTACCCGTCAGCACGAACTGCTTGCCCGCAAGGTCGCTCCCCCGGGCGCCCGCATCGCCGCCCGTGGACTGGCGGAAGGTATTGACTCCCGCTTTCTTCAAACGCTCGATCAACTCTCTGTTTCGAGGCTCGCGGAACCACTCATTGATTGAAGCGGCGACGACGGGGCCGATCTCGAAGATCGCGGCCAGTTGCTCCTGCTCGGCCCCCATCAACTCATCTATCGAGGCGAACGAGCGCGCCAGTATTCGCGCCGTGCGCTCCCCGACGTGGCGGATGCCGAGGCCGTAGATCAATCTGTGAATATCGTTCCGGCGGCTCTCATCGATCTGCCTGAGCAGGTTGTCCACAGACTTTTCGCCCAGGCGTTCGAGCGCGATCAGCTCGTCGCGGCGCTCGGCCAGGCGATAGATGTCGGCGAAGTCTCGAACGAAGGCGGGCCGCGTGTCTCGATTCGCGGCCTCGTCTCGCGCGGGTTCCGGCGCGCGGGGTGAGATCAACTGGTCGATGAGCGCCTCGCCGAGCCCTTCGATTCGCATCGCCCTGCGCGAGGCGAACTGCTTCAGCCCGGCCTTGATCTTCGCCGGGCACGCGGAATTAACGCAGCGCCAGGCCACTTCCTCCGGGAGCCTGGTCACCGGCTCGCGGCAGGCGGGGCAACAAGTCGGCATCACGAACGGGACGAGCTCGCCTTCACGCCCCTCGCGCCTGGACTCCATGACCTTGACTACCTGCGGGATGATCTCGCCGCTCTTTTCGATCAGGACGTAGTCGCCGATCATCACGCCGAGCCGTTTGATCTGGTCTTCGTTGTGAAGCGAGGCGCGGGCGACGGTCGTGCCCGCGAGCAGCACGGGATCAAGCTCGGCCACGGGGGTCAGGGTGCCGATTCTTCCGACCTGCACCGTGATGCTCCTGAGCTTCGTCGTAGCTTGCCTCGCGGGATATTTGTAAGCGACCGCCCAGCGCGGCGCTTTTGAAGTCGAGCCGAGCTCGTCCTGGAGAGCGGCGCTGTTCACCTTCACGACCACGCCGTCGATCTCGTACCCGAGCTCGTCGCGCAGGGCCCCGTACTTTTCGGAAAACGCGATCACCTCGTCGATCGACGAGCAGAGCTGGCGCGCGCCGTTTACCTTGAAGCCCGCGCCCACGAGCCGGTCGAGCGCCTGCCCGTGAGTCGCGAATGCCTTGCGACCGTCGAAGAGAAGGTCGTAGCAGAATATGTCGAGCTTTCTCTCCGCGGCCACGCGCGAGTCGAGAGATTTCATCGTGCCTGACGCCGCATTGCGCGGGTTGGCGAACAGGGCGAGGCCCTGCTCGGCCCGTTCGGCATTGATCCTGCGAAACTCCTCGTTCGACAGGTAGACCTCTCCGCGGACTTCTATCTCGCGCGGCGCGGGGGCGGAGGCCCGGTCGGCGGCCGCGCCCTCGGCGTTGAAAAGCGACGGCTGAGTCCTTCCCCCCCGCGCGGCCGAAGGCCCGCGGGAAGTCTTGCTCGCGGCCTTGTTCGGGACCCCGGCCGTACCCGGAGGAGCGAACGCATCGGGGCCGATTCTCAGAGGAAGGGACCGGATGGTGCGAACGTTCTGCGTCACATCGTCGCCGATGAAGCCGTCGCCGCGCGTCACTCCGCGAGCCAGCAGCCCCGCCTCGTAGATCGCCGATATGCTGAGGCCGTCTATCTTCAGCTCGGCCATGTACTCTACCGAATCGCGCCCCACCCCCCGGCATACGCGGCGGTCCCACTCCCGCAGGTCGTCCGTGGAGTAGGTGTTATCGAGCGAAAGCATCGGACGCCTGTGCACGTACTCCGCGAAGCCTTCGGCGGGGCGTCCCGAGACCCTCTGCGTGGGAGAGTCGCCGGTGACGAGGTCGGGGTTCGCTTCTTCGAGGTCGCGAAGCCGCTTGAGCAGCTGGTCGTACTCGTAATCGCCGATCTCAGGATCGCTCAGGGCGTAGTACCGCTCGTCGTGATGCCGGATGATCTTTTGCAGCTCTTCAATCTCCTGCTGCGCGCTTTTCTTTGGCATGGCTCAATGTAATGTCGTCGAAAAAAACGCCGCCGCTCCCGGCAGCCGGGACTCCGGGGGCGAGCCTCACAGCGCGGGCAATCTCGCGTCCGAGAACAGGTGGACGTACGCGTAGACCTGCCCCCTGTGATGAGAGGTATGGGTCAGAGTATTGATCAGGATCTCTCCGATCGTGGTTCCGGTCGCGTCGGGATAATAGACCAGCTTGGGCAAATCCTCATCCTTCAGGTCCGCGAAAGCGATCCGCCGCACCCGGGCCGCCTCTTCGAGATAAGCGGCCACGTGAGACCTGGTCGGCAAGGCCTCGCGCGTGATCCACTCGAACGGCTCTTCCCAGAAGTTGGTCGTGATGCCATTGAAGGCGTACTCTATGGATCCCCCGATGTGCGCTATTAATTCCCCGCAGGAATATATGCGGATGAAGCTCGCGCTCTCAAAAGGCTTCCAGTAGAGCTTGTCTTCCGGAATGACTTCGAGAACGCCCAGCAGGTTGCCGTGTATTCGCTCGAACTCCGACCCGATTAACTCGACCGTCGCCAAGATCACCTCTGCCCCGGTTAAGGATCTCGAGCTCCCCGATGCCTTCGGGGACTCACGCGTTAGTTTCGCCTTCGAGGAAATCGAACAGGCCGGGAAGCTTCGCGGCCTCTGGCGCGCCTTTATGCCTCTTCCCGCCGCCCTGCTTTTTAGCGCGGCCGTTGAATTCCTGAAGGTGCCCGGCGTCTACTCCCGCCTGCCTCAGGTGCGAAGCGAAGTAGTCATCGCCGTAGACTGTGTACACTTTCTTCGCGCCCGAGTCAATTACGTAGCGATGGAGGTCGTCGAAGCCCGCGTGGTCCGAGAGAGGCACCACTACCTGCGTTCGATAGCGGTAGCGAGCCGACGGATCCATGCCCCATCCGCTCAGGTAGATCGTGTAGAGATTGTCGAGCGCCTGCACGGAGTAGCTGCGGCGCGCGCCCGGAGGCATCATCGCCACCATGCCGTGCATGTCCGAGAGGTCGAGCGGGCGGTAATCGCCTTCAAACTCCACGCCCATCTCCCGGTAGATATCGACGATCTTCATTATAGAATCGTGCAGGGCGACGGAGTAGCCGCCCTTCAGAAGTATCTTGAGAGCCTCCTGGCTCTTGCCGAGCGAGTAGGCGAGGACGACCGGCTGCAAGCCCGACATGAAAGCTCGGTCGATATGCTCGTAAAGCTGCCTGTGAACCTCCCCTTCTTCGGGGAAGTTATACTGTGGCCGCCCGAAGGTGCACTCGGTTATCAAGACATCGCACTGGACGACCTCCGGCGGCTCGCACGAGAGCCCCGCGCGCAGCTTGAAGTCCCCGGTGTAAAGCAGGCGCGAGCCCTGGTACTCGATCAGGGTCTGGGCGGAGCCGAGGCAGTGGCCCGCCGGGTAAAACGTAAGCTTGTAATCCCCGAAATCCTTCGTCTCGTAAAAGTCGAGCACGACGGCATCCGCCCTCCCGATCCTGTGCTCGAAGAGCTTCGCGGTGGCGGGCGTGGCTATGATCTGCTTGTGACTCTGAATATGATCCGCGTGGGCGTGCGAGATGACTGAGCGTTCGCGCGGCCGCTTCGAATCCATCCACAGATTTATCTCGGGGAGATAAATTCCCTTATCGTAAATTACCTTCAAATCCTTTTCTCCCGCAGAAATTATAACACGGCGCCAGACCCTCCCGCCCTGCCGAGATCACGCCTTTCGCCCGACGTCCGCGCATCCCGGTTCGCGGGGCGCGCCGCAGAAAACCGGCGTTTCAGCAGGGTACATGGTTCCCGCCTTTTTTTGTCGCCCCGCTCTAATCCTGCGGAAATAAAGGAGGCTTTCGGAGGGCGTTAATTACCGCGGGCGGCGGGCGCGAGGGTTATTGAAGATGCGAAGCCATTATCCATTTATAAGAAGTGAGCACCTGAAAACGAGAGAGCGGCGTGGCAGTATAGCCGGCAGGAAAGACCAAAAAAACTGAATCTAAACCGCCCTTCCTTACGTCTAATGAGTGAGGAACAAAGAGGAACGAAAATGAGCATAATGTCTTTTTTCAGAAACCACGCGCACTACTGGGGAGTTCCCCACCCTCGCACTTCCGACGACCGACTGGTGCAGACCTGTTACGAATGCGGAGCCGAAAGGGAAGTCAAGATAGAGCTGCGCCGGTCGCCGGTCGAAGTGAACCCGCCTGTCCAGGACGACAACCTGGCCGCCTGAAGCGAGAGCAAATATCACACTGATCGAATCGAGGCTTATCCGAAGCGCGGCTTTACGGATTTGCGCCGGCATCGATGGTAGATGCTTCAGTCTCTCTTAAGATGCCGGCCTTCATAGAGTAGCCCTTCCGGCAGGCTGAACAGACGGCGCTCTCGTCCCCGTCCGCGCCGCGGCCCAGTTCGAGCCTGATGCCGCACTGGCACATCCACCCGACAATTCGACCGGGGTTCCCGACCACCAGGGCGTAATCAGGGACGTCGCGCGTCACGACCGCCCCGGCGCCGATGAAAGCGAACCGCCCGATAGTGTGCCCGCAGACGACCGTGGCATTCGCTCCGATCGATGCGCCGCGCCTGACCAGAGTCTTGCGATACTCGTCCTTGCGCGAGACGTGGCTTCGGGGATTCGTCACGTTGGTAAAGACCATCGACGGGCCGCAGAAGACATCGTCTTCCAGCTCCACGCCCGTATAGATCGAGACATTATTTTGTATCTTCACGTTGTCGCCGATCACGACCTGAGGAGAGACGACGACGTTCTGACCGATGTTGCAATCCCTGCCGATCTTCGAATGGCTCATCACGTGACAGAAGTGCCATATCTTCGTTCCTTCACCGATCTCGCACGGCTCGTCTACGAAGCTCGATTCGTGCACGAAATACCCTTTTTCCATATCAGGTGGTCGCTTTCGCTTCCAGATCGAGGCTTGCAAGCTCGACGGGCGTGCCGTCTCGTGCGAGGGAGCGCTCGGCCGCATCGAGTATGCGAAGGACTCGGAGCCCGCTCTCGCCGTCGGTCAGGGGCCGGCGCCTCGTTCTCAGGCAGTCGAGAAAATGGAGGCATTCCCGGCGCAGGGGTTCGGCCGTCTCGAGCGATTCGGCAACCCCGTCGTTCTTGCGCGTGACCAGCTCTCCGCTCACGATCTCCACGCCCTGATCGTAAACGACCAGCTTCTCTTCCTTGCGCACGTCGTCGAAGACGGCCATCCGCTTCGACCCGACGACGACCAGGCGCTGCTCTTTATAAGGGTGCAGCCAGCTCACGAAGATGTGGGCGCGGACCCCCGTGGGAAACTCGATATTGGTGACGGTCACATCGGCTATGCGCGGTTGGATGTAACTGCCGCCGGTCGCCGAAATGCGCGAGGGCCAGGAACCGACGAGCCTCAGTATTATGGCGATGTCGTGGGGGGCGAAGCTCCACAGGATGTTCTCTTCCCTTCTCACCTTGCCGAGGTTCAGACGATTCGAATAGATATAGCGCAGCTCGCCGAGCGTTCCTGACTCAATCAGCTCGCGCAGGCGAAGCACCGCCGGGTGATATTCGAGCAGGTGCCCGATCATCAGGACCGCCCGGCGGCTTTCGGCGAGCCGGACCAGGCGCTCGCCCTCAGCCACGTCGAGCGTCAGGGGCTTTTCGACGAGCACATCTTTTCCCGCCTCTATCGCCGCCGAGGCCACCCGGTAGTGGGTCTCGGCGGGCGTGGCTATCACCATCCCGCGAATGCTCTCGTCGGCCAGGGCCCTCCGATAGTCCGTCTCAACCCGCACGCCCGGGAAGCGGCCCGCGAGCTGGGCGAGGAACTCTCGATTGGTATCGCAGATCATGCCGAGAGCGCCAAGCTCGTAGAAATTTCTTACGTGATTTATTCCCCAGTAGCCCGCGCCCACGACCGCGACGGCGCGCCTGTCTTTCTGTTCTTCGCTCAAATTGTCTCCATTCATCGGCAAGGAAATTTACCAAATGGCCGCGCCGGTAAACAAGAAGGGAGCGGAAAAGATCGCCCGTCGCTCTCTGTGGGCCGGCATCGATGCCGGAGAGATTCGCGCGGGATGATTCGAAGGATCTATTCGAGCCACGCTCGCACGCTTCACCGCATCGCGGCCTCAATGCATCGTGCGGTTCGGGTCATCGATCCCGTAGATCTGGCGATAAGCGATCGCCGCCGCCGAGATGGTCCAGGGCAGGGTGATCAGGAAACCTATTCCGCAGGCGGCTCCGCCGGCAAAATTGATGAAGAAGAAGACGAGCCCGGCGACCCACCACATCAGCTTGTCGCGAGAGAAGAGTAAGCGCCCGACCGAATTCACGGCGGCGGCAACGTCCATATTGCGCTCCAATATGAGCGGCAGGACGAACGAGAGCCCGATCGTCAGAATGGGATTCACGACCAGAAAAGCGAGGACGCCTAAAAAGCCGCCTCTCCCCCCCGCGGTAAAGCCCATGTAGATCGCACCGAATATCAGGAAAGAGAGGAAGGCTTGAACGAATCGCCCTTCCCACTTGAACATGTCGCCGAGCTCGGGCCGCTCCCCGCGCATGGTCTTGAACGCCATGCCGTAAAGCCCCATGAGCAGAGGCCCGGCCAGTACCCCGAACGTGATCGCGCTCAAAAGTACTCCGAGCAGAGACGAAAGCGACATCACCAGCCAGTTCTCTTTGTAGACCTGCCAGCCGGCCGAGAGCCAGTCGCCTATCCTGATGTTGCTTTGGTAGTGCGCGGGCGGCGGCTGGTAGACGACAGGAGGCGGGGGCGGCTGGTAATACTGCGCCTGGGGAGGGTAAGGATTCGCCTGCGGGGGCACCTGCGGCGCGGTAGCACCCTGGTTGACCGGCATGGTCGGGCGTTGCGGCTCCACGTTCGCCACGGTGTCGCTCGGCAGCCGCCATGTCTGCGATTCTTCGTCGAACGACTGCTCCAAAGCGGAGCCCGGCGAGAACTCCGAGGGCAGGTGCCACGTGGGCGGCTCGGCCCCGGGCGCGGGCTCCGAAGGCAATTGCGACGTGGGAGCTTCCGCGTCGTCCGAGGGGACGGGCGTGCCGCAATGTCGGCAGAACATTTTGCCCTCTTCAGTTGCCGTTCCGCAGTTCGAACAATATGCCATTCGTCTCGCTCCGTCGTAACCTTAACGAAGAATCTGCTTCCATTGTTGCGCGCCGTACCCCCCATAATCCCCGGATCGCTTGCGGCGGTCGCGGGATTCGGTCTGGTCGAGACGGGTTGAAGAGACGGCGGCAGCCTTCTATATAGCCTTTGCTACTTGATGATGGAGACCGTTTGAGGCCCTTCGACGATGCGCCCGATATCGTAATGGCTCTCTCCCATCTCATCAAGATGCGCTCGCACGCGGGCTGAATTCTCGGGGCTCACGGTTATGACCATGCCTATGCCCATGTTAAAGGTGCGATACATCTCGCGCTCGGCCACGTTTCCGAGCCGCGCGAGCAGACCGAAGACGGGCAGCACGGGCCACGAGCCCCCGTCGATCTCCGCGGCAGTGCCGTCGGGAAGGATGCGCGGTATGTTTTCAAGCAGCCCGCCTCCGGTTATGTGAACGAGCCCCTTGATGACCTGGGAGTCCAGCAGGCCGTCGATCGCGCGCAGGTAGCTGCGGTGCGGCTTGAGCAGCTCTTCCGAGACGGTGGAGCCGAGCTCTTCGACATATGTTCCGGCCTCGTAACCGGCCACCTCGAACATCAGCTTGCGCGCGAGGCTGTAGCCGTTCGTGTGCAAACCGACCGAAGGCAAGCCGATCAAAAGGTCGCCGGGAGCGATCCGCGAGCCGTCGATGATTCGGGGGCGGTCCACTACGCCGACGATGAAGCCGGCCACGTCGTACTCCCCCTCGGCGTAAAAGCCCGGCATCTCGGCGGTCTCGCCGCCGATCAAGACGCAGGCGGTCTCCTTGCAGCCTCGCGCGAGCCCCTCGATTACTGCCGCGATCGTATCCGGCACGAGCCGACCCGCCGCGATGTAGTCGAGGAAGAAGAGCGGGCGCGCTCCCTGCACCAGTATATCGTTGACGCAATGGCCCACGAGGTCGTAGCCCACCGTATTGTGAATTCCCGTCATGAACGCGACGCGCAGCTTGGTCCCCACCCCGTCGGCGGAAGAGACGAGCACGGGCTCGCTCATCTCCCTGAAGTCAGCGCGAAACATGCCTCCGAACGAGCCGATCTCCGTCAGGACGTTCGGATTGAAGGTCGAGCGCGCCAGCCGTTTTATTCGCTCTTTCGCTTCATTCGCGGCGTCGATATCGACCCCCGCATCCCTATAGCTGATCTCTTCTTTCATATCGATCACACCGCCCCGCGCGCGCGAGGCATCACGCGTCGCTTTTGTCGCTTCGCTCTTTTTTGCCGCCGCTCGCGAGCTCTTTCAGCAGGTCGCTCACTCTGGTCTTCTGCTCGTCGCGGCTCTTCTCGTCCAGCTTGAAAGTAACCTGGAGGTGATCGCCGTCGCGCACGCCTTCGGGGAGGTACTTGACGGGCAGGTTGAACTTCACTTTATCGTCGTCGCTGAGCACCACTACCGCGAGAGCACCCTCGACGCGATCTATCTCGACTTTAAAGCCGGCCTCTTTCTTCATCTGGACCTCCTGCCGTTTCGCCTGGACGAAGAGTCGCCCTCTCCGCCCGCCACCTTACCCGCCGCCTCATCTCCCGTCAAGTAAAGCTGATCCTGCGGCACCTGCTTCTGGGCGCGCATCTCGATGCCGTTGCCGTCGCAGACGGCTGTTATATCGCCCTGAAGGTCGGTCCGAAAGACCTGTAGGCCCGGCCCGCGCTGTTCGAGCAGGCTCACGACCTTCGGGTGCGGGTGGTGGTAGTCGTTGCCGATCTTGCAGCTTATGGTTAGTATCGACGGCCGGACCGCGTCGAGCACGTCTCTGGTGGTGCCGTTGGAGCTTCCGTGGTGCGCGGCCTTCAACAGGTCCGCCCTCAGCTTGTCTCCGCTCGCGCTTATCATCTCCGCCCACGACTCTACTTCGCTGTCTCCCGTGAAGAGGAAGCGCTTGCTGCCGAAGGTGACCCTCACGACGACCGAGGCGTTATTCGGATTATCATTTACGAACTCATTGCCCGGAGCCAGCACTTCGACGAGCACGTCGCCGAACTTGCGGGTGAGGCCGCGCCTGGGAGTCGAGAACTTGATCTTCCGGTCCTTGATCTCTTGAAGCATGGTCTCGTAGGTCTTTCTCGACAGGGGAAAGCCGGAATCCCATACTTCCTTGACGTTGAAAGCCCGCATCACGTCTCGCATTTCGCCGATGTGGTCCTGGTGCGGGTGGGTGGCGACGGCGAGGTCTATCTCTTTCACGCCGTAGCTCTTCAATTTATCGACCGTGGGCGCGCCGCTGTCGCCGGAGTCGATCAGTATCGTTTCGCCGCCCGGCAACTGGAGCAGCTCGCAATCTCCCTGCCCGATGTCCAGAAAATGGACGACGAGCTTGCCGGATACGGGGCCGGGGACGGGCTCTTCGGGCTGGGGCCGAGGGCGGAGAAAATAGTATGCTGCCGCCGCGAGCACAAGCAGCACCAGAACGGAGATCGAGCTGGAGCGTTTTCTCATTCTATTAGGGCGGGTCAGAACCGGGGCCAGACACTGTCGTGCGTGAGCGCGCCTTCCTCCCGCTCGGCCTTCGTCCGCGCGCCGGAGATGACCGGGATCGGGTAGTCATTCGTGTAGCAGGCCGTACAGTGCCGATTGCCGAACCGGTCTCCGCATGAGCTCAACAGGCCGCCGAGGCTCAGGTAGCCCAGGCTGTCGGCCCCTATGAACCGCGCTATCTCTTCGGTCGAGAGGTTCGCGCCGATCAGCTCCTCTTTGGTCGGCGTATCGACCCCGTAAAAGCAGGGGGCGACGGTCGGCGGGCAGCTTATGCGGACGTGGACCTCACGCGCGCCGGCCTGGCGGACCATCTGCACGATCTTCTTCGAGGTCGTCCCGCGCACGATCGAATCATCTATGAGCACGACGCGCAATCCCTCGATAAGGTCGCGCACGGGGTTGAGCTTGATCTTGACCCCGAAATGGCGGATCGACTGCTTCGGCTCGATGAAGGTGCGCCCGACGTAGTGGTTGCGGACGAGGCCGAAGCGGAACTTGAGGCCCGACTCCGACGCGTAGCCGATGGCGGCCGACGTGCCCGAATCCGGCACGGGCACCACGATATCGGCGTCGGCCGGATGCTCGCGCGCGAGCGCCTGGCCCATCTTGTGGCGGCTCTTGTTGACAGAGCGGCCGAAGATTATAGAATCCGGGCGCGAGAAATAGACGTGCTCGAATATGCAATGCGCGGCCTTCTCCTTCTTCCAGGGGAAGGAGGAGTGCAATCCCTGCCCGTCGATGATGAGGATCTCCCCCGGCTGCACGTCGCGCAGGTAGGTGGCGTCGATCAGGTCGAAGGCGCAGGTCTCAGACGCGACGACGTAGGAGTCGCCCAGTTGCCCGAGGCAGAGCGGCCGGAAGCCGCGCGGGTCGCGAACCGCGATCAGGCTGCCCTTCGTCTGGAAGAGCATCGAGTACGCGCCCTCGACCTCAGTGAAAGTTTCGGCTATGGCCCCGATCAGGTCCGTGGCGCGCGACCGGGCGATCTTGTGCAGGACCACCTCCGTGTCGGAGGTCGAAGAGAAGATGGCCCCGTCCACCTCGAGCTCGGCGCGAACGTGGCTCGCGTACGGCAGGTTGCCGTTATGGCAGAGCGCGATCTGCCCCCGGTGGCCGTCTACCAGAAAAGGCTGTGCTTCGCGCAGGGAGACGCTGCCCGCCGTCGAGTAGCGGACGTGCCCGATGGCCGCGCGGCCCGGCAGGTGCGCGAGCTGCTCGTGAGTGAATATCTCGCTCACGTACCCCATGCCGCGCACGGCGTGCAGGCGCTCTCCGTCCGAAGAGACGATCCCGGCCGATTCCTGCCCGCGATGCTGCAAGGCATACAGTCCCAGGTATGTAAGGCGCGCGGCATCTTCATGGTTGAAAATACCAAATACGCCACACTCTTCCCTTAGCTTATCCATGATATTGGGCCTCCGAGTTGAAAAATAATATTAGCAGGATTGAGGGATCAGGGGCCAGAGGGCGGCCGGGGATTTTTAAAAAGGCCCTCTCAGACGCGCGGAGCGCGGGCCTCAAGGCCCGCGCTCCCGGGGAATGTCCGCTCCGGGCTATTTCGCTTCGACCCAGTCGGAGGCGGTTCCGATCTCTCCGCTTTCAGGTTCCAGGACCGCCACGCGAAGGTTGTAGAGGCCGGGCTTCTTCAGCTCGATCTCGACGGGGACGGTCATCCCCGAGCTCATCAGCCGCGAGTAATTCGCTTCGCTCAATTCCAGCTTCACCGTCTTGCTGAAGCCGTCCACCTGCTTGTTCTGCAAATCGAATATGAACCCGGCTATCTCGAACGAGGCCCTGTGCAGGCCGCCCTGGCGCTTGAAGAGCCCGGGCTCGGGCGCGATCCGCACGACCACTTCGGCCTTGTTTGGAGCCGTAGTCGAATGCGTCAGGCCGACCATGATGTTGCGAATGGGGGCGAGCCTCGAGACTGCGTTGCTCAGGAGCTCTTCCTTCGACTGCTGTTTCCGATCATCGTCCCTCTTTCCGCGGGCAAGATAGCCCTGCCGCGTCCTGACCGTCAGGTCGGGGCGGCCTTTCACCTGGATCTTCACGCGCCGGAATCTACCGTCTTCCGTGGAGTTCGTAGGATAATAGGCGAGGACGTACACGGCTTCGTTCTCCCGGATTATCCGGTCGAGGCCCGCCTTGAAGTCATTCGTATTCAGGATCGACTGGCCGCCGGTGGCCTCCGCGATGTAGCGCAATCCCTCGCGATTCATCCGCAACGTATCCAGGTTCTTGAACGACTCCTCGGGCGCTTTTCTGCCGCCGAACATGGACGCCGGCTGGTGCGTGGCAGCCGTGCCGCCGGGGATGTCGTTGGCGGCCAGCCCCTGCGGATCGAGGGTATAAAAGACGAGCCCTCCGCGCCTTGCTCTGCCTATTATCTCGCGGAGCTCGTTCGAATAATTGGTCCTGTTGGGCTCGCCGTCGCTCAGGTGGGCCGGGTCGAGGTAGACGGGAAAATACTCCGAGACGAAGATTGCGATCTTGCGCCCCGGCACCTCGCCCAGGTTCTTCGAAATACTCGCGAGCGAGCGCAGAGTATTCTTGAGCCTGTAATCTCTCTCCATTAGCTGGTTCTTGTCGCCCGCGCTGCTCCTGAGGCTGCCGAGCGCGTCGCCCTGAATCGCCGAAGCGAGCGAGCTCGCGGGGCTGGTTTCGCTGTTCTTGCTGCCCGTGCGGAGCATCGCGTCGAGGGCGAGCGATACGACCTCCTTGTTGGCGCTCGCGTGCTGAAAGACGGCCGCCCCTCCGCTCAGGTTGATGATCGCAAGCTGATCCTGCGGGTCGAGGTTATCGGCTATAAATCCTTGCAGGCCCGTCCTCAATCGCGGGTACGAATCGAAGCTGATGAAGTAGGGGTCGAAGATCAGGAAGATGGTCCTGCCCGTACCGGGAGGTATGCCCGGCTGAGTCGCGGAAGGCCCCGCTCCCGCCTGTCCGGGCGCGCCTGCGGCCGCGTCCGGGCGAGGCGACGCGAGAAGCGAGAAGAAGCTGATGGACTGCTGTTTGCCGTCTTCCGTGAGTATGAAATCTTGCTCCTTCAGGTCCTTGACCGGACGCCCCGACCTGTCCAGCACGATCAGGTCGACCTGCACGAGCTCCGACCTCAGCTTGATCGGCTCGTCCTGCGAATTCTGCCCGGCGAGCGCGGCTATGCCTCCCGGCTGCGACAGGCCGGGCGCCAGTAGCGATATGAGACAAAGCAAAGATAGGTACTTCATGACCAACCTCCCGAATTGCTGTTGATTATGACACGGGTCCGGTGGACAGGCCGCCGCCTGTTTGAACACCTGCATGAATATTACTCGATACGGTGAGAAAAAGCAGCCGGATCGCGTTATCGATCCGGCGATGCCAGACATCAACCTGTCAGGCGGGTTCTACAGCTCGGCCAGGTGCACGATGTCGGCGCGCTGGCGGGCCGTGGTCAGGTAGCGGTCCATCTCCTCGTTTACTTTTGTGACCCTCAGGTTTTCCTTAATCATGTCGCGGACCTGATCGAGCGGGGGAGGCACCTGGCCTTCCTTCCGGATTTTCGGGACGAGCTCGTCATTGTAGTACCGCTCTATCTCCTGCTCGGTGACGAAGACGAAGGCCTGAAACCTGAAGCCTATGAACTTCTCGATCAGGATCATCTCGCGCAGGAGCAGGTCTATCCTCTCGGGAGTGAGCCCCACCGACTGCACCCGCTCGCGGAAGGCCGCTTCCGAGGGAAACCTGGCTATGATCTCCGCCCGCTTCTTGTCGATCTCTTCGGGCGTGACTTCGGCGCCCGGGACCTTCGTCGCCTCCTGCGCGATCAAACGCTGGTCGATCATTATATCGAGCTTCTGCCGTAGCAGCTCGGAGCTGACCGCCCCGGCGGGGCTCGGGGACCGGGCGTCGAGCGCGAGGCTCCAGAGCAGGTCCGAGCGCGTTATGATCTCGTCGTTGACGAGGGTCACGATCTGGTCCACGAGCGTCTGTCCCTTCGCGGGCGGGTGCAGCAGGCAGAGCGCGATGAGGGCGAGGCACGCGGCGGGCATATGCGTAGCTGTGATCGATATAAGTCGCTTCATAATCAGAAAGACGAGCCGAGCGTAAAATGCCTGCGGAAGCTCGGAGCATTCTGCGGCTTGTTTATTATCAGGAACCCGAAGTCGAGCCGCACCGGCCCGACCGGCGTCTTGATCCTCAGGCCGAAGCCCACGGTCTGCGTCAGGTTCGAGGGCTTGATGTCCCTGACCCTGCGGAAGACGTTTCCGGTATCGGCGAAGACGGACCCGCCCAGGAAGCTGTAGATCGGGAATCTGAGCTCGTTGTTCAACACGACGACCGCGTTGCCGCCCAGAGGGCGCCCGTTGACCTGAGGCCCGGCCTCCTCGAAGCCGAAGCCGCGCAGGTCGCGCGCGCCGCCTCCGAAGAACCTCTCGGAGATGGGCAGAGACTCCCTGCCGCCGAACGGCCTCGCCAGCCCGAGACGGCCGGAGATGCTGTAGACCGTGTCGCGGAATCGGGAGACGGCATAATACCGGTTGTGCTCGACCAGCATCTTTATGAACTTCTCATTGCCTCCGAGCAAGGTCGATGCGTAGTAGAGGCTCCCGAGAGTGAAGGTTCCGGCGCTCGGGTCGAAGGCGTTGTTGCGCGTGTCGCGCGCGAAGCTCGGCCCTATGCGGCCCAGGCGCACCGCGGCGCGGTTGCGCTCTATCTCTTCCGGGCTCACGTCCAGATTGTAGTTGCTGATGCGCTCGAAATTATAGCTCAGATAGGCAAGCGTCGTCGGAGAGATCCGCCGCTCGACCTGAATCAAGGCCGTGTAGCGGTCGGAGTTGAAAGACTTCTCCGCCAGCCTTCTCGCGAAGACCGAGATCAGGGTCGGGTAGTTGTTGCCGAAAGGCCGGGGGTTTTGAAAAGAGACCGTGCCCAGCAATTCCGTCTGGCTCGCGCGGACCTGAATGCTGCCCGTATAGAGCTTGCCGAACATATTGGTGTTCGTCAGCTGCACCAGGCCGCGCGCTCCGTTGAGCACGTCGAGCCCCGGCACGGTCTTGTTGCTCCGGTTCGTCTGGTAGCCGAATCCGTAGATCAGGTCGTATCGCTTCGCCTCCACTATATTGACGGTCACGTCTCTCTGCTCGATCCCGTTGACCGTCTCGCCTATAGGCTCCGAGGTGATGTTGACGGAGCTGAAGGCATTGGTGTCGTAGAGCACGCGCTCGGTCTCCTGAAGCTGATCGAGGCGCAGGTAGTCGCCTTCCTTGAAGAGGTAGAAGTTTCGCTCCAGCCTTCCTTCTTCGGTCACGGCTATGCCGCGCGTGTGAACCTCTCGGATCTTTATGCGATTGCCTTCGGTTATGGCGAAGACCAGGCGGACCCTGTCCTGGCCGTTGATGTTTCCCAGGTCTACGAGCTCCGAGAAGACCTCGGCCGTCGCGTAGCCTCTCTGATTATATGCCGCGAGCACGCGGTCCGCGTTCCGGCTGATCTCGCTCGTGACGTACGGATCTTCGGCCTTCAGGGTCAGGCGCCCGCGCAGCTCATCTTCCGTAAGCACGGTGTTGCCGCGTATGCCGATATCTTCGACGTGCGTGCGCGGCCCCTGGTTCACCTCGAACGTGATGATGAGATTATCGCCGGTCGGCGAGACGCCGCGAAGCACCTCGACGGTCGCCCTGCGGTAGCCCTGCTCGCGGAGCCGGCTCAGGACGAGGTTCGCGTCCTGGCGAAGGAAGTCGTTGCTCGTGATGC
>DATLMR010000258.1:0-17719 GCA_035537555.1 Blastocatellia bacterium
GCCGCGAAGCATAAAGGGCTTACCTACCTCCTCATAGACATGCACAGCCCCGGCGTCTCCGTCAGGCCCTTGAAGCAGATGACCGGCGAGTCGGAGTTCAACGAAGTCGTCTTTCAAAACGTTCGGGTGCCGGTCGAAAACGTCGTGGGCAAAGTCAACGGAGGCTGGGAGATCGCGATCGCCACCTTGATGTTCGAGCGCGGCACCCTCGGCGCGAGCCTCCAGATCACTTTCAAGCGACAGTTCGACAGGCTAGTCGAGCTCGCGCGGACTATCGACCGGAACGGAAGACCCGCGAGCCAGGACCCCGTCATCAGGCAGAAGCTCGCCCAGCTATATACCGAGATAGAGATTTTCAGGCTCAACCAGATGCGCACGATCACGCGGATGTCGAAGACCGGGGTCCCGGGCGCCGAAGGCTCCATCCAGAAAATATTCTGGAGCGAGATGAACCAGAGGCTTCAGCAGCTCGCGATGGAGCTGCTCGGCCCGTTCGGCCAGCTCACACACGACAGCCCGTACGCCGTCGATCACGGGCAGTGGGCGCACTCGTACCTCCGCTCTCGCGGCAACACGATCGAGGCGGGGACATCCGAGATTCAGCGCAATATCATAGGCCACTTCGTTCTCGGACTTCCCAAGAGCTACTGATCCGGAACTCTGTGTTTCTATTAACCGGCCGATCGACTAGGAGACGATATGGACTTTGATCTGAATGAGACGCAAAAACTTTTCAAACGCTCGGCGAGGGACCTCTTCGCAGCCGAATGCCCTCCGAACCTCGTCCGCGAGATGATCGAAAAAGGCGAGCCTTACTCCGAGACGCTGTGGAACAAGCTCGTCGAGCAGGGGTGGACCGGCCTGATATTTTCCGAAGAGGACGAAGGCATGGGGCTCGGACTCGTCGAGATGACCGTGGCCTTCGAGGAGATGGGATACGCACTCGTCCCCGGAGAATTTCTTTCGACCGTGGCGCTCGCCGGGCCGGTTCTAGCCAGGGGCTCCGGAGAGCAGAAAGATAAATACCTGAAGGCCATCTGCGAAGGGCGCGCAAGGGCCACCGTCGCGCTCCTCGAAGAGAAAGCCAGCTGGGAGATCGACTCGGTCACGCTTGAAGCGGTCGAGACGCCCGAAGGATACAGGCTGAGCGGCAAGAAACTGTTCGTGACAGACGCGGAGGTCGCCGATTGCATCATCACCGCCGCGCGCATCGGGCCGGACCTCGCCCTGCTGCTCGTGGACCGCGACACGCCCGGAGTCTCGATCGCCCGGATGCCCGGGCTCGATCTCTCGCGCGGGCTGAGCGAAGTCACGTTCGCGGACGCGGAGGTCCCCTCGTCCAACCTGATCGCGCGGGGCGCTCCGGCGCGCCTGGCCTTGCAGGAGGCGCTCGACATCGCGACGATCGCGGTCACGGCCGAGATGGTGGGGGGCATGCAGTGGGCGCTTGAGAACGCCGTCGAGTACGCAAAGACGCGGAAGCAGTTCGGCAAGCCGATAGGGCAATTCCAGGCCATCCAGCACCATTGCGCCAACATGCTGCTGATGACGGAGAGCGCCCGCTCCGCCGTGTATTACGCGGCATGGATCATGGGGAATGACCCGGAACAGGCTCCCGTGGCCGTTTCCCTGGCGAAGACCTACGCCAGCGATTCGTACCGCGAGGTCGGAAACCTCTGCATCCAGGTCCTGGGCGGCCTCGGCTTCACCTGGGAGGAGAACATTCATTTTTACTACAAGCGGGCGAAGGCGTCGGAGCTGCTTTTCGGGGATGCTACTTTCCACCGCGAGCGGATCGCGGCCTCGCTCATGAACAGGATGGGGGAGCCGGAAAAGGCCGCGTCTCAAGCAGGCGATTGAAGCCCCGAAGATCATGAGAGGCCTCTACCTCGCGAATTCATGGCGATCGAAATCCGGCGAGAGGGCGCGGGCCGAGTTTCGCCTCGTCGCCCCCTTCGGCGTAGATGTCGCGAGGAAGGTTTGCGATGGAGGTCCGAATTCGGCGATTCGCCCCGCGATAATAGAGGCCAGGCCGGCGGGGGAAAATATCTATACCTTCGGCGCGCTCGATTACCTTTCCGATAAGCTCGCTCGCGTCCTGCGCGGGTCCGGAGTAGGAGGAGGCGACAGGGTTGTGATGATGCTCTGCCATTCCGCCGCCGTCGTGGTCGCCCATGCGGCCACGTGGAAGACCGGAGCCATGGTCGTTCCCTTCGCGCTTCGATCGTACTCCCGTCCGGCCGTTGAGCTGATCGAGCTTGCCTCGCCAAGAGCGGCCATCCTTCAGGATACGGCAGATCCGAACCTGATTCATTCAATCAAGAAGCTGTGCCCGAACACATTCATAGTTTCGGATGAAGTGCACGGCTTCGTGCCGGGTGAGGGCGAGCGCAGCTTCTGGAGAGAGATATACGAGTCCTCGTCGGATTTCGAGCAGGTTGCGGGATCAGGCGAATCGCATGCGTTTCTCTTCCGCGTGAAATACGCGAACGGGAAGTTGGGCGCGACCCGGGGCCGCAGGCGTTCCGGCCCCGGTCCCGGGTCGCATCCGAATTCATAAAGCGGCGTTTATGCGTCTCCGTTGGCCTGGCGCAGCAGGCCGTAGCGGTAGTAGCCGATGGCGTTTGAAAAGATCATCGACTCGGCCTTTTCGGCGGATGGGAAAATCTCTTTGATCCCGTCGTAAAGCATATCGCCCGACCCGCCCGCGACCAGCACCTTCTGCGGCCTCATCGGGCGCACGGTCATCTGAATCCGGTTTATGATCTCCGGCAGATGTTTTTCCAGGACCTGCTTTCGCATCTCTTCGAGATCGACCGATTCGCCGTTGGGAGTTATGTAAGCGGTCCGGCTGCGGATGTAGGACTCTATCGTGCTGCGCTCCAGGTAATCGTCGAAGCGAGCGTCGATCTCCCTCTGAAGGTCGTGATAGACCGCGTCGAGCGAGGACGGGATGGATTTAGAGACGGTGTTTATGTACCGGCCGTCCGCCGCGACGATGTCGATCGTCTTCTCGCCTCCGTCGATTACGGCAGTCGGCACGATCCGCTCCGCGATCTTGTTACCTTCCCTGTCGAGCGCGTAGCTGAGATATGAGCCGTAGCCTTGAGGCAGCACGAGAATATTGTCCAGGTTGAGCTCGATCGTCTGACTGACCTTCCCGTTTATCTGGTAAAGCGTAATGGAGTGCTTGCCGACAAGCTTGTCGATGAGGACCTGCCTCTGAGTTGCATAGAAATTAACGGGCAAGCCGAGAACGAGCATTTCGGGCGCGGGCGCCTGTTTCTCGACCATGAACCGGGCGATGCCGGCCAGGGTAAGCGCGGGGTTGTAATGCTTGGTGAACATGTCTCGGTCGGCCGTCATCTCGCCCCCGCGATTCAGCCTGATCGCCGTTTCGCCGAAATTCCTGACCTTGCCGGGATAGAGACTCAGCTCGGCTATGAAATTGTCTTCGGTCGTGCCGAGGAAGTCTTCCCCGAAATCCGCCGGCCCGATCACGGACGGAAAGATCAAAGTCTTACGACCGCTCTTTAGCTCCGAATATATCTTTGTTGCCGAATATCCAGTATCAACCGCGAGTACATTCATAATCATCCTTTACAGGGCCGGATCGCCTCGCCCTGATGGACGCCTCCGTCGCCCGCTTAAATCTGACCTGCCGCATCGGATTCCCGGCCGGATGAGCGATTAGAATCCAGGCGCGGCGCGAAAGAGTGCGAAATTTTGCGGTATCGTCCGCCACAAAGCCATCGGGGTTCTAGCGGAATTATACGCGATTCAGGCGCGCTTGCTAAGCCCATGCGGAGGGCCTTCGGGCTTTTCAGCCTCAATAGATCTTCCGCAGCTCGGCCCCGCGAAAGTAATGGGCCAGAATTTGCTCGTGCGAATACCCTGAGTCAGCCATTACGGCCGCGCCGATCTGGCAGAGCCCGACCCCGTGGCCCCACCCCGCGCCCAGCAGGTGGAAGCGCAGAGGAAGGCCGCTTGCGCCTTTGCCTTCCTCGCGGACTACGAAGGCCGAGCTATAGAGGTGCGAGCGCGAAAGCGCCCGTCGAATCTCAAGCTCCTTGCCTATGACCGCGGTCTTTCGCTCTCCCACGACCTTCAGTCTGATTATCCTTCCCGACTCCCCGCGCTCCACGGGTATGAGCTGGCGAATGCCCCGGAGGCCGAGGCCTGTGCGCGATTCCACTATTCCGGCTATCTCTTCCTGTGAGTAAGAGACTCTCCAGCGGAAAAAGTCCAGAGTCTCCTGGTCGAAGCCCGGCAGAATGCGCGACAGGAGCACACGATCGTGTGTATTACAGAAAGCCTCGGGCGAGCCCGAGATCCACTCATCCGCCCCGGATTCGTCAGTCAGGGTGCCTTCAAAGTTACCGGGGCCGTCCCTGCCGTCGTAGATCGCCGAAAGGTAGGGAACGTCTTTATCTTCCCAGGCAGCCCTGAAGGATTCCGTCATGCCCCCGCAGCTTTTCGAGTATCTCGTGTCGCAAATCTTTTCGTCCCACGTAAGGACCGCGCCGCGCGTGTCCCGTATGGCCTCGAAGGCCTCCTGCGAATACGCGCGCGAAATGCCTTGATACCTCTGGCAATGATCGTCGGCGCAAACGTCGAAATGGGAGTGATTCTCGCGGCCGTACCATTTGACCACCTCGATCAGGGGGGCACTCGATTCGCGCTCGGGCGCGGTCGAGCCGAGGCCGGTCTTCCCGTCCGGGCCGGCGTTTTCGAGCTGGGCTTCGAGCTGAGCTTCGAGTTGGGCAAGGAGCCAGCTTCTTGAGACTACGGCATGCGCCCGCAGAAGGTCCGGGGGACACGAGGCGCTCATCTCGGAAGAGATCACGCTGACCAGGTAAGACTCAAGGGGCAGCTCGTTGATTACGACGAGCCCCGTGTCGCGGGGCGTCAGCGTCAACGCCCCCTGAAAGACCTGCGCCTCTTTGCGCTGCCAGTGGAAATCGATGCCGATGGTAATATCGTGGATCGTAATCCGGTCGCTTTCGAAATCTGTCGGAGAGAAGGTCAGCGCCGACAGCTCCCTATCGACTTTGCCCTTGAGCATCAGCCCTCCCTCCGCGAGCGTTGCGAGATAGTCGCCCGGTTCGAGCGCCTCGCCCGTCGAGGCAAGAAAATTCCCGTCGAGCGTGAGCCTCACTTCGCTCGCCCCTTCCATTAGGCCGACTTTTATGGTCGGTTCGATTCCGAATCTCACTTTATACCCTCCCGTCTACGCCTGCCGCGGTTGCTTCCATTATTTCGCGTACGAGCCGGTCTTCAAGGGTTACCTCTCGGTAAATTTCGCGGACAAGGTGCGAGTCGATCTTGATGAAATCGGAGATTTCCGGGACCACGACCACTCCGGCCATGTCGATCGCGCCGGGGCTGATCAACAATCGATCTTCGCCTTCCGCGAAAAAAAAGGAAGGCCGGTGGCGCCGCCTGGGGAACAGGTACACGGTCCACGAAAACGCTCGGCCATTTTCATCGCCCGTAATCACTATATTGATCATCGGCTCGGGCCTGTTCGTCAATCTCGATAGCACGTCGAGAGTCGAATAGATCGCCCGCTCCGTCGCCTCGCGGTCTGCGCCCCTGAAGACGATTACGCTCCTGCCGCAATCCGAAAGATTGAACACCTCTATCCCGTCGGCCATCGCGGTCTCGATCTCCCCATCGCTTGAGGCATCGAACCTTTTGAGGTCCGCTTCGACCGGAAGCAGGTCCCGCGCGCATGCCTGGAAGTGGAGATGATCGGGAGCCGAGGCGCCGCACTGAGCGCCGTTGAAGAGGACGAAGAAGCGGCCCGCAAGGTCTCTTGCCAGCGACAGCAAGACGCCAGCGTTTCCCCTGATCTCCTGCGGTATGTGCTCGCGATGCACGATCGATAGATGGTGATCGAGTATGGGGAAAGGGTTGCACATGATCATGAAATCCTCGCCGTACCTGATCGCTCTCTCCTCGGGAGGCAAATTCTCGGCGCAGAGAAAGCACGTCCGCTTCTCGACCGATTCCTTATCTACCCTGGCGGAGGTGCTCTTGATTCGCCCCGGGTTGTGCTGGGCGAAGACCCGGGAGCGCTCGATGACGAGCGGCTTCGTCTCGACCCTTTCTAACGCGGAATACCCGCGAGCCAGGAGGGGCCACGTCCGTTTTTGCTGGTCGATCAACGCGTCGATCTTAGCGGCGAGGTCTTCTCGGTCCCGCGAGCCGGAAGCGCTTTCCATCTCTTCTTGGCTTAGTTCACGCTCGTCCCATTTCACCGTCATTCAACCTCTTTCGGGCAAGCAGCTCAATGGTCCGCACGCCGTCTTTATACGAGTCATAGCGATTGGAGGTAGCGAGGGGCAGGGCGGCATCGGAATTTCCCTCCCACCTCCGGGCATAATAAATGGACTCATAGATTCGCCCGATCTCGTAGCTCCGGCTGATTCGCAGGGCGGCCGCGTAGTCCTCGCCGTAGCTGGTGTTCGGCAATCCCGTCTGCCTCAGCACGGGGACGAGAAAGCCTCTGGGCGCTCCCAGCCCATTGATGCGGAGGGCATTGTTGCGCCCGTTCTCACGGGTCCACTCCCGATGATCGATCAGCCCCGGAGGTATTTCCTTCAGGTCGAAATCGACAATCGTGTACGAGCCGATAACCATCGCGTACGGGCCTTCGTTGAATTTCGCGATCATCTTTTCGAGGGTGTCTGCGCCGGAATAGAGGTCGTCCGAATCGAGCTGCACGGCGTAGCGCCCGCAGTAATCGGAGAAGACCGCTACGTTCCAGCACCCTCCAATGCCAAGGTCGCGCCGGTTCGGGATCAAGTGAACGAGGTTCTCATGCTCTTTCGACAGCTCGGAGAGTATCTCAGACGTGCGGTCGGTCGAGTGATTATCCACGACGATGACGTTGAAATCGAAAGAGGCCTGCTGCGAGAGCGCGCTGAGCACGGCCTCCCTCACGGTGCGCTCGCGGTTGCGAACCGGGATCACGACGCTGGCCGCGAGGGCAAAATCATCCGCCGCTTCCGGGAGCGGCTCGAATTCGGGCGCGAGGTATGCGCCGATGCGTTTCAGATGGCGGGTCGCGACCGACTCCATCTCGATTTGATACTCTCTCTGGCGGGGATCCACATAATCGAACTGCCGCTCGCCGGAAGCGCGCCGGTCGACAGGTACGCGCGTGTAGAGCGGTTCCGGAATGCGCCGGATCTCGAAATCGATCGAGAGCTTCAGCCTCAAATCATAAAGACCGCCGAAGCGCAGGTCCGGTTCGATATTCCCGTGACGCCGAAAAGCCTCGTCCGCCTTCTTCTTGTCGAGCAGCAACACCGATCCAAAATCAAAGCTGTCCCTGATGCTGCCGGTCTGGTAGTCGATGAGAGGATGCCCGGAGATTTCTCCTCCCGCATCATCCAGGAAATCGGAGTAGACCATCGCCGCGCCGGTGTCTACCGCCACGGAAAGGAATCTCTCCAGAGCCCTCTGGCCGAGTACTACGCCTGGCCCGGGAAGGACAAGCAGAGCGTAGTCCGAGGCTACTTCTCCGAGGATCTCCGCGAGGTTCGCCCCCAGGGGCGAATCAAGTTCCAGGGCTCTCATCTCGCAGGCCGGATTATCTGATAAATCGCGGCCCTCGGTTGAGGACTGTTTCAGAAAAATGATCTGATGTACGCTTTCGGCTTTTTCCAGAGAATCTATGAATGCCGAAGAGTCCGGGTGGCTCTCGGTCATCATTACGATAGTTATCGGTTTCATTAATCCTGTTTGCCTTCAGTATAAGAATGGCGGGATGGGTCGAAGCGCCCGGCCGGCCTCAGCAAGACGAAGCCCGACATGCGAAAACGGTCCAGGAAATCGGGCAACGGCTGTTCGACGACCGCTCCCGCCGAGCGTGTCGCATGCCGCAACCTGAGCTCACCGTCTCTTTCGATTAGAAATCCCGTGTGAAAGAAATCGAGATTCCTCTTCGCCGAAGCGAAAAGAATCAGATCCCCGGTCTCGATCCGAGCAGATATCGAAGCGAGCTTTCGCTTGCGGAAAAGCTGAAAGGTAACCCGCCGCGCGGGCAATCCCTCCACGACTGAAAGCGTCCGCGTAATCTTCTCGGCGAGCGGGCCATCCGTTATGTTGCGAACGAACCCGGCCGACTCGTTATTTTCAGCCCAGCCGGTCATGTAGTGATTACGCTTTTGCCAGGCGACCTCGCCGTCTTCGTACCTGATTCTTCTGAGGAGGTCGAGGAATTCCGCCGCATCGCCCGAAATGCCGGATAGGGCCAGCGCCAGCACGGTCTCGATGTAGGTCACGCAATCGAATGCTTCGAGGGATGCCGTCAGAGTCTCCGGCTGTCCCGGCCCGCCTCCAAGGGGATTCGCCGCGTAAGGCCTCGCCAGGAACGCCTCGGAAATGAGATCGATCCGCGCGGGCAGTCGATCGCTTTTCTCGGTGGACGCGAGGATAGCCTCTATCTCGGAAGAGCTGAGCGTGTGGTCCTTTGTGGTAAGCGCGCGGCCCGTCATACCTGAAATCCACCCGGCGATGTCACAGGGAGACGCTGGAGTCTCCAAGCTGCTCGCGTGTCAAACGTGTCATCACTTCTTTCAGGGGCTCGCCGGTTCCGGCAAGCAGGAACTGCCCGGCCTCCTCGGACCAGTTGAACTTGAAGCTCGATACTCTGGCCGAGACCCAGATTTGCCTGACCGAGGAGTTCGGGCTCACGATGAACCTCCCCGGCTCGCCTTCCTCGAAGGTCACGGTAAGGACCCCGCCTTCGACCCCCACGTCTATCTCTCGATCGTCCGCGAGATCGGCGAAAGATTGTTCGAGAACGGCGATCGCCTGTTCCACTTTTTCGACGAAACCGGCTTCGCTCAGTTGCTCGCTCATAGATTGGACCTCACTCATCGCACCTTAACATCGAATCGCACCGGCCCATTATAAACTATGTTTCCCGCCTCCGCCTCCGATCTGCCGCTGCTTTGCTTGTTCAGCCGGTGAATTGTCCGCTATTATCTTCGGTTCCTAAATTTTCCCAAGAGGAGACAAAAGTGGAGAGGACTTTAGTTTTAATCAAACCCGACGCGATCCAACGAGGGCTGGTCGGCAGAATCATCGCCCGCTTCGAAGAGAAGGGGCTGAAGCTGTCAGGTATAAAATTCATGTCTCTTACCGACGAGATATTAAACGAGCACTACAGCCACCTGCTCGACAAGCCGTTTTTCGGCGGCACCAAGCGATTCATGCAATCGACCCCCGTGGTCGCAATCTGCTGGGAGGGGCTCGATTCGGTGGATACGGTGAGAAGGCTATGCGGAATCACGAAAGCGCGCGAGGCCGCGCCCGGGACCATTCGCGGAGACCTGGCTATGAGCGTTCAGGCCAATCTCGTGCACGCGTCGGATTCAATCGAGACGGCGGAAAAAGAGGTCGCGCGCTTCTTCAGCGATGC
The DNA here is from genome assembly GCA_035537555.1 of Blastocatellia bacterium. Classification (GTDB taxonomy): domain Bacteria; phylum Acidobacteriota; class Blastocatellia; order UBA7656; family UBA7656; genus DATLMR01. Next base: position 9,437 of record DATLMR010000258.1, read on the forward strand.
GGAGCTTCTCTCTTACGACTCGCCCGTTACCGGCCTGGTCTATTCCGAGGATGAGCTGGGGAGCTAAGAGTGATTGAAGGCCGGACCGGCGTCCGGCCTTCACACTTACCTCCCATGTCGGACTCTCAGCGCGAATTATCGGCCCGCGCGCATCTCAAAAGCGGAAGACGAGGCCCGTCGAGATTCGGGCGTTATCCTGAGTAAAGCCGCTTCTTCTTACCGGCAGGTAATCAGCCTGAACCAGTCTCAGGCCGAATCCCTTAGAGAGATTGAGGTCGATTCCGCCCCCTAAAGCGACGGCGAAATTTGTGTCGCTGAAGGAGAAATGATTGAACGATTCGTTCATATCCGAGAACGAGATGGTCGTGGTCAGCTCTTCGTGTACCCGGGACGCCCCGACGAGGGCATGGGCAAATGGGGTCACTCGGGCATTCTTGCGGTAAGAGAAGCGAGGCCCGAAGAGAAAAGTGTGAAAGCTCGATTCGGAATCTGTCCGGGCGTTAAAGATAGGAGGGTCAGGAAGTCCGGGGAACCCCGGAAATGAGCTGATCGACCTGCTGTGCCGCGAACCATAGTGCCCGCTCAACTCCGCGACTACGCCGAACCAATCGTTGATGTTTCCGGCGACAGAGACCTGCCAGCCATTCAAATTGCCTCCCCCTTCGGGACGGAGGAAAGAGTAGCCTCCGAACACTTCGACCTTGGGCGCCTCTTGCGCGCGACCGGGTACGGAAACCAGGACCAGTAAAGCCGACATCCAAATTGCATATCGCATCCATTCTCTCCTATGGAAACTATTGTAATAAAGCCTTCATTACAAAGGCGCTTACTCCAATTGAGCGAAAGCACGCGCTTCTTTCCACTCGGATCAATCATAGATTGAACGGGGTGCGTCTCGATATCCAGCAACGAAAACGGTATTTCACGCCCTTATTTTTGCCTCCATTTTTTTTTGAGCGCGGGAGACGGCCCGACCGGGGCCGGGAATCGGGAAGGGAGATTCGTATATCGATCAATGTATTTGACGAAGGCCGCCGCAACAATGATAATGGGCCTCGACCATAAAAGAGGAAGTTCCGTTTAGCGAATCCAAATATCGAGAGGCCATTATGAATAGCATTCGGAAAGGGAGTAAGGCAGTAATCAAATTGCCGGGGTTAAGCCTTCTGGCTGTGTTTCTATTCGTACTCATTACCGGCGCTTGCGGAGGCCATCATAAAACGCCGACGCCGACGGACCAGTTCCCCGGCACGAGCGCAGACGGCGAAACCCTGGAAAAGATGCTCAAGTTCGACGCGCGCGTTCAAGACTACGAGATCAGCGGCGATAAGCTCATCGTGAACGTCAACGAGTACTGGATCGAGGCCCCGTACGGAATAAAGGAGAGATCGACGGGCCAGTGGTTCAATATGTTCCGCGCTTCCCAGGGCAATTCCGCGAAGGAGCTCCAGGTGGTCGTCCAACATGAGGGCCAGGAAGTAGGCAAGTGGACGCCGGAAGGCGGATTCGAGTCGGCGGCAGGGCAGGAAGGCGCGAAATCAGGCGCTCACTCCGCGTCTTAGCCCCGTCGTGTGATTTAGCCGCGTGGGATGAATGATGGCCGTTGCGTACGGCGTCTGCGAGTCCCGGGCTTCTCTATGACTCGCTCATCGTACGAGGGCGTATTAAGAGAGGGAGAGGCGGGGTGAGGAGGTCTGCTCGCCCCGCGTTTTGAAGATCAACGTTGACATGGGATTGTGTTGGGTAGGCCAGCCTCTGAGACCGAATCTGCCACCGCCGCTTTAACTTCAAATTTAATCCACGTAAACAGGTCGTTAAATCCGACGGCCGGGATATTTCTCCGGATTGCCCGGCAAAGAGCCATAAATTTGCACCCTCTATCAAAGTCTCGCCCGTAATCACATGACGAGATCGTAATAGTCAGGTAAGCAAGACGGTTCGGAAGCGAGTCTCGAAACGGTCTCGACACTAACAATGGACCGTCTGGTATCGAGGGCGTCTCGTCCGAATCCGCTAACGCTAACGACCTTGGAAGATGTTCTCAACTTCCTGGGCGAGACGCCCTCGATTCCTACCTTCACCGCTTCTCGGCCATATCTATCGCCTGGAGCATGGCCCGGGCCTTGTTGACCGTCTCGACATATTCGGTCTCGGGGACCGAGTCGGCCACGATTCCCGCCCCTGCCTGGATGTAGGCCTTCCCGTCTTTGACCAGGATCGTGCGAATCGAGATACAGGAGTCGAGGTTGCCGGAATAATCGAGGTACATCACCGAGCCCGCGTAAACGCCCCTTCGAGCAGGTTCGAGCTCGTCTATGATCTCCATCGCTCTGACCTTGGGGGCTCCGGTTACTGTGCCGGCGGGAAAGCACGCGGCGAGAGCATCGAAGCGATCCATTCCCGGCCTGAGTCTGGCTTTGATGCCCGAGACGAGGTGCATGACGTGAGAATATCTTTCGATCATCATCAGTTCGGTAACTTCGACCGATCCGAAGTCGGCGACCCGTCCCAGGTCGTTCCTCCCCAGGTCGACGAGCATGACGTGCTCGGCCACCTCCTTTTCATCGGCCCTCAACTCTTCGCCAAGTATCAGGTCTTCGGTTTCGGTCGCGCCGCGCGGCCTCGTGCCCGCGATGGGGCGGTACTCTAAACGCCTGCCGGTCGCGCGCACGAGCATCTCCGGCGAAGCGCCTATTATCGACTGGTCTCCCATCTTGAGATAGAACATATATGGAGAGGGGTTGACCACGCGAAGAGAGCGGTAGACCTCGAAGGGATGCGCGGACAATCCGACTTCGAACCTCTGGGAGAGGACGACCTGGAAGATGTCACCTGCCGCTATGAACTCTTTTGCTCGCACGACCCCGCTTTCGAAATCCTCACGAGAGACGTTCGACCGGAGGGGCGCTCGGCCCTTGGCCGAACGGCGAGGCAGAGGCTCGGCCGGGTCATCCAACAGGGCCTCCATCGATTCGATGTCTTCGAGGGCCGCGCGGTAATCCTCTTCCATCCCGTCGGTCTTTCCCTCGGTGAAGATATTAGCGATGAGATGAATCTGGTGCCTGACGTGATCGAAGACCAGCAGGCGCGAAAAAAACATCATGACCGCATCGTCCACATCCAGGTCGTCCGCATTCTCATCCGGCACGTCCTCGAACCACCTGACGGCGTCATAGCTCATGTAGCCGACGGCCCCGCAGACAAAAGGAGGCATGTCGGGCAGTCTGACGGGGATGTGTTTGCCCGCGAGTCGTCGAAGGACCGCGAGCATAGACTCGGCCGTCTCTACTTTTCCCGAAGCGGACTCTATCGCGACCTTTGCGTCGCGGCATCGGACGATGGCGTGGGGGTCGAACCCGAGAAATGAGTAGCGGGCAACCTTCTCGCCGCCTTCCACCGACTCCAGAAGGAACGAGTACGGGCTGAGGCGCTCGATCTTCATGTAGGCCGCCACGGGCGTAAGTAAATCCGCCATCACCCGTTTGGAGACCGGTACGACCGTGCCTTCGCTCGCCAGCTTCAGGAAGTCGTCGTAATTTTGGGGTGACAGGAAATTCATAATAGTCTGACGAACTCGCGAGCCGCGCGGCCCTTACCCCTGTTCGGGTTGAGGAGCCTGGGCCGCGCGGCGGGCCAGCTCATTGTGAACATCACTCAATTTGACATCGCGCTCGACCATAAGGACCAGCGTGTGAAAGAAGAGGTCGGCCAGCTCGGAGATCAGTTCGCGCGTGCCCCTGTTCTTGGAGGCTATAATGACCTCGCCCGACTCCTCGGCGATCTTCTTCAGTATCTTGTCCAGCCCGCTGTTGAACAGGTAGGTCGTGTAAGACCCTTCGGGCCGCCGCTCCTTCCGGTCTTCGATCAAGGAGTAAAGCTTCCCGATGGCGACCCCGAATTCCATCGAACCAACGTCGACCAGAGAAAGCTCCGACGGCCCGGTCTTCTGCGACTCGCGAATATCACGGAGAAGGCTCACGGGCTTTTGCTCCGCGCCCTTCGAATCGCGCTCGATCAGTATCGTGAGAGACTTTCCGTCCGCGTTTACGCGAACGTCGAGGAGCCTGTAAGACTTCAGCCCGGCCGCCTCCGCCGGGCTCGCGGCGAAGAAGGTGGTCTGGCCCGTTTGCAGGGTCCTGGCAAGGCTGGGGCTGTCCATGTATTGCAACGCGACCACGTCGTTTGTGGCCGCATCCTGAACTACGGCGGGGATAAGGCCGCGCTCGTCAAATCTTACGTTCTGAATGATCATTCCTGTCATAACCCTGATTGGCGGCGGATAGGATTTCTCTTTCAACCCTTGCTTATTATTACGGGCAAGGCCTCCGGCAGCGGGAATGCTAGCACCTGGCCATTCTCTTGTAAAAGAGAATGGGCGTCGAGCCGGAATCGGTTGATTGTGAGGAGTGGAGTTTGGACTGAGGCCGGATCGGTTGTTTTATCGAGAAGCGCTCAGGGCCTCGCAACCCTGATGATTATAGAAGCGAGACGCTCGCGGTCTGCGCGCCTGCGGACGCTGCGGCGGCGGTCGGCCCCCTCGGCGTCTATCCAGGTTACTCCTTCGACGACTACAACGGTTTGCGAGTTATAGTTCATCGAGCGACGACGTTCCACTACCCTTCTCTCTTTGCGTAATCTTCGCTCCTGTCCGTCCCATGCCATCACTTTTTCGGTTCCGGGGGCGCTTTCTTTCTCTGTTTTACTACAGGCTGTGAAACCATCTTCTTCTGATAAGGAGCCATTCTATCGATATGCAGGTGTAGTCCGGTTGCCAGCGTATCGAGAGGACGTCCGAGCAGCATTGTACGAACATTATGAGCCGAGACTTTTTCCCATGTAGAGAAATCCTTTATTCGGAGCCCGAGCCCGTTGCCTTGCTTGATTATGAACTGCACCTGTTCGCGATTGAGATCGCGGGCGCGAATGTCGAAGGCGCTTCCCTTACCGTAGAGCCTGCGATGCTCGCCGTGGTCTGCCCCCGTAAGGATTATGTCGCGGCCGTACTTGTCCCGGAACTTCGTTCTAAGCTCGGCGAAGCGCGTTTGAAAGACCTGCGGCGAGAGCGGGCCGTTCAGCCCCTCGACAGGCGCGGTCTCTTCGGCCCCCGCGCTCAGCCGCTCGGGCCTGCCGTCGAACTCCTGCGTCTTCCAATCTCCCGCAAGCTCCCCGTTCAAGGCGTCGAGCTGGTGCCGGTTGATCTTTTCGACCAGCTCGCGCCATGCGAGGTGCAAGCGCGCGTCCGCGCGAATATCGATGCCAAGGCCGAGAATCGAATCGACCGCTTCATCGAACTCGCGCCGCGCGCACTCAAGCTCTCCCCGGGCAAAGCACTCTTCGCCTTTCGCAAGATGGCGCTGCGATTCGGCAAGGACCGCGTCGGTATTTATGCCCTGAGGCGCGGGCTCAGGCCGGGCCTGGGCCGAAGCTACGCCCTGAGCGGCGGCGATGACCAGTAGAATTAGTAAGACTAGTTTGACCATGCGCGAGATAATAGACGGACCCTTCATTCGCTTATAAACGTCTCGACCGAGCCGGGCTCGCCCGAAATAAATTGGGCAGGCCACAGGTCAGAATTCTAGCAAGCCTGCACATCGATTGTAAATTGGTATCGTTGCCCGGGAAGCAATCTCTTCAAAACGGATAATGGGGGCGGGGCCGTCTTGACCCGTCAAAACGTCTTTTCGGCTTTCCTGCTCGAATGGTCTTCCAGCAGGAAAGGCGAATCGTAGCCGGGAAGCTCCACGGGTCGCTTGAGGCTCTTGTAGTAAACGATCAAGGTCAACGCGAGTATGACGGTCGAAAACAGGGTCCAGCCGACGGCCCAGACGACCGCGGGGATCAGGCCGCTCGTCGCCGCCGACATGTTCTGCGCATCCGACCCCATCATCGGCTCGAAGGCGGATATATACATCAGGGTCTTCAGGTCGTAGAAGGCGTTCAGGAGCAACTGGATGGCCAGGAAGCTCATCACGAAATGGGCGAGCCTCGGCCTCCCCGTTAAGCCAAGCCACATCAGGCCGCCGCCAAGCATCAGGCCCGCGACCCACGTCAACAGGTTGCCGCCGAAAAACAGGGTCACGAACAGGAGCAGGATCGAGGTGCCGATGGCAGCGATTTTGGCGTTGCGCGCCCTGCGAAGGAACAGGAGCAGGCCGGACCCGGCGAGGGCCGTGGCCAGGTAGCCCGCGCTCGAAATCAGGAGGCTCGAGCCGCCCATTGTCTCCGTTATGCCGCTTCCGTTCGCGTATATCTCGATCTGGTTGACCCCGCCCAGTGACGCGATGGCCGCGAGGGCGTGACCTGCCTCGTGAATGAAGGTCACAAAGAGGCGGAAGGGATAGGTGGCGAACCCGAGGAACGGGATGAACCAGAGCACGATGGTTATGATCGAGCTGACGATCAGCAACGAGAAAGAGTCCTTGATTTCAGATTGGTCTTTCATAACTAGCCGTCTATACGCTCCCGGCCGAACGCATGTTCGCGCCTTCCGGGAGCGACTCGTGTTCGCACTCAATCCAGCTTCCTGAAGAATGACCCGGGCAGCCTCGGATCACGCCTCAGTTTCGCCTGCTCGATGTAGCCCGTCTCGTTCTTCATCACCATCAGCAGCCCCCCGGCCTTCATCGCATTGGCAAGCCTGTCTACCGTCTGCCGGATGGCCAGCGCGTGAAAGTATAGCAACAGGTTATTGCAGACGATGAGGTCGAATCGCATTTCCATGGTCTTCCAGAAATTCGCATCATACAGGTTCGCGCGCCGGAAGGTGACCATTCTCCTTATCGCGGGATGAATGTCGAAAGCGGATTCCCGCCCGCTGGAGCCCGATTCGAGGAAGTACTTTCCGCGAAGGTGCGGGTCGATCAGCTGTATGGCCGAAGAGAGATAGCGCCCCTGGCTCGCAGAGATGATCGAGGGGCCGCGCAAGTCGGTGGCGATTAAATTGATCTTCCAGTGCGTGAGCTCAGAGCCGAGTAATTCGCTCAACAGCATTGCGAGCGAATAAGGCTCCTCCCCGGTCGAGCATGCGGCCGACCAGAGGTCGAGCCTGCGCTCTTTCGAGCGCATAGAGATCAATTCCGGGACGACCTCATTCTTCAACCCCGCATACTGGTCGGTCTCTCGGAAAAAGCGCGTCTCGCTGTTTGTGACCATGCCGGCCAGGACTTCAAGCTCGCCGGGCGATGCGATGGCCATTCGGCAATAGGACAACTCGTCCAGCCCGACCTTCGTCGCCTTTATCTCTATCGCCGCGATCAACGTGTCGCGCCAGCTCGCGTTGGTCTGCCAGCCGAACCTGGCCGCCATGGCCTGCTCGAGCGGCTTCAGGTGAGGATTTTGCTTTTGTCTCAGGGCCATAAAGGGACCCGGGTCCGCGCATTCCGATTCTTCGTATTACCCGGCTTCTTTCGTCTCTTCCCTCTTGAAATCGCCCGATGTCCCGCCGGTCTTCGATTCGAGCTTTATTTCAGAGATGATCATCGATTTATCGAGGGCCTTGCACATGTCATAGATGGTCAATGCAGCTACCGAAACGGCGGTCAGCGCCTCCATCTCGACGCCGGTCTTCCCTTCAGTGGTCGCCGTCGCCGTGATCAGGATTCCGTCCGAGAGCACCTCCAGCTCGACATTCGCCTGATTCAATGGAAGAGGATGACAAAGTGGGATCAGCTCGGACGTGCGTTTGGCCCCCATGACTCCGGCAATTCTGGAAATTTCAAGCGGGTCGCCTTTAGGCGTGCGATGTTCCTTGATCGCCTCGACGGTAGAAGCAGACATGCGAACGATACCGGTTGCAACCGCCGTCCGCCGGGTGACGGGCTTCCCGCTCACGTCGACCATTCGAGAGCGGCCCTCGGAATCCACGTGCGTCAATGTCATCGCGTTTCCCCCGAAGCAAGAACGGTTCGAGATTGCGAAAGTAATTCCGGATTCGCGCCGTCGATCACCCTTGCCCTACCTGTTCGAGCAGCAGAACCTCGACTGAGTCGCCTCCCGAGATTTCATGGACTTCCTCTCGAACTATAATCAATCCGTTGGCATTCATGAAAGCTACAAGATCGGACGAGCCCCCCCCCTTGAGAGATTCAGCCACCGCGCTCCCGTCCTTGATAGAGATCCTGGCAGGCAGATAGCTCCTGCGCGAGGACGAATCTTTTATCGAGCGGGCAAGCACCGCCCGCACGGCCGGCAGGTGCGGAGCAAGGTCTCCCTGCATGGCGCGAATCGCGGGCCGGACAAAAACGTTGAACGTGACCGAGGTCGAGACCGGGTTTCCGGGCAGGC
>DATLMR010000259.1:0-5773 GCA_035537555.1 Blastocatellia bacterium
ACCAGGTCTTCGCGAAGGCCGCGAATCCCGGAGAGAATTTCGAGATCCCCTTCGGTAAGGCCCGCGTCCGCCGCGAAGGCGGCGACCTCACTATCGTCACCTATGGAACACCGGTTCACTGGTGCCTGCGAGCCGCCAACCAGCTCAAGGACGAGCACGCCATCGAGGCCGAAGTGATCGACCTCAGGTCGCTCGTGCCGCTCGATATGGAGACGGTCTACAACTCCGTCAGGAAGACCTCGAAGGTCCTGGTCGTACACGAAGACAAGGTCTTCTCGGGGCTCGGGGCGGAGATCGCGTCCGAGATTCAGGAGCAGTGCTTCGATGTGCTTGACGGCCCGATCATGCGAGTCGGCCGCCCTTATTCGCCGGTGCCTTTCTCCAAGATCCTCGAGCGCGCGGTCCTGCCGCAGGTTGAAGAGATTTACGAAAAGGCTCTTCAACTCGCCCGCTACTAGCTCTTATCGACCCGGCGCGGGGCCGAGCATCGGCTTCGCCCCCGCCGGCCCATCCAGGCTCGCGCTGCCTCCGCCTGCATAATACTTTTCGCAAGACTTTGCCCTTCGAACACGGACGGGGAGTGGATTAAAGGCTTTCGAGTTCTGTATAATCCAGATTGCCTTGTGAGTAGCAGGAATTCTCAACGCATAATCCGCTTCACGGTGCCGTCGCCTTTGAAAAGAATAACCTTTCTGCCGCTTCTCATCTTGCTTCTCCCGTCGAACGCCGGCAAACCGGCGACGCGAGCTCTCTATGAGGCCGCGCCCGCGCAATCGGTGCAGGAGCGCCGGGAGCTTCAGGCGGTCCTCGGTTATAAGGAAGCGCTCCGGTCGCGCGGTCAAAATCTTACCGATCAAGGCCTGATTGTCGAAACTCTCGACGGGCGACAGTCGCTCGGAGAGTTCAACGCCGACCTGACCTTCAATCCCGCTTCCGTCATGAAACTCGCGACCTCCCTTGTCGCGCTATCGAAATTCTCGCCCGATCATCGGTACCGGACGAACTTTCTGGCGGATGGCGAGATCGACCAGGCCACGCGAAAACTGGAAGGCGATCTGGTAGTCGAAGGCGGAGCGGACCCGATGTTTTCCGCTGTCGACGCGGACGAGGTCGCGCGCGAGCTCGCGCGCGTAGGCATATCCCGCGTGACCGGCTCGTTGAGAATGTGCGGCCCGTTTTACTACTACGCGCGCGGGTATACGTCGAACCTCTCCCGCGAGACTTCGTCCGTCAAGCTGAGGAGCGCCCTGGAGCGGGCCGGAATGAAGATCGAGGGCGCCACCGTATTCGGAGAGAAGTCGGGGGAGATTCTGGTCTCCCATTACTCGGACCAGCTCCTGAATATCCTGCTCTACCAGAACGCGCACAGCAGCAACGCCGTCGCCGAAGTCGTCGGAGAATCGGCGGGCGGTCCGCAGGCCGTTCAGAACTACCTCGTGCGAAAGCTGGGCCTGCGCGACGGCGAGATTCACGTGGGCTCCACCTCGGGCCTCTACTTCAATCGCATTACGCCGAGAGCGTCGCTCAAGGTGCTGCGCGCTTTGCTACAGACTCTCGACGGGTACTCGCTCAAGCCCGAAGATATTATGGCGGTGGCGGGAATCGATTCCGGGACCATGCGGGCAAGGCTCGCCCGCGAGGACCTGCGCGGGTCCGTCATCGCAAAGACGGGCACGCTCGTTTCGATGGATAAAGGGGTGAGCACCCTCGTGGGGGTCGTTTACACGAAGGCTCACGGCCCCGTGGTCTTCGCCATCTTCAACTCTGACGGGAGCGTAAACCTCTACCGCAGGCTTCAGGACCAATTTCTCGAACAGGTGATTGCCGAAGAGGGCGGGGGGGTGCCGGTCGGGAGATTTGAGGATGCTCTCGCCGAGGCCGAGCATGGCTCCATCAATCAGATTCTCTACAAACATCGGCCGCGAAGCCCGGAAAGCTCCGCCGACTGATCCGGCCCCGTCACACAGCCGTTTCATTGGCTGAGGACCGAGGAAAAACTTGAAAAGCTTTGACCTTGATCGCGCCCGCCGGGAGACGCCGGGATGCGGAAACGTGATGCATTTCAACAATGCCGGGGCAGCCCTGATGCCCGAGCCCGTGCTCGACGCCGTCACGTCTCACCTGCGCCTGGAGGCCATGATCGGAGGTTACGAGGCGAAGGCTCGCGCCCACGAAAAAATCGAGCGTGTCTATGATGCTCTGGCAGTGATGCTCAATTGCCATCGCGACGAGCTCGCGATCATAGAGAACGCCACGCGCGCATGGGACATGGCATTCTACTCGATCCCTCTCCGCCCCGGAGACCGCATACTTACCGCCGTCGCGGAGTATGCAAGCAACTACATCGCTTATCTTCAGGTCGCGCGCAGGACAGGCGCAGTCATAGATGTGGTTCCCGATGACGAGCACGGGCAGCTATCGGTCGAAGCCCTCCGCCGGCTTATGGACGACCGCGTGAAGCTGATCGCCATCACCCACGTCCCGACCAACAACGGCCTCGTCAATCCCGCCGCCGAAGTCGGGAAGGTCGCGCGCGAAGCCGGAGTCCTCTACCTTCTGGATGCCTGCCAGTCGGCCGGGCAGATGCCGCTCGACGTGGCCGAGATCGGCTGCGACATGCTGTCGGGCACCGGGCGCAAGTATCTGCGCGGCCCGCGCGGGACGGGCTTCCTTTACGTCAGGCGCGAGCGGATAGAAGAACTCGAGCCCCCCTTTCTCGACCTCCACGCGGCGGAACTGACCGGGCGCGACGATTACAGGATTCGCGCGGACGCTCGCCGGTTCGAAAATTGGGAGACCAACTTCGCGGGCAAGATCGGCCTGGGAGTCGCGGTCGATTACGCGATGGAGTGGGGGCTGGGCGGTATACGGGAGCGTATCGGCTTCCTGGCCGGAACGTTGCGCGCCCGCCTCGGGAATATCCCGGGCGTGACCCCGCGTGACACGGGGGCCGAAAAATGCGGGATCGTCTGCTTCACGGTCGAGGGGAAGAGCGCGGATGAAGTTCGCCGCTTACTGGGCGAGCAGGGGATCAATGTCTGGGTCGCCCAACAGCGCGACACGCGCCTTGACGGCGAAGGCCGCTCGCTTCCGGATCTCGTTCGCGCTTCGGTCCACTACTATAACTCCGAGCATGAGATCGAGCGCCTCTGCGAAGCCCTCGCGTCAGGGCTCGAAAGCCGTCTGCTTTAACGCGATTTTGGCCGGGGCCTTTCAGCCATATGCCTCGTGGTATGTTCCGTCACACTCGCCGGAAGAGTGTCGGCAAAGTCTTCCTGGTCTAATAATTTTGCGGTCGACGCGGGCTCGAAAGCCGTCCGTGCTTCGTGCGGAGCCGCTTTGGCTTCAGTCAGAGGGGCTCTTCGTCTCCACTGCTTTTTGAGCTTTTGGGTTCTTATGAAGGTCTGAATGTGCCAGCCTCCCATCCCAACCAGGAGACTGGCCGTAACATAGATCAGCGGATGCGTGTCCGATCTGAATCCAAGAAAAGCGTAGAGCAAGATCGCCAACGTGAAGCTTGCGATTATGGTTAATAGACTGAGAATAGTGTTTGCTTTCAGATGCTCTTCGGGCGGGGGCTCACGTTTGACCGGTTTCGACAGATCGGGTAGAAAAAGACCGCACTGACGGCAGTATGTCTCGGGCAGTTGTTCGGCTCTTCCGCATTTCGGGCAAAACATACCATTCGAAACGATCATCGCATTAGAAAAGTTTTGGCTTAATTCAAGAGCCGGTTCTACCCCGGAGGCCTTAATCCCACCGGCCCGGGATCAGGGCATCGCAGTCCGGACAGCGCCCGCCCTTAAGGCGGTATTTCAAGACGTGAAAGCCGCGCCGCTCGATCAGAGTCGTCTTGCACTCGGGGCAGAAGGTGTTTTCGTACCGGCCCACGCGGCCCGGCAGGTTTCCCGCGTAGACGAAGCGAAGGCCCGCCTCGTAGCCGATCTCCGAAGCCCGTATCAAAGTCTCGACGGAAGTGTCATCCGGCGCGGTCATCTTGTAGTCCTGATGGAAGGCGGTAACGTGCCAGGGGATGTCCGGGGAGACGCTGGCTATGAAATCCGCCGCGGCCTTCAGCTCGTCCGGCGAGTCGTTGAAGCCGGGTATGATGAGAGTAACGATCTCCAGCCAGAAGCCGCGCTCGTGGACCATCCTGATCGAGCTCAGAATATTTTCCAGCACGCCTCCGAGCTTGCGATAATTCCGGTCGTCGAACCCCTTCAGATCGATCTTGTAGAGATCGACCCAGGGCCTGATGTAATCGAGCACCTCGGGAGTCGCGTTGCCGTTCGAAACGTAGGCGCAGGCGAAGCCCGAGGGTTTCGCCTGCTTGAATATATCGATCGCCCACTCGCTCGTGATCAGAGGCTCGTTGTAGCTCGACACCACGAGCCTCGCGCCGTAGCGCCGGGCCGTCTCGACCATCTGCTCGGGCGTGACGCTCCTCGGGGGCGCGACGGCTTTCGGGTCGCGCAATGCCTGCGACGTTACCCAGTTTTGACAGTAGGAACAGTGCAGGTCGCATCCCAGCATGCCGAAGGTGAGGGCGAGGCTGCCCGGGTAGGCGTGAAAGAAGGGCTTCTTTTCCGTCGGATCGCATTGAATCCCGCCGACGTAGCCTGAAGGGACCATGAGCGTGCCGCCCTCGTTGTAGCGCACGCGGCAGATTCCGTCGAGCCCCGGCAGGATCACGCACCTGTGCCCGCAGGCGTAGCAGATAACGCGGTCGCCGTCCCGGCGCTCGTATAGCTCGCCCTCAACCGTGTAATCCTTCAATACTTCTTTCAGTGTCTTCGCCATTGTTCGCCCGATGATCTGCCCGATAACTCGCTCGTTGATTTACCCCCGTGGGGAGCGTAAACCCGACAATGAAATTTTACCACGCCTGCGCGAAGGGGATTCAAGTCCAAGAAATCGCCTTCACGATCTCCCTCGCAGGATGGTAAATTAATGGGCTCGATCGAGAAAGGAATTCACAGGAGAACAGACCAAGCCCGATGAAACTGAGAATCTTACACCACAACCATTGCTTTGACGGCTTCGCTTCAGCCGCCGTTTTCTCCCGGTTCTACAGGGAGAAGATCAGCCCGAATGCGGAGATCAGCTACCAGGGGCTCGCTCACAAGCCCAATCAGAAATTCATCGAGGAGGAGCTTTTCGAAGGAGATGAGAACGCCATAGTCGATTTCAAGTACAGCCCCGTTCCCAGGCTGACCTGGTGGTTCGACCATCACCAGAGCGCTTTCCTGTCGCCCGAGGACGAAAAGCACTTTATGGCTTCAAACTCTCCGACCAAGTTTTACGACCCGAATTACAAGTCCTGCACCAAGTTCATCGCGGACGTGGGCAGGGACAAATATGGATTCGAAGAAGAAGGCCTTCGCGACCTTATCTACTGGGCCGACATCATAGATGGAGCACAGTACGAGGATGCCAGGACCGCCGTCCGGCTCGAGGCCCCGGCTCTCAAGCTGATGCTCGTCATCGAGGCAAGCCGGAACCCCCAACTGATGGAAAAGATCATTCGGGAGATGCAGGCGCGGCCCCTGGCCGAGATCGTCTCGGACCCGGAGGTCGATAGGGAGTTTCAGCCGCTTTACGAGCGCCATCTTCGGACCATCGACATGATTCGCGACGCCGCGCGATTTGAAGCCGGGGTCGTTTATTTCGACGTGAGCCGGCACGATGCCGAAGGCTACAGCAAGTTCATTCCATATCACCTCTACCCCGAGTGCGTCTACTCGGTCGGCGTGAGCCTCACGCCGGGCAGGTC
>DATLMR010000260.1:0-8148 GCA_035537555.1 Blastocatellia bacterium
TCACCATCGGCTCAAACGTGGGCGCGGGGGCGGACATCGCCTTCGCTTCGTCCGAGCGCATCAGCTCGAACTGGACCGATACTTCGACCGGAGACACCCCGTTTGAATCGAGCGGCCCGCTCCGCCTGGCCATCGACCTGCGAATAACCAATCGCGGCAGCACTCCCATAGTCAATCCCTTCCTCCGCATCGCGGACATCAGCCGGACCCACGTCCTGCTCTCGCGCGACAGCAAGTCGAGCCCTATGGCCGGGGCGATCCAATCGATAGGGGCCGGAAGCGACGACCTGCTCTCGCCCGGGGAGACCGCGCAGGTGCGCCTGCTCCTGGGCCTCGTCAACAAGAAGAAGTTCACGCTCTCCGTGGAGCTTTACGGCGTGCCGCTCGGCGGGGCGATCAATCCCTCGGGCGCCGTAACGGTCTGGAGCGGAAAGCCCGGCAACAGGTAGGCGCCGACAGGCAGACGCCGGGTTTCATACCGGAGCGGAAATGAGATAGGGCGGACAATCGCATGAGCCCGGCACGGGCTATATGCGATTGTCCGCCCTCATTTCCTTAGCGATTCCGTATTATTTCTGCCAGGCTATGGTGGCGAGACCGGCGGCGCCGGCAAGCTGGTCGAAGCCGATGGGCTCGTTTTCGAGAGAGAATCCGAATTCAGGCGGGCTGAATATATGAGGCATGGCGTCCAGAGCATCGGACACGGCGCGCCCGGCCTCGGACGGGTCTATGCCTCCGAGGACAAGCAGCCCCGTAAGCCCCGAGCCGTCCGAGCCGTCGGTCAGACGGTCTCTATAATAGAGCGCGAACCGGTGTATCTCGTCGGCCCGCGACTCGGGCTCGCACACGTAATTGCGGACGAGGGCGGGCTCGCCCTTTCGGACGATGACGGAGGTGAAGCCGGACCTGTTCGCCGATACGAGCATCTTGTCGCCCGGCGTCTTGTCCCACATCAGCCACTGCGCCTCTCCGAGGTGGCGGGGCAAGATCAATCCCGCGTTCCAGCTCACTCCATAGAACAGCGATTCATATTGCGAGAGCACGTCCTCGCGCGCTACCGTGACCAGGTACCGCTCCTGGTCCCCGGAAGGGCTGATGCGCTGGCGGCTGATGCGCAGGTCGGTCGAGCGCGCGGCGATCAGGCGTTCTATCTTCCAGGCCAGCACTTCGTCGAGCTCGCGCTTGCTGCCGGGCTTGCTTTCGAGAATGATTATGAGCGTTCGCGCGGCCCCTTCCGGCAGGGCCACCGACCATCTCTTCTTTCTCGCCAGCCCGGCCGCCCCGACCGTCTGCTCGACTATTTCGGCCAGCTCTTCTTCATCCTGAATGTTCGGGCTGTCGAATCCGGGAGTGACCAGCCCCGGCGGTAATTGCGTCACGGCGCTCGCCGCGAGGGTGAAGCCTCGGCGGCCGCGCTTCATCTCCACGACCGCGAAGTTGTCGTCGATGAACCCGGACGCGGTGTTGGGCGCCGGAGCCGAAAGAAAGTACTTTTGTATCGCTGATGCCATTAATAGAAGCCAGGCATCGAAGCCGGAGACCGGCTGAAAAGCCGCCCCGCCCCGACGCCTGGCCCCGACCTCCCTTGCTAATAATCTTTGTAAGGAATGCCGTCCGAACCTTCGCCGGGCGCGCCGCTATGGATGTCCGCGAGGCCCGACCCGCCTTCGAGCGAAACGTCGTCTTCTTCCGTATCTATCACCCAGGTATCGCGCGAGCCTGTGATGGGGTCGACCGGCACCTCGCGCATATAGTGCGCGGTTACCAGATCCTCCAGAGACTGTGGCAGCTTCTCTTTATCCGCCGCGTACTGGTCTATGAGCTTCCGCATCTCTTGAAGGTTGTTTTTGAGAATCGTCTCTCTCGCCCTCAACTGCATCTGCTGATAAGAGCTGACGCTGACGGCCGCGAGGATCACGATGATGGTCATCACCATGACAAGCTCCAGCAGCGTGAACCCGCGCTCGCGCTTTCGCGACTCCCCGGACGGCCCGGGCGGCGAAGCTGAAGGAGCGCCCGCCATCTCCTTCCGGTTTTTATCTCCCGTGTACGACATACCTTTTACTTCCGATGCCGGACCGATCTATTGAAGCTCGATCCGCCTGTCTTTTAGGCTTACCAGTCGGCGTACTTCGTTCCGTTCAGGGCCTGGGCGTCGCTCGTTGTGAAGACGTCGAAGACATCCTCTCCGCCCCAGCTAGTCGTGGTCGGGGTGTCCTTATAAGACCTCTTGCCCCACTCCGTGCCGCCGGTCATCGGGTCTATCGGCATGCGCCGCAGGAATCTGACGCGAGTGCCGCCCGTGCCCACGACGTTGGCGGGGATGAAGCCTTCCACGAGGATGTCGAGGTCTTTCGGGTACCCGGTCGGAGTCTTCCACTCGATGGGGATCGCCAGTCCCTGCGTCTGATCGTGGTATCTCTTATAGGCGTCTATCGCCTGGCGCAGCGAGCGCAGGGCCAGTCTCAGCTCCGCTTCGCGTTCGCGCTTGACCGAGTTGCGGACCATGGGGACGGCCGCCGCCGTCAGGATCGACAGAATGGAGATGACTATTATGATCTCCAGTAACGTGAAGCCCCTGTCGCCTAATCTTGAAAGAGTCCTTCTCATTTCTACAACTCAAAGTAGACCGGGCGCCGGGAGCGCCCGTCTGCCGGTTTACCTGGCTTCTATCTGGGTCGATTGCAGCCGCACGGGGATGACCTGCCCGTTGGGCGCGCGGAACGCCGTCTGGTCGTTCAGCTGAAGCATCGATTGTCCCGCGTTTTTCACGTTGAAGACCAGGAGCAACAATTGGCCGCGCGCGGGCACTCCGCTCGAGCCCGGCGGCCGTTCCATCTGCACGTTCAGCAAGCCGCCTTCGGCGCTGAACTGTAATTCTGGATTGGTCCCTCCCGCGCGCAAAAGCCCGCCGTCGCGCACGGCCTTCACGTCGAGTATATTCGGGTCGTAGGAGAGAGAGAGGCTGGTGCCGGAGATATCGGCGTTGCCGTTGACGATGATCGCCACATAAAGGTCCTGACCTTTCGTGGCAAGGGCCGCGGCGCTCTTCACGCTCACCAGGATCGGGCCGTTTCGCTGGGCCGCCGATTGCGGCGCTGATTCATCGTCGTCCTCCGAGTCTTCCTCGTCATCCGGATTGGGCTTGAGGCCCGGCGCGTCTACGGTCTTGCGCTGCACGTTGGGCCTCGCGGTCGGCGCGGGGGGCGGTTGCGCCGGGCTGTTATTCGACGTCGGTTGTATGACCACGACGCCCGGCTGGTTCGCGCCGGGCGTGGTATTGATCGGGGCGGCCGGAGACGGCACGCTCAGGACGGTCTTGTTCTGAACCGGGGCCGCGGGCTGCTGCGCCGCGCCGTTACCCGCGACCTGATTCTGGTTCGCGTCTTCGACATCGGCCAGGTAGAGGATCTGCTCTATGGTAAGCTGCGTCGTCGGATCGGCGGCCGTGCCCGCATCTCTCGCGAGATGATCCGATTCGCGCAGGTCCGCGCGGCGCAGTATGTGCGGGGTCACCGTGATGACCACGTCGCTTTGCTTATCTTCGGTTTCGGGAGTCGAGAAGAAACGCCCGAGAATGGGAATGAGCCCGATTATCGGAATCCCCTTGATGCGCTTCGACTCCGTCGTCTGGCTCACGCCCGCGACGAGGGTCGTCTGGCCGTCCTTTATCCGCGCCACCGAATTCATCGTGCGCTGGTTGAACGACGGGGTGAGCCTGCCCGTGCTCGAATCCACCGAGGTGGATTCGATCTTCATCGTCATCTGCACCTCGTCTTCGAATACGGACGGCTTCATGTCGATATTGAGGCCGACGTTCTCGTACTGAATCTGCGGGAACGCTCCGTTGCCGAACCCGCTCAAGCCGCCCAGGTCCACGTTCAGCCCGTTGTTGTTTTGATTGTTCTGATTATTCTGGTTGTTGTTGTTTCTCGGGATGGAGATCGTCGGGCTCTGAAAGACCGCGGTCTGAATAGGCACCCTCTGCCCTATGCGTATCGTGTGCTGCTCGGTGTCGAGCACGTGCACCTGCGTGGACGCGAGCAGCTTGGCCTTGCCCCGATCCTGGAAGAGGCTTATGGCGCTCGTGGGCAGGCCGATGGCGAAGCCGAACTTGCCGGTCAGAGTGCGCTCGGCGTGCTGCTGCACGTCGGGCCGCCCGATGCCGCCGAGGAAGGGAAGGCCGGGAATGCCTTTGGCCGCGTCGCCCGCGGCGTCGAACTGGTTGCCTATGCTGAGCAGGTCGTTGCGCGACACCTCGTAGATGTTGACGTCTATGAGCACCTCGGCTTTCGCCTTGTCCAGGGAGTCGATCATCGACTCTATCAGCTCCAGGTTCGCCGGAGTATCGCGCACGATCAGCGCGTTGAGCTGCTTGACGGGGACGAGCTGCTTCGATTGAAGCGTCGCCTGAATGGCCCCTCGAATCTCGGTGATGTCGGCGTTCTTGATGTAGAAAGTGCGTACGGAGAAAGGCTCGTAGCGGGCGCGGGCGGCAGGGTTGTCCAGCGCGACCACGATGGTCCTCGCGTCGATCTGTGAGTACATCAAGTTGTTAGTCTTGAGGATGATCTCGAGCGCCTTCGGCTTGGTCACGTCTCGCAGCTCCACGGCGAGCTTGTTGTTTCTCATCTGGGCGGTGACCTGCTGGTCGAATACGACGTTCAGCTTCATGTCCTGGGCGAGCTGCTCGATTACCGAAAGCAGATTGTCGCTGCGCGCGATCACGTCGGTCTTGCCGAACTTGCGCACGGGTATGACCGTGGGCTGCCCCTGCGCGTTGGTCGCGGGAAGGGCTATGCCGCTGGCCGATCTGGTAAAGGAGGCCTTCTGGTTCTGGTCCTTGGAAGGCTTGCTCTTCGGGCCCGCCGGGTCGCCGTTGCTCGGCAGGTTGTCGGTCGGGAGCCCCTGCGCTTCGAGCATGTTGCGCATCTTGATGTATGCCATCTCGTTCGTGGGATCGAAGGCGAAGGCCTGGCGGTATGCCTGGTAGGCGGCGTTGTAGTCTTTCCGGTCCGCCAGTTGATCGCCGCGCTCGACCAGCATTATCGCGGCAAGTACGAGGGAACGCTGGAGGTGTAGTTGAAACTCGACGTTGGATGGCTTCTCCGCGACGGCCAGAGCGAATTTCTCCGCCGCCTTGTCCCATTGTCTGTTCTCTTCGTAGCGGAGGCCTTCCTTGAAATGTTTCTTACCGTCGGCGGCGAAGGCTGCGACCGGTGCGATCATCGCCAGCGCCAGCACGAGGGCTAACACCCTCCGTATCCCCATAACCCTGTTTAGCATCGTACAAACCTCTAAGTGTTGATTTCCCACGAGAAATTGCGCCTCTGAACCTACCCGGATGAACCGTTCTCGCATCGTACGCCCGCCGCGCTTATGTATGGTAAGTCGCTTCCGGATTCGTTCAGGGGCTGATTAGTTGAACTACTCTACCACGTATTGGTTTCAATTTAAATCGGGCACGCTCAAGCGGCTCCCGAATGCCCGCGCCGTCCCGGCCCGAAATCACTCGACGAACGTGACGCGGTTGATCTCGTGCAGGGTCGTCACGCCCAGAAACACTTTAGCCAGCGCCGACTCGCGGAGGGACGTGAGCCCCTCGGCGCGCGCGGCGCGGCGTACCTCCGAGCCCGGGCGCCTTTCGAGAATGATCTCTCGTATGTGATCCGTTACGTCGAGCAACTCGTGAATCGCGGTTCGCCCCCTGTAGCCCGTGAAGTTGCACACTTCGCACCCTGCGGCCGTAAAGAAGATGCCGTTGCGATACTTGTCCGGATTCAAGCCCGATTCGGTCAGCTCCTGGTCCGTCGGCTGGTCATGGCGCTTGCAATGCCCGCACAGGATTCTCACGAGCCTCTGGGCCAGCACGCAGTTGAGCGACGAGACGAAGTTGTAAGGCTCGACGCCCATGTTCAGGAACCGGCCGATCACGTCGATGACGTTGTTGGCGTGGACGGTAGTGAAGACGAGGTGGCCGGTGAGCGCGGACTGAATGGCGATCTGCGCCGTCTCCGAGTCGCGGATCTCGCCGACCATTATCTTGTCCGGATCGTGCCGCAGAATGCTGCGGAGGCCGCGCGCGAACGTGAGCCCCTTCTTCTCGTTCACCGGAATCTGCGTGATGCCCTGAAGCTGGTACTCCACGGGGTCTTCGATGGTGATGATCTTGTCTTCTTCGTTCTTGATCTCGTTGAGCGCGCCGTAGAGAGAGGTCGTCTTGCCCGACCCCGTCGGTCCCGTCACCAGGACCATGCCGTAAGGCTCGGCGATGAACTTGCGGAACTTCTTAAGGTCGTGCGGGTCGAAGCCTACGACGTCGAGGTTCAGGTCGTGGAAAGACTCGTTGATCTGCTCCTTGTCGAGAATACGGATGACGCAGTTCTCTCCGTGTATGGCGGGCATTATGGAGACGCGGAAGTCGATCTTGCGCCCGCGAATGCGCATGCGAAATCGCCCGTCCTGCGGCACGCGGCGCTCGGCTATATCGAGCTCCGACATGACCTTGATTCGCTGAATGATGGTCTGGTGGTGCGCTATGTCGATCGGATCGGCGGCCCTGTAGAGCGCGCCGTCTATCCGGTACTTGACCAGCACGTCGCTGTCGCGCGTCTCGATGTGAATGTCGGAGGCGCGGCGTTCGAGCGCGTTGAGCACGACCGTGTCGACCAGCTTGATTATCGGAGACATCTCTTCGTCCCCGGCCAGGCGGTCCATATCCAGGACCTCTTCGCCGTGCTCGGTCTCGCGCACGAGCGCGAAGGTGTCCGTGCGGAACCCTGCGGTCGCGTTCTGGAGTATGCGCGCGGCGGTGTCGCCCCGCTTCAAAGCGTCTTCTATGGCCGATTGCATGGCGACCGCGGGCTTAAGCCTGAGGTGCAGCTGGGCCTCCAGCTCGTCGATGATATCCAGGTTGGTCGGATCGGCCATCGCGACGTGGAGCGTGTTGTCCTCGCGCCCGAGCGGGACGAAGTTGTGCCGGAGCATCAGGTCGACCGGCAGCTCGTGGATAAGGTTGTAAGCCGGCTCTTCCGTCTTCAGGTCGACGAATCGGAGCCTGTAGCGGCGCGCCTTCTCTCTCGCGACGACCTCTTCCTGGCTCATCTTCTCGCCCGCGCTCGAATCGGCGCTCTGATCGGGCGACTCGGCGATGGCTGCCGGAGCGCCCTGGTCGTTGCTCTCTCTCTGTTCGACTGTTTCTGACATTTCTCCGTCTAATCCTGGTTGCTGGTTTACTGAAGCTCTTTCAGCTGAAATTTAGGCAGTTGAAATTTAGCCGACTGAAACTCAAGGGGTCGCGCTGCCCCCTCCCATGGTGCCGATCATATGGAACAGCGGCAGGTACATCGCGAGCAGGATGGTCATGACGAGGCTGCCCATGAATACGAGTATTACCGGCTCGATGAACGTCGCTATGGCGGAGAGCCTCACATCGACTTCCGCGTCGTAGAAATTTGCCACCTCGTCGAGCATCTCTCGCAGCGCGCCCGACCTCTCCCCGACTCCTATCATATCGATTGCAAGCTCGGAGACCCATCCGCTGGCTTCCAGGCTGTCAGTGAACGGGCGGCCTTCGCGTATCCCGACCAGCACGCCCGAGCTCGCCTTGCTGAGCGCGCGGTTCGTTATGGACTCTCCGGCGATCTCGACCGATTCCGGCAGCGTGATGCCGCCCGCGAGCAGCGTCGCCAGGCTGCGCGTGAATTGCGCGATCGTCAACTGCCGCACGGTCTCGCCCGCGACAGGCGCTTTTAAGATCATCTGGTCGATCTTGAGCCGCCCTCCCGGCGTCCGCCGCCAGAAGAAGAGGAAGATGAACGTGCCTATGATCAGGGGCAGTATCCACGTCAGGTTGCTGCTGATGAACTGGGCCGTGCTCACGACTATGACCGTGACGACCGGCAACTGGTCCGTGCCCGCGTAGAGCTTCATGAAGTTCGGGATGACGTAGGTGGAGAGCACCATCACCAGCACAAGCGACGCGCCCACGAGCACCATCGGGTAGGCGAGCGATTTTTTGATCTTGCGCCGCGCCTCCGTGATCGTCTTCTGGTAGCTCACGTACCTGAGCAGTACCTCGTCGAGCGAGCCCGACCGCTCGCCCGCGAGTATCGATGCGATATAGATTCGCGGAAAGGAGTCGCCCTG
>DATLMR010000261.1:0-8554 GCA_035537555.1 Blastocatellia bacterium
GAGACCGCCCTGCGCGAGACGAGGTCGGCGAGGCTGCTTGCCGACTACGCCGAGGCGCAGGGGTTCAAAGTCGAGCGCGGAGTGGCGGGGATGCCGACGGCCTTCACGGCGACCTACGGGCAGGGGAAGCCTGTCATAGGAGTGCTCGGCGAATACGACGCCTTGCCGGGGCTCTCTCAAAAGATCTCCTCATCGAGAGAAGCCCTCCAGGCAGGCAGCCCCGGGCACGGGTGCGGGCACAACCTCTTCGGCGCGGCCAGCCTCGGAGCGGCCGTCGCCATCAAGGAATTGATCGCCGCGGGCAAGCTTAAAGGCACGGTCCGATTCTACGGCACTCCCGCCGAGGAGGCCGTCGGAGGCAAAGTCTACATGGCGCGCGAGGGCCTGTTCGGCGACGTCGATGTCTGCCTCGCGTGGCACCCCTCGGACGAGACGAGAGCGGACACGCAGAGCAGCCAGGCCATAGTCGATTTCGTGGTCGAGTTCAACGGCAAGAGCGCGCACGCCGCCTTCGACCCGTGGAACGGACGCAGCGCGGTCGACGGGCTCGAGCTCTTCACGCACGGCATAAACATGATGCGCGAGCACGTGAAGCCGTCGGTCCGAATCCATTACGCGATCATGAAGGGAGGCGACGTTCCGAACGTCGTGCCCGAGTACGCCAAGGTCTGGTGCTGGGTGAGAGATTCGAAGCGGGCCGGGGTCGATGAGGTGCTCGCCCGCGTGCGAAAGGTCGCGGAAGGCGCGGCCATGATGGCCGGGGTCGAATCGAAGCTGACCGTGCAGGCCGGAGATTACGAGATGCTCGTCAACATGGCGGGCGCGAAGCTTGTGAACGCCAACCTGAACTGGGTCGGGCCGGTTCAGTACACCCCCGAAGAGCAGGAGTTCGCCCGCGCCATTCAGCGCGCGACCGGAATCGAGCCCCGCGGGATGAAGGGCGAGGTCCAGCCCCTAGAAGAGCCGAAGCCCGATCCGCCGGGCGGCTCGACCGACGTGGCCGACGTGAGCTGGATCGTGCCGACCCTCCACTTTTCCGCCGTGACCGCCCCCGAAGCCGCGCCCTGGCACGCGTGGCCGGTCGTCGCCTGCGGAGGGATGTCTATCGGCCATAAGGGGATGGAGCAGGCGGCAAAGGCACTGGCCGCGACCATGGTCGATCTCTTCGAAGACGCGTCCACTCGCGCGGAGATACAGGCGGAGTTCCGCGAGAAGACGCGAGGCCACGTATACAAGCCTTACATTCCGGACGGGCCGCCCCCCGTGCCGAAAGATGCGGCGCAGCGGTAATTTAAGCGCGGGCGGCCCGGATAACGCCGCCCAGGAACGGGTAGTACTTCCATGAACACTTTTGACACAACCGACGCGCTCAAGCTATATTTCGATCTCAGGATGAACTCGCGCGTTTTGGTACTCAACGCTTCGTACGAGCCCATCAACGTCTGTACGGCCCGGCGTGCAGTCGTGCTCATTCTCAAAGGCGTGGCCAACGCAGAGGAGAGCTCTTCGCAGTGGCTCCACTCCTCGCGGTTCTCTATGCCTCTCCCTTCGGTCATTCGCCTCATCGAATATATACACATACCGTTCGAGCGAAAGAGCCTCTCTCGAAAGAACATTCTGCTTAGAGACCACAACACCTGCCAGTACTGCATGCGTATTTTCGCGCCTCACGAGCTTACGCTCGACCACATACACCCGCGCTCTCGCGGGGGCGACTCGACCTGGGACAACCTCGTTACCTGCTGCCGGCTTTGTAATAATCGAAAGGGAGATCGCTCGCCGGAGGAGGCGGGAATGCGTCTTCTCAAACGCCCTCAGGGGTACAACCTGCACGTCAATCGCCAGATAATTCGCTACCTCGGCCGTACCGACGAATCCTGGAGGAAGTACCTTTTTTACTAGGGGCCGCGGAAGGCAAGGCGCGCCCGGGCCGAATGCGGAGACGGCCGGCGCGACCTTTGGCCTTCTCGCTCGGGCCGTTCACTTGACGGCAAGTTGTGAAACCTTCATCATACTGACACTCAGACCCGTGGCGTGGTCGGCCTGAGGCGCGAAGCGAATCTCCAAAAGCGAGGATGCTTTCTACACACGGGGCTGAAGAGATCTACTGATTAATGAACCCACTTGCACAGGCCGTCTACGAACTTCAAGAAGCGACTCTGCTGATCGGGCGGGCATTCAGCCGCGCGATGTCGAAGCCTTACTACTTCCGCGAGATCATCGTGCAGATGGACACGGTAGGCTTCGGCTCTCTCATGATCATCATCCTGACGGGTGTTTTCACCGGGGGCGTGCTCGCCCTGCAAACGGGGGCCACGCTGAAGACTTTCGGCGCGACGGGAGTCACGGGGACTCTCGTGATGACCTCGATGGTGCGAGAGATGGGGCCCGTCCTCGCCTCGCTCATGCTGGCCGGGCGGGTCGGCTCGGCCATCGCCGCCGAGCTGGGCTCGATGGTGGTCTCGGAGCAGGTCGACGCCATGCGCGCGCTCGGGAGCGATCCCGTCAAAAAGCTTGTCTGGCCGAGGCTGCTCGCGCTTGTCGTGATGACGCCCGCGCTCACGCTCGTCGCCGACATGGTCGGGGCCGTCGGCGGCTGGGTCGTCGCCAGCGCGCTCATGAACGTGGCGAGCTCGGTCTACATCAGCTCGGCCAAAGAAGCGCTCACTTACAACGACATCATCGGAGGAATGATGAAGCCCGCCGTTTTCGGGCTCATAATCGCCGTCGTGAGCTGCCGCGCGGGGCTGCGCACGTACGGCGGGACGGTGGGCGTCGGCCGCTCGACCACGCAGGCCGTCGTCTTGTCGGATATACTCATTCTGGTGGCGGATTTCTTCTTATCGAGGTTGATACTGGCTTTCAGCGGAAGTTAGGCCCGTCCTTCGCGCCCGACCTTCGCTTCGCGAGCCCGTTCGAAAAATGCCTGAAGTCATAAACAGCGCAATAGAGTTCAAAGACGTGAAGATGGCTTACGACGATCGCGTGATCCTCGACGGAGTCAGCTTCGAGGTCAATCCCGGCGAGACGAAGATCGTCATGGGGGGGTCCGGCACGGGCAAATCCACGATCCTCAAGCTGGTGCTCGGGTTGATAAAGCCCGGGGCCGGTCAGATACTCATCGACGGCGAAGATGTCACCTACAGGTCCGAGCAGGAGATGGTCGAGATTCGCAAGAAGATCGGGATGGTCTTCCAGGAGGGCGCGCTGTTCGATTCGCTCTCCGTCTACGAGAACGTCGGCTATCGCCTCTTCGAACAGGGGGTCCCCGAAGCGGAGATCGAAGAGACCGTCCGGCGCATGCTCAGGTTCGTGAATCTCGAACAGGCCATGTTCATGATGCCGTCCGAGCTGTCGGGCGGCATGCGCCGCCGCGTCGGCATCGCGCGGGCGCTCGTGGGCAGCCCCAGGCTCATGCTCTTCGACGAGCCCACGGCGGGGCTCGACCCGATCACGGCGAGGACCATACTGGAGCTCGCCATCAAGCTCCGCGACCTGGAAGGCGTCAGCTCCATCTTCGTCACGCACAGGCTGGACGATATAAAGATGCTCTCCTCGAACTACGCGACGATAACCGACAGCGGCGAGGTCGAGTTTCAGAAAGAGAACGGGCAGGTCTGCCTCGTCAATACGAGGTTCATCATGCTCAAAGAGGGCAAGGTGATCTTCAGCGGGACCGACGAACAGCTTTACAGCTCGAAGGACCCTTATATCCAGGACTTTCTGCGTGAATCGTGACGCACGATCAAGCCCGGGTTGATACCTGTGAAGGGCGATCGGCCTTTCCTGCTTCGGTGATTACGGCGTCGGGCATATATTCGCCGCCCGAATTCGGAGGTTGTTATGGCAAGAAGTAAAACCACTCTCTCGGAGCTTCGCGTCGGCCTTCTCGCGGTCGCGACCCTCGTCATCCTGATAGTCTTCATACTTTCGGTCACGGGCGACATCTCTCTGTTCCGCGACACGATAACCCTCAAGACCAGGTTCAACGCGGCCGAAGGCCTCAAGAGTGGAGACGAAGTGCGGCTCGCGGGTAAGCGCATAGGCAAGGTCGAAAGCGTCGATTTCGGCGAGGTCCCCGATAAGCCGACCGATAAGCCGATAGTCGTGACGATGTCGATCGACGGGAAAGAGGTCGGCGACCGCGTGCGCTCCGATTCGCTCGCCGTGCTCGCGCAGCAGGGCTTCCTCGGCGACCGCGTCATCGACATAACCCCGGGCACGAAGGCGGGCGAGCCGCTGCCCGACGGCGCGGAGATCAGGAGCGCCGACAACGCGGGCCTCGCGCAAGTATTCCAGGGGGCCAACGACATACTCGTGGTATTCAATACCGTCGGCAAACAGGTGCAGGAGCTCATAGACAACCTGAACCGGGGCGAGGGCACGCTCGGCCGCCTGCTCCGCGACGACGCGATCTACGTGAACCTGAACCGGACGGTCCTCGAAAGCCAGCAGCTGATCAAGCGCATACAGCAGGGAGAGGGCACCATCGCCAAGTTCCTCAACGACCCGACTCTCTATAACGACCTGCGCGGGGCGACCACCCAGCTGCAATCGATCGCCGCGGACCTGCGGGCAGGCAAGGGGACGGCGGGCAAACTCCTCACCGACGATGCCGTATACGAGCAGACCCGGCAGACCATCGCCCACGCGAACGCCGCGATCGAAAAACTGGACCGGATAACCGGAGACGTGGAAGCCGGGCGCGGGTCGCTCGGTAAGCTCCTCAAGGACGAGAAGCTGCACGACGACCTCCAGGCGACCGTCACGTCCGTCCGAACTATCAGCCAGGGCCTCGAGCGAGGCGAAGGGACCGCGGGCCTGTTCCTGAGGGACGCAAAGTTCTACAACAACGCCAACGAGGTCTCCTCAGAGCTCGTCAAGCTCCTTTATGATTTCAGGCAGAACCCGAAGAAATATCTGAGCGTCAAGGTGAGCATTTTTTAATAGCGGAGCGATCGCGCTTCGACGGGGCGTGGCGGGAGATTATCGACCTCCGCCTGCCCCGCAGTCTCAATCGACGTAGCGTGCGAGGGCATCTTTCCACGTGCCCTGGGCCTTCAGGATCAGCTCGATGACTTCTCGGACGGCCCCGCGCCCGCCCGCCCGGCTCGTCACCAGATGAGAGAACTGCTTCACCTCTTCGACCGCGTCGGCGACGGCGACGGCGAGCCCGGCGCGGCGGAGCACGGGTATATCCACCACGTCGTCCCCGACGTAGCATACCTCCTGGTCGGTCAGTTTTTCGGCCGATAGAATCTCTTCGTAAGGCTCGATCTTGATCCACGCGCCTTCATAGAGGTGCGCGACTTCGAGGTTCTTGGCGCGCTCGCGGACGGCAAACGATCTATTGCCCGAGATGATCGATACGCGCAGGCCCACGCGCGGGGCCATCCGCATGGCGTGGCCGTCTTTTATGTCGAAGGCCTTCGTCTCTTCGCCGTTCGGGAGCAGTATGAGGCGGCCGTCGGTGAGCACGCCGTCGCAATCGAGCACGAGCATCTTTATCCTTCGCGCCCGCTCCAGTATCTCGCCGGTCAACTCGGTCACGCGAACTCCTTCAAGAGAAGTTTTCCTTCAACTCCTCGAACGTGTCTATGATCAGGTCGGGCGAGCTCAGCCCGAGCTGCTCGCGGGTGCGGAAGCCGTAAGAGACGGCGCAGGTGAGCGTGCCCGCGCGCGCGCCGGAGAGCACGTCGTTTTCGCTGTCTCCGATCATCACGGCCTCGCTCGCGTCGCCTTTAAGAACCACGAGCGCCTGCCGGACCGGCTCCGGGTCAGGCTTGCGCGCCGAAACGGTGTCGCCCCCGATTATGCAATCGAAATCCCCGGCTATACCGAAGTGTTCGAGGATGAGGCCGGTGAATCGCGCCTCCTTGCTCGTGACGACCGCTTTCCGCTTGCCCCTGAAGTGAGCGAGCGTCTCCGCCACGCCGGGGTAGAGGCGCGTAGAGACCAGCATCTGGTCGGCGTAATGCTTGTGCATGAGACCGATGCCTTCGGCGTGCAGGCGCTCGTCCGGCGGGCGCGATTCGGGGTCGGTCGCGGTGAGCGAGCGGTGCACGAGCACGCGGACCCCGTCGCCTACGAAGCTGCCGACCGTGGCTTCATCGAGCTGTGAGCGCCCCAGGTCGCGAAGCATGAGATTGACCGACCTGGCGAGATCCGGCCCCGAGGCTATGAGCGTGCCGTCGAGGTCGAAGAGCATGAGTTTTACCTTGATCATAAAGTTAAAGAAGCCGGGGCCGCTTACCCACCGCAAGATCGCGACGGCCTCTCGAATGCGCTCCCCGTGATGCGAGACTCGCTTTATGGAATCCTTTCCCGGTCGCCGTTCCCGGCCCTATTCCTCTTCCTCTCTGAGCCGGGACAGCACGGAGAAGTCTTCGAGAGTCGTGACGTCGCCCCGGACTTCGCTGCCCGTCGCGATATCCCGCAGCAGCCTCCGCATGATCTTTCCGCTGCGCGTCTTCGGCAGGGCGTCGGCGAAGCGTATGTCGTCGGGCCGGGCAAGCGCCCCGATCTCTTTCGTCACCCACGCCCGCAGCTCGTCTTTGAGCCCGTCCGACGGCGCGTGCCCCGATTCGAGCGTGACGAAGGCTGAGATGGCCTGCCCCTTCACCTCGTCGGGCCGGGCCACGACCGCCGCCTCCGCCACCATAGGATGGGCCACCAGAGCCGATTCCACCTCCATGGTGCTCAGCCTGTGGCCGGAGACGTTTATCACGTCGTCCACGCGCCCGAGGATCCAGAAGTAGCCGTCTTCATCTTTTCTCGCGCCGTCCCCGGCGAAGTACATGCCGGGTATCTCCGACCAGTACTGCTCGACGTAGCGGTCGGGGTCGCCGTAGATGTTTCGGAGCATCGAAGGCCAGGGCCGCTTGATTACGAGGTAGCCGCCCGAGCCCGGGGGGACGGGCTGGCCCTCTCTCGTCACGACGTCGGCCTGGATGCCGGGGAAGGGCCTGGTAGCCGAGCCGGGCTTGGTCGCGACCGCGCCCGGAAGCGGGGCGATCATGATCATCCCGGTTTCGGTCTGCCACCACGTATCCACGATGGGGCAGCGCCCGCGGCCTATGACCTCGCGGTACCACATCCAGGCCTCGGGGTTGATCGGCTCTCCGACGGACCCGAGCAGCCTCAGGCTCTCCATCTCGTACTTGCGCGGGTACTGTTCGCCCCACTTCATGAATGCGCGGATGGCGGTGGGCGCGGTGTAGAAGATGTTGACCTTGTGGCGCTCGATCATCTGCCAGAACCGATCCGGCTCCGGGAAATTCGGCGCGCCTTCATACATGAGCACGGTCGCGCCGTTTTGCAGAGGCCCGTAGACGATATAGCTGTGGCCCGTCACCCACCCTATGTCGGCCGTGCACCAGTAAACGTCTTCGTCCTTGAGGTCGAAGACCAGTTTCGTCGTGAGGTAGGTGCCGACCGAGTAGCCGCCGGTCGTGTGAAGGACCCCCTTGGGCTTGCCCGTGCTGCCGGACGTGTAAAGGATATAGAGCGGGTGCTCGGAATCGAGCGGCTCGGCCTCGCACGCGTCCGGGGCGTCTTTCATAAGGTCGTGCCACCGGTGATCGCGCCCCTCTCTCATCTCGACCTGGGAGCCGGTCCGTTCGTAGACGACGACGCTTTTGACGGACGGGCACGATTCGAGCGCCTCGTCGACGGCGGGCTTGAGGCGAATCTCCGCGCCGCGCCTGTAGAGGCCGTCCTGAGTGATGACGGCGCTGGCCCGGGCGTCGTTGATGCGGTCGACGAGCGCCGCCGCGGAAAATCCTCCGAACACTATCGAATGCGTCGCGCCGATGCGGGCGCAGGCGAGCATGGCGATGGGCAGCTCGGGAGCCATGCCCATGTAAATCGCCACGCGGTCCCCTTTCTTTATGCCGAGCGATTTCAAGGCGTTCGCGAATTTCGACACCTCTATGAGCAATTGCTGGTACGTATAAGTGCGGATGTCGCCCGGCTCGCCTTCCCAGATGATGGCCGCCTTGTTCCTGCGCCAGGTTGCGACGTGGCGGTCGAGGCAGTTGTAAGAGATATTCGTCCGGCCGCCCACGAACCATTTCGCCCAGGGCGCTTCCCACTCCAGAACCTTCTCCCAGGGCTCGAACCAGTGGAGCTCGCCCGCCACCTCGCCCCAGAATTTCTCGGGGTCGCTTTCGGCCTCGCGATAGAGGCGCTCGTAATCTTCCAGGCTCTTGACGTGCGCGTTCCTGCTGAACTCCTCGGGCGGCTCAAAGACTCTGCGTTCCTTCAGGATCGAATCTATGTTGGTCTGGGACATCCCTTCGCCTCCGTTCACCGGGAAGATTTAATTCAGGAATCAAGAAGGTAACATAAAGGAAAGCCGGGGCTCAACGAAGGCGGCTGAGGGGTGAGAGCCGGAGGGCCTATTTGCATTTCTGCTCGACGAGCCGGTTGAGCGCCTGCGCGTCCTGGTCCGCCGGGTCGATCTGGAGCGCCTTATTGAGCGAAGAGGCGGCGCCCGGGCAGTCGTTCTTCAGGACGGCGATTCTGCCCAGAAGGACGTGCGCCGCGACCAGCC
>DATLMR010000262.1:0-3172 GCA_035537555.1 Blastocatellia bacterium
CCGCGCACCTCTTCGACGATGAAGCGCGAGGCCGGGGCGATCCCTCTTCCCATCCTTCGATCATCCGCCCGCTTCTTTGCCTGACAAGAGACGAGGTCGAGGAGTACTGCCGCGACCATAACCTGGCGTTCCGGATTGACCGAAGCAATTCCAGCCCGGATTACACGCGCAACCGCGTCCGCCTGGAGGTGCTGCCCGCGCTTCGCTCGATCAACCCGCGCGTGGTGGAGCGGATCGGTCGCGCTGCTGAGCTGATGTCGGGCGATCAGGACGCGCTCGACATCATTGCCGGAGCCCGGCTCGACGAGGCGCGGCTCGCCGAAAGGGAAGCCGGAGCAACGGGGCTCGCGGGCGCGCTCGGCGTCTATCGGGTATCCGCCCTGCTTGAGCAGCCCTGCGCCTTGCGCAGGCGAATGATCGTCGAGGCGCTCGGCCGCGCGCGGGTTGATCGAGCCAGGCTCGGCCGCAAATGGGAGGTCACTTCGAGTCACGTCGCCTCAGTCGAGGGCTTGCTGGAGAAGGGAATGAGCGGCAGGCGCGTTACGCTTCCGGGCGGGCTTGAGGCCTGGAGAGAGTTTGACGCCCTGGTCCTCAAGTCGTCCCTGCCGACTTCGAGATTGGCCGCGAGTGATTCCGGCGAGCGCGAGATCAGTTGCGCGCGGCCGGAGGCGTGCGCGGGCGGGCTCAGGCTGACGCTGATTTGCGACAGGCCTCGCGAGCTGCTGGAGGCCAGCCTCGCCGAGGCGCGGCGCGAGCGGGAACGAGCGGGCCGCGACTGGATGATGGCGGTCCTGAACGCGGGCTCGATGCCCTCCCGGCTGGTCGTGAGGCCGCGCCTTACCGGAGAG
Source organism: Blastocatellia bacterium (assembly GCA_035537555.1). Lineage (GTDB taxonomy): Bacteria > Acidobacteriota > Blastocatellia > UBA7656 > UBA7656 > DATLMR01. Next base: position 849 of record DATLMR010000262.1, read on the forward strand.
CGCGCGCGAGTCCTGGGCCAGAGTCAAATAAAGAAGTTGAAAAACCTGATGATTGACCATAAAATCCCCTCCAGTCTCAGAGCCGTCTGGCCTGTTGTCGCAACGCCGGACGGCCGATATATCTGGTCCCCCGGATTGCCCCCTGCTCTTGAATTTGCCGCGCATGACGAGACCTCCGGCCTTGCCATCCTGCGGGCTTCCGGTATCTCAGTTCCTCTCTCAGAAGTCGAGCGCTCTGATACCTCGGAGTAATATGGAAAAGACTATTCGCGTTGTGTACTCAAAAGAAGAGATAAGCGATCGTGTAAACGGGTTGGCCGCCGAGATAAGCGCGGCCCGGCCGAACGATCTGACCGTGGTCGGAATTCTCGACGACACATTCGTCTTCCTGGCGGACCTCATCCGCGCGTTCGACTTCCCTCTCAGCTGCTGCTTCATGAAGGTTGCGAATGAAAGGCACGGCGGGCAGACCGAGATCATGTACACGAGCGCCTTCGACCCGCGCGGGCGCGACATTCTGCTCGTGGCCGGAGTCGTCGCCACGGGCGTGACGCTCGACTATATCACCCGGCAGCTGGCCGACCGGGGCGTGAAGTCCATGCGTACCTGCGTGCTCGTCGATAAGCCCGGGGAGCGGCGCGTGGACCTGCGCCCCGACTTCACGGCGTTTTCGAGCGACGAGCCGTACCTGTTCGGCTACGGGCTCGGATTGCAGAACCAGTTTCGGCAGCTCCCGCACCTGGCCGTCTGGGACTGAAGGCGCCTGCCGGCGCGGGCATGACTCCGAGACCGGCCCGGTCGTCGGCCGAAGAGGCGATGGAGGAGCAGGGAGCTTTGGCCGGACAATTTTGGCGGGGCTCGGGGGCGGAACATCGGCCTTTGCAATAAATGTACAACAAAGCTGCGCCTATCGCTTGTTGCGCATCCAAAGCTTGTAAGCTAGAATTTCAAAAGGCGCAAAAGCGTCTGTCTTTATCGGAGGTACCAGGTTGAACTCAACAGTTAAACAGATAATTTTTTGGGTTGTGATTATCGGCGGCGCTTTCCTTCTCTACAATCTCTTTGCCGGGAAGAACAATGTGAAGGAGACGACCCTCAGCTATTCGCAGCTAATACAGAAGGTCAGTGAGAAGCAGGTCAAGAAGGCCACGATCGAAGGATCGCAGATTACAGGCGAGCTGGCTGGCAACGAGTTCTTCAAATCCGAGCTCGATAACCAGTTTGTACAGCGCGATATAGTCGAAGCGATGAAGCAAAACGGGGTTGAGGTCTACTTCAAGAGCGCCTCTTCCAGCCAGTGGCTTCTGGGTCTGCTCAGCTATGCCCCTCTGCTCATCTTCATCGGATTATGGATATTCATGATGAGGCAGATGCAATCGGGGGGCAATAAGGCGCTCTCTTTCGGCAAGTCCCGGGCGAAACTGCTCAGCAACCAGCAGAAGCGCGTGACGTTCAAAGACGTCGCGGGCGTCGAGGAAGCCAAGGAAGAGTTGCAGGAGATCATCGAGTTCCTCAAGGAGCCCCAGAAGTTCCAGAAGCTGGGCGGGCGCATCCCTAAGGGCGTGCTGATGATGGGCCCTCCGGGCACGGGCAAGACCCTTCTGGCGCGCGCCATCGCGGGCGAAGCGAACGTGCCTTTCTTCTCGATCTCCGGCTCCGATTTCGTGGAAATGTTCGTGGGCGTCGGCGCGAGCCGCGTGCGCGACCTGTTCGAGCAGGGCAAGAAGAACGCTCCCTGCATCATCTTCATCGACGAGATCGACGCCGTCGGCCGCCATCGCGGGGCGGGCCTCGGCGGAGGCCACGACGAGCGCGAGCAGACCCTGAACCAGTTGCTGGTCGAGATGGACGGCTTCGAATCGAACGACGGGGTCATCCTGATCGCTTCGACCAACAGGCCGGACGTTCTCGATCCCGCGCTGCTCAGGCCCGGCCGCTTCGACCGCCGCGTGGTCGTCAACCGGCCCGACGTGAAAGGCCGCGAGGGAATCCTTGCGGTCCACACGCGGAAGATACCTCTGGGCGATGACGTGGACATCAACGTCATCGGGCGCAGCACGCCCGGCTTCACCGGCGCGGACCTGGCGAATCTGGTCAACGAGGCGGCCCTCAACGCCGCGCGTTACAACCGCAAGGCCGTGACGATGTTCGATTTCGAGTGGGCCAAGGACAAGGTGTTGATGGGCTCGGAGCGCCGCTCCATCGTGATGTCGAACGAGGAGAAGCGCAACACGGCCTATCACGAAGCCGGCCACACGCTGGTGGGCATCAAGGTGCCGAACGCGGACCCCATTCACAAGGTCTCGATCATTCCGCGCGGAATG
>DATLMR010000263.1:0-6755 GCA_035537555.1 Blastocatellia bacterium
AAGATATAATGGAAGATATCGACAGGGCTCTCGGCGAGATTCGATGAGCGGGCTTTTGTTCGAAGGTAGAAAAACCATTATTGCTAATCGTTTAAAAATCGATCATAATCAGCGCCACATTTGTAATTAAGACTGTGACGAGGAGTGAAAGGCCGCGCCACGAAAGCGGTTAAAACTGACAGGCGCAAACTTTTATTTATGCCGGACGAAAGTGCTTTCAACATTGCGGTATATGCGAAAAGTGACGTGGGGATCGTGCGCCCCGGCAATGAGGATAACTTTCTCGTCTTGAACCTCTCGACCGCCGATACCTGGACGCCCGAGACAATCCAGGGGGAGCCGCCTCCGACTCTGACGACTTTCAATCAGAGCCACTACGGGTCGGTGCTCGCCGTGACGGACGGGATGGGCGGCGCGCTCGCGGGCGAGGTCGCGAGCAGGCTCGCCGTCGAATGCGTCCGCGACCGCCTGCTGGAACTGCAGGCCAGCCCCGTATATTCCAAGTTCCCTTTCCACGAGCGCCTTCGCCTAGCCATAGAATTATCCAATCTCTACATCAACCAGATGAGCTTGAAACGCGCCGAGTTCGCGGGGATGGGCGCGACTTTCACGGCCGTCGGCCTCTTCAATACTACCGCCTACTTCGCGCAGGTGGGCGACAGCCGCGCGTACGTCATCCGCCAGGGGCGCGCTCAGCTCGTGACCCGGGACCAGTCGCTCGTGGGGCAGCTCGTCCAGGCCGGACACATCACGGAAGAGGAAGCCGAAAGGCACACCTACAAAAACGTCATACTTCAGGCGCTCGGCGCGAGCCAGGAGATCAACGTCGTCATCGACAGGCTGACCCTGCGCGATCTCGATATTCTCGTCATGTGCAGCGACGGATTGTCGAACAAGGTCAGAACGGAAGAGATAACCGAGATCGTCGACAAAGCACCCACGTTGAAGGAAGCCTGCGAATGGCTGATCAAGACCGCGAACGACCGGGGTGGAGAAGACAATATCACGGTGCTTGTCGCGCAGTTCACGGGCGGCAAATTGCAGCCGCTCCAGGACGGGGATTCGACCCCGCGCCTGCTCCACAGCACCGCTCCTCTCTCGGGCGGGACCGCACCTCTCAAAGCGTCGGACGGCGATAGATGGGGCGCGGAGACCGTGCCTCGCGATCCGAACCTGCCTTACGAGATCGACCTCGCGCTGATCGATGACGAAGAGGACACGATTCGCCCGGATAGAGACACGGGACAGCCGACCGAAAAGCTGGACCGCGAGGCCTGATACTCTACACCTGACCGCGAGCCGGTCAGCCCACCCGTCGTGAGGCTTCGATAACAGATGAAAAGACAGACGAAAAGGCCCCGTCCATCGGACGGAGCCTTTTATTCATGCCGACAGTCCTGTTGAAGGAGGTTAGCCCCCGGCCTATCTTCCCACGTTCGCTCCGGTCGATTCCGAGCCGTAATATATTCTCTTGTGAGAGAGTGTCTGCGGGCTGTTTGTGAGAGCCTTGACGGTCGGGGTGCCGGTCGGACCGCCCGTGTCCACGACGTAGCCGGGATAGAAGGGCGGCGATTGCCCCTGGTCGTATCGCGGGTCCCACACGCCTTTGTAGCTGTAGCCGTGGAAACGCCCATCGTACACGCCGAGGTTATCATAGTTTGTTGACTGCACGCCTCCGACGACGGTGAAGTGGCCGCGGTCGGGATTGTTTCTGAAGTTCGAAGTGTCGGACTTGATGCGCCCGCCGTAGGGCCTGCCGTTCGCGCCGAGGACGGGCTGGCCGTTCCCGTCCTTCAGTTCGAAGGCGGCTATCGAAGCGTGCACCATCAGGTTGTCCGCCGCGCTGCCGTCGGCCGGTATTACGATGTTGCCTCCCGCCGCGTAGATTCCCAGCACGTTCTGCGCGTCAGGGTTTATCGGGTTCCCCTGCGGGTCCGCCACCGGAGTCTCGTACGTCAGGTCTCCGTGGATTGTGACGCTTCCGCCCGCGACCGGCTTCGCGCTTTTTCCGGTCAGGTACCCGCCCGCCGTCACCGTGACGGCGAACTCGGAATCTACCGCCGGGATCGGCTGGCCTTCTCCGTCTCTTCCGGGCCCGTGGAGAGAGTTGACGTTGCCGTACACATAGATCGAAGCCGCGGCGCGTTTGCCTTCCTTTTGAATCGACCGGTCGAGCGGAACCCCTCTCAGGGTTCGAGGGCCGTACCCTGCGTCGATGGTCGTCGTGCCGGCGTCCAGGTCGATGACGACCGTCGTGGTCTTCCCGTCCTGGGCGACTTTGATCGTCTGGCGATTGCCGTTCGGGTCCGCGCTCAACTGAACCTGGTCGGCATCACCCATGATGTAGAGGCCGCTTCCGGTCAGGCTCTCTCCGTCGCTCGGGACGTAGACGCCACGCGCCAGGGTGGGAAGCGGAGAGTCCGGGTTTTCGGGAGCCTTCAAGCCCGTGTTGAGGTTGTCGGCCAGCCTGAGGTTCGCGTGCAGCTCCCCGTCGGTCGGAGGGCCGGCCGAGAGAGTGAAGCCTCCGTCGAGCACCGCGCGCGCCTGGTCGAAAGCGTTCCCGGTCGCGGGTATGGGGTCTACTCCCCTCTCGAATCCGGCGAGGAATTTGGGCGCGACGAGCACGCCTCCGACCACGTCCGAATCCGCGTCGACCGGGGGCGGCGGCTGGCCCGCGCCGTAGCGATAGTAGCTCGCGCCCCTATCGACCTGGGTGATGTGGCCGCGAAAGGTTGGAGCGTCCGACCCGTCGGCGTGAGTCCAGAACCCGAACCGCTCGTTTGTGTGAATGCGCCCGGCGAACCTGTCTCCGGGTCCGAGGCCCTGGTAGATGAAAGGGCCTTCGGGATCATAAGGGTTGAATTTGTCGAGGAAGAGGGCGAACTCGGCGAAGGTGCCGACGCGCAGGCCGCCGCCGTTGGTCTTGACGAGGAGCTTGAAATTGATCACGCCTTCTTCGACCAGCTTGACCGTGCCGTTCAGGCCGGAGAGGCCTTCGCCGGTAGATTCTATCTCATAAGTGACGGCGTATGGCTCTATCTGCCCCAACCTCGGATAGAGGGGGTTGATGTAGCTGACCCGGTTCGACCTGTGGGCAGGGTTCGTGTCGCTGGCCGGGTAAGGAACGCGAATCTCTTTCACCTTGACCCGGGTCTTGTACCCGGCCTGATTCGGAAAAGTCTCTTTCAAGCTCAAAGCCTGTTCGGCCGCCGTCGTGAAATCGGAGGGGTTGAGCGTCGGCTCGCCGGACTTGACTAAGGGAGGGTCGGGCAGCGAAGCCAGCAGAAAGCGGTCGCTCTTTATCATTCGATGGACGTTGTTCATGCCCGCTTCGGCCGCGTAGAACCCGCTCGTGACATTCTTGAAGTTCGCGGTGATGAACTTATCGGAGACAGAAGTGAACGTGACCGCCAGCCCGAGCATCAACATCAATGACATGATGAGCAGCACCGACACGAGAGCCATCCCGCTCTCGTGGTTTTCGACCTTCGCCTCGACGGGTGCCGCCTCGAAAGATATCGTTGATTTCGCCCCTTTTTTTATCGCTTTATATCGCATTGTCCTGGCCTCCCAGCTAAAGCCGAAACCGGATGTCAGTCCCTCTCTGATCTCCGGCCTCGATCCGTCCGCTCAGTCTAGATGATCGCTTGAAACTCAGGGCCTCAACCTCTGCCCAAGCTTCGGATTCCTGCCGATTCTTCGGGTCTCGTGCCTGTAGCCGCCCGATCCGAAGCCGAATGAATCATCGGAGCCTGATCCGCTTCCCAGGCCTCCGCCGCCTCCGGGGCCTCCGCTTCCGCCGAAGCCGCTGTCACCCGGGCCTCTTCCATTTCCGCCCGGTCCTCCGCCCGGCCCGTCGCCGCCGTTTCCGCCGTCGCCGCTGCCGTCATCCCATCCCTCGCCGTCGCCTCCGCCACCGCCGGGGAATCCGGGATTTCGAGAACCGCCCGACGAGCCGAAGCCATCGCCCGGCAGGTACCGGGGCCGCACTACGCTCGCGAGAGTGACCAGGCGCTCGGCCTCGGTATCACCCTTGATCTCGGTCCTCGCCGTCATCGTAACTTCGACGGCGAGAGTCCTGTACCCGCGCGCGATGCTCTGCTCTTTTACCCACTGGCCTTCAACCTCGCCTTGCTTCTGTTCCAGGTATCGAAGCTGGAAAGCCACGACGTTCCTTGAAATCGATATCGGCTCGCCGCCGTTCACGGAGAGCGCGAAATGAGGGTGGTGCTTGTCATTCTCGCGGTCGATGAAGTACCGCTTGATCGAGACGGGGCGCAACGTGAAGACGCCGTCTTCGTACACGGAGCCATAGGGGATCTCGGGCTGGACCCCTTTGTGCTCTACCGGGTTGAAGCTGAGACCCAGAGTGCCTTCGGGGGTGACGCGAGCGCCCGTCACTTTGACGAAATCGAACTGCGTGCTCCCGTCCTGAAGTGTCGCGCTTATAATGAACTCTTCGTTCGCCTTGAGGTTCGCGTGAACGTCGCCGATCTCGAGATTCGAATGGCCGTTCGGAAGAATCTCCACGTAATGATCGAGCGCGCTGAAAGGGCGAGTAGTCGCGGCGGTAAGAGGCAGAGCCGCCGACGGGATCTTCGTCTCCGTGTCGGAGGAGATTATCGTGACCTCGTCGGTCTTTCCTTCCGGCCCGTTGTATGAATATATCGAGCGGAAGTTCTGCCCGAGCCCGAGGGCGTTTTCTTTGGATTGCTGAATGTCGCGAGTGAGAAAGTCGATCATGAGCCTCGCGTTCTGGTCCATCTCGGAGACGCCCTGCTCGGTTCTGAAGATCTTCTGACTCTTGACCAGAAGGCCGACGACCGAGCCCATAATGAGCGTGAAGACCATCATGGCGATCATCAGCTCGACGAGGGAGAAGCCTCGCTCGGACGCTGCGGCAAAGCGGTCTGCATCAGGCCCCGCGGGCTTTCGAATCTCCATCTCGGCGGAACGTGTGTAAGCTTCTTGACCAGTCATCGGGTGAACCTCGCTCGGTTGATATGTCTCCTGGTCCAGGCCAGGCGGTTTAGAAAGCGGTTGCATGTTCTGACGGGCATCTCTACTGATTGGTGATGACCGTGTACAGGTCGACGAGCTCCGGCTCTTTGCCCGCCGGAGGGTTCTCGCTTACGACGCGCACGGCGAGAGTCAGGCGCCTGTCGGCGGCATTCTCTTCGCTGCTCGACATCACGGCCCATCTGCGCGAGTAGGTCACGCGGCCGCTCGGAAAGGGATTGCCGGCGAATACCGACCCGTCGGGCCTTCTCGTTTCGGCGTAACCGTCGGCCCTGACCACGGTGACGGTGCCTTCGGGCTCGACGTCCCCGCGCCCTGCCAGGATGATCTTGTCGAAGAAGGGCGTCCCATCGTTGGCCCAGCTATCCTTCTCTATATTTCCCGCGACGAATGAATAGTCGTCGCCCCGGTAATCGGGATTGGGGTCGAGGCGCGCGGGATCGACGAGCCGTTGAAAGGAGATCGTGCCAAGCTGCTCGATCTTGTCCTGCGCGAAGGTAGTCGCGGTCGTGAAGTTGCGCGAGCTGGCGTTGGTCTTCATCGCGATGGTGAACATGCCGGCGAGGCTCACGAGGCCTACCACGGTTATCAGCATCGCGAACGTGGCTTCGATGAGCGTCAGGCCCGCTTCGTTAGAGCGGCCCGAGGTCCGGCCTTCGCGTCGCGGGGAACCGTCTGCTTTTACTCTTTTCGTTTCCATATTCCCTGATCCGCCGGTCACCTGCCCGGATATTTCGGGCTCCCGACCGCTGGGTTTTGCCTCCGGTTGACTTGAGGAGCTAACTCTCGGTATCTTCCTTCGCCTCTGAGATCGTTATCTGTCCCGTCGGCGACACGACGACGATGGCGAAGTACCCCTTCGCCCCGTTGACGCGAATCGAAGCCTTCTCCGTGGGCAGGGGCGTTACGACGCCGCGGCCGTCGAAGGCAAGCTGCCTGGGCGCCTCGGAGTCTATGGTTACGCCCTCGGGAAGTTTTACCGCCCCTTTGACCTGGGGCTCACCCTTCCCTTCCGGGTCGTATTGCTGGATGTCGACGCGCTGAAGCTCGGGGATCATTATGCCCGCGCGCGTGTTGTTCGAGGTCGCGAGGAAGCGCGCTCGCTGAAGCGCCGTCGCGACGTTTCGCGCCGCGACTCCCACCCGGTACATTCGCATGTAAGCCACGACCTGCGGAACGACGAAAGCCGCGACCACCGCGATGATCAATAGAACCACGGCCATCTCGATCACCGAGAATCCCCGCTCTTCCCTGCTCTCTATCTCCAATCTCTTTTTTTTCTGAAACATAAAGTTACAGTCTTGGCAGCCCCTTACTCACGGCTTCGAGTCGAGGAGCGAGTTTCAACGGAAGAAATCCATGCCGATAGCGCGAAACAACAGGTAATGGGGGATTTTTTTCGGAGGGGCTTAATGATTCGACATACTCAAGACTCTGGTTGAGCAGGCAAGTAGGATGCCGTGGGCCGGGGGTCATGGATAGTACTTGTGCTTATGATCTAATCAAGCCGATTCCTTGAAGAGAGTGAAGAGAGTGAAAAGAGTATCGAAGGGCCCAGTCCCGCGCGGGCTGCGTTTCCCGACCCGTCCCGGCCCCTGGCCCCTGACCCCTGCTTTCTTGTAAACTCCAAACAGGACGCCGGCGATTGAATTACCTCTTCCGGCTTGTTCTCAGAGTGAGGGAATGGCTACGACATTAAACGAAAAAGAGTATGTTTCCACCGACAACCTCGACTT
>DATLMR010000264.1:0-18948 GCA_035537555.1 Blastocatellia bacterium
CCATCGGCAGCCTGGTCGCCCTGGCCGACCGCACCCTGCGCAAGCTGACCTGCGATTATGAGATCATCGTGGTCAACGACGGGAGCAAAGACCATACGGCGCAGATACTCTCCGAGATGGAAGCCGTCTACCCGAGCCTCCGCGTCGTGCACCATCCGACGAATATGGGATACGGGACGGCCCTGCGAACCGGCATGGCGACGGCCACCAAGGATTTCGTCTTTTACACGGATGGCGATGCCCAGTACGATGTTCGCGAGCTCGAGGAGCTGGTCCCCCTGATGGCGGACGACGTGGACATCGTCAACGGTTACAAGATCAGTCGCTCCGATCCGGCTCACAGGGTCATCCTCGGCAACATCTATTGCCGGTCGGTCAAGCTGGCCTTCGGCATCAAGATCAAGGATGTGGATTGCGACTTCCGATTGATGCGACGGTCTAGCATAAACCGGGTCCGGTTGAATTCGTCGAGCGGCACGATCTGCGTAGAGATGATCAAGACCTTTCAGGACGCGGGCCTGCGGTTCGCCGAGGCTCCGGTGCATCATTACCACCGGACTTACGGCAAGTCTCAATTCTTCAATTTCAAGCGGTTGTTCAAGACTCTTCTCGACCTCAGCCTGCTCTGGTGGCGGCTGGTCGTGATGAAGCGGTCGCAGTTCGCTGAATTTCAGGATGACGCCGGGAGGCCTCTCGAGTCTTCCGAGCAGGGGCCGCGGAAATAGGGTCGGAGTGGCTCGCGCCGGGTCGTTTCGCGTCGGCGGCCATTTTGAACAGCGCCGAAGGATCATGAATGCGGCCCGAAGAATATCAGGCGATGTTTGATCTCGAAGAGCATCTCTGGTGGTACGATGGCATGCGGGAGATCACGACGGCGATCCTTGAAACCGGCCTCGGCAACCGGAGGGACCTGCGGTTGCTGGATGTCGGATGCGGGACGGGTTACTCGCTCCAATGGCTCGGCGAGCGTTTCAAGCCGGGCCTGGCTTTCGGCATCGACGCCGCGCCCTCGGCCGCAAAATTCTGGAAGCTCCGCGAGCTTTCGACAGCCTCGGTTGCCTCCGCCTGCTCGCTGCCGCTCAGGTCGAATGAGTTCGATCTGGCGACCTGCTTCGACGTTCTCTACCAGTTCTCGCGAAAAGACGCCGAATCGGCGGTTGCCGAGGTCCACCGGGTGCTCAAGCCCGGCGGCTCTTTCCTCCTCCGCGAGCCCGCTTACAACTGGATGCGCGGGGGGCACGACCTCGCGGTAGGCACCCGCCACAGATTCACGCTTACGGAGCTTCGGCACTTGCTGAGCGGCTCCGGCTTCAAGTTGAAAAAGGCCACCTACGCCAACACTCTGCTCTTCTGGGCGGCGATTCCGCACCGCTTGCTTTCAAGGATCTCGGGGGGAAGCCGTTCCGACGTGAAGCCTGTTCCCGAGTGGAGAAACAGGATTCTCGCAAATGCCCTCAAGGTTGAGGCCCGCCTGCTGAGGCGCCTCGCTTTCCCCTTCGGCCTGTCGGCCATCCTGCTCGCGGAAAAACAAGATGACGCTTAAAAACGATTGCGATGCGGCGACCAGCGCATCTTCAATCATCTCGGGTACAGGAAATATGCATCATATAAAGGTATAATGCGGAGGGCGGGCCGAGTCCCATTCTCGAAGGGAGAAGAGCAGAGAAGAGTTACCGGGAGTCCTTGCCTCTCATATGATAAAAGAAAGCAGTGTAAGCCCGCTTGAAACGCGTTCGATCCGAGGGACGATCTCGCTCTTCGCCGTCCCGGCAATACTTGCGGCGGCAGGCCTCGGGAGCGCGTGGCTATACATGTGGGGCGGCTTTCTTCACCGGTTCATACAGGGGATTTCGGGATACATCGGAATGTACATCGCCCATTTTGCGATGTATCTGCTCGCCTGCTACGTAGTATTTCGTTTGCCCAGACCTTCTTCGCGTGCGGTTCGGATGGGCGTGATCCTTCTGGTAGTCCTGTTTGCGGCAATCTTTCGCGCCGAGCTCGTGGGGCAGCCTCCTTACCTCTCCTCGGACACGTACCGTTACATCTGGGACGGCCGCGTGCAGGCCTCGGGAATCAATCCCTATAGATATGTACCTTCGGCCCCCGAGTTGGAGTACCTGCGCGAGGAGAAGATTTATCCGAAGATCAATCGCGGCGATTATGCCCCGACGCCGTACCCCCCCATCGCGCAGGCGGTCTATTTCGCCGTCTATCTGATCTACCCTTTGAGCATCACGGCGTTCAAAGTTGCGATGTCGGGCTTCGATATCATTTCGATTCTGGCGATCATGCTGGTGCTCGTGCGGCTCGGCCTCGATCCGGGCCGCGCGGTGCTGTTCGCCTGGCATCCGCTCCTGATCTGGGAAGGAGCCCACAGCGGGCACGTCGAGTCCGTGTTCATCGCCTTCATAGCGCTTGGCCTTCTGGCGTGGGCATACAAGAAGGCCGCTCTGACGGGCTGCGCGATAGGGCTTGCCGCCATGGTCAAGTTTTATCCCGCGCTCCTTTTGCCGGTCTTCATGTTTTCGGGCGGCGCATCTCTCGACCGCCTTCCCGGCCTTTCCGGTAACCTGGTCCGCCGCCTGGCGGGTGCCGCGCGCTCGGTCCTGCTCGACAGGCTTAACCTGAGATTCGTCGCCGCCTTCGCGGGCACGGTGGTCCTCTCTTATCTGCCCTACCTCAGCGTGGGCAAACGTGTGCTGGGGTACCTGCCGGAAGAGTTCAAGGAAGAGGGGTACCTCGACAGCGGGTCGCGCTATTTCATGCTGTCGCTGATCGATTCGGTCCTGCCGACTCCCGCCATTATCTTCGTGGTAGTGGCGGGGACGTTGCTCGCGGGCCTCGGATTGTGGTGGATGGTCAGGAAGAAGCGCGACGCGATGGACGTGGCTCGCGGCTCGATAGCGATGATAGGGCTCTTCTGGCTGTTCACGTCGCCGCGCTACTCGTGGTATTACGCGTGGATTCTCCCTTTTCTCTGCTTCGTCCCGAGCGTGGCGTGGCTATACCTGACCGGGGCGACGATCCTGCTCTACCTGCTCTGGTTCATTCCTAACGTCTACCCGAATCTGCCCGTCTGGCTGGGCACCGCATTGTATCTCCCGACGTTGCTCTTCCTTTTATGGGAATCGAGGCGCTCTCGGGCAATGGCCCGGATGAGCTCCGGAGGACGGGAGGAAGGAGAGTGAATGAATAACCACTTGCGCCAAGCGGCGTCGAAGATTTCATCCCCCGTGGAAATGCGCTTGTTCAACGAGTACGGGGCGGTGTTTGTGTCCGGAGCCACGCCGCCGCCCTGCATCATCTTCGAGGATGAGGAAGAGGTGGATCGGTTCCAGGCAACGCTCGAGTCAGGCCGCGCGCGCATCGGCGAGTTCGAGATCGAGCTACAGCGGGAGGCGATGGATGCCCTGCTCGCGGCGGCGGCCGAGATCGCCCTCGAAGGGGGGACGCTCACGCCTCGCGCATCGGATTCGGGCCGGCGGTCTTTTGCGGATACGGTCGGCCTCTGGAATCGCAACGTCACTCGCGGCCTCGATCACTGGTTGGAGCTCGGCCGTATCACTTCGGATCAGGCGCATCGAATTCGTGACCTGAATTCAGTCGAGCAGGTCGGAGTTATATTGGAGCTTGAGGACTCCGAGCATATCTACTTCGGAACTTTTTTTGATAAATCGATTCTCTATTCTGTCGCGGCTCCCGGCGCATCGCAGCACCTCTCCATGCTCGCGTTCGATCTCTTCGAGTTCCAGGAGCGGGCCGCGGAGCTGGCCTTGAATCATAACGGCTGGTTCCGCACCGTGGCTTATGACTTCCCGCATTTCACCTACCTGGGCCACCACGAATCGGTCCTGCCCGCCCTCGGGTTGAAGACGATAACGCGTACCTACAACAATTATGAGTATTTATTCTGGGTGCCCGACCCCGACCGCTTTTGATTTATACCGCTCCCCGAGAGCTTTTCTGATTCAGTTAAATTGGCTTCCACAATCATGTCTCATCTCTGTGATAGTAATGTGCAAGTCGGCATAGGCGGCAATAGAGCCGGGCGTATCGCGGGGGCGAGATGCGAGTTCGATTCTGAAGCCTTAGTTGTGCAGTTAAGCAAATTAGCATGTTTAAAGAAAAAAATATCGCGGATCAGCGCCTCTGTGGCACGATGGTTGTAAAGATAATAAGCGAGTTCGGATATTAATCTCGAACACTCACAAGCGTCCACAGCTCGCGTGCTCGTTTATTGAATAATCTTATTAAAACCAGGCGCGACGTAGCTAGATAATTGTGAGAGAAAGAGGGGGCGAAAGCCCCCTCTTTCTGTTTATGGCCCCCGGTCTTGTGGCCCGCCTCCGCGACCCTTGATATCTTTTTCGACCCGCCCCGGATCGTGGCACGAGCATTTCTTATTTCTTCATTGCATAAGACGGAGCAAGTTCAGTTTGAGCAGGTATGCAGGTAGAATTGTCGTGAACGAAGTTGTATGCGAAGGCCGAGAGAAGCATATAGACGTGATTACAGACATAGAAAAGATTCTGGTCATCGAAGACAATCGCGACTCTCGCGATATCCTGTCGAAGCTGCTGCGAATGAGCGGGTACGATGTAGTCTCCGCTGGAGACGGTGAGACAGGCTATACTGCCGCGACGGACCATCTGCCCGACCTCATCATCACCGATATTCATATGCCGAGGTTAGACGGCATCGAGTTTGTAAAGAAGGTCCGTGGGAACGGGGCCCTCGCCAGGATCCCGATTCTCGTGGTGACGGCTTTCGGAGGCAATATGGCTCGGGAAGCGGTTATGGCCGGGGCCGATGCGTCAGTCGAAAAGCCGTTCGACTTCGACAAGTTCCTTAGCACGGTCGTCGAGCTGATCTCTCAAAACCGCAGGGTGGCGCAGAGCTAGATTCGGATATTTGCGTGTGGGCGCGGCCTCGGACGCGCATTGATCGAGCGCCCGATGCCGACACTCCTGACTTCATTGCACTACTGCCATTTCCCATCCGTGGCCGACTCTACCCGTGTGAGAATCTCGAAATAGTAAGGGTTCGGTTTCTTCTCGCTCCTCTTCAAAGCGCCCGCGTCAATCGTCACCGCCTCGTTGAGCCCTTTGAGGGTAATGAAGAAACGGCTCGTGTCGCCCGCCTTCGCCACATCGACTATCACTGCCGGAAGCTGCTTGTCGAAGAATCGAGTGACCAGGGGCTTACCCGCGCCCACGCCTTCGGCCGTCAAACTGAAATTCTTTGCCTCTTTCAATATGGCCGACAGGATCGAGAGGTTAGCCATTGGGAAGGAAGACGAGACGAATCTGCCCGAAGAGTCCGAGAGCAGGAGCGTGAAAAGGGCCGGGTCATGATCGGCGGGAGATATTTTGAAGCCGAGAGGCGGAGGCGGTTTCACTTTCGCCTTCATGCTCATCTTCAGAAGCTCTTCATCGCTATATTCTTTGGGAGGGGCCTTGCCCGCCCGTTTATCCTGCGCGAAAGCCCCCGAAGCCAGCGCGAGGCTGATCAGAAAGAGGCTCATTGATCTCTTGATTAGGTTTGATTGCATGTTTTTCCTCGAATGATTTTCCGTTTCATTAGAACGCAACAATCGCCCCGGGGTTGCATTTTCAAGGAAAAATCAGATGGTCGAAGCCTGCTCCTCCTCGGTAGGTTGGCCGCTCAGGGAAGAGTACTTTCCATCTTCGCGCGCGGGGCCGATGCTCTGCGCGTTGAATGATTCGGCCTCCAGCACCTCTTCGGGCTTCGGGGAATGCTCTTTACCCTTCAGGCTTCTTGCGATGTAGATGACGCCCCCCGGAAGTGCGGTCACGACAAGGATCGCAAGCCACATCAGGGCAAGGGTCATCCCTTGAGACTCCGTAGCCCCGACCGATTGGAAGAGAACTAAATAGGAGAGCTCACGCCATCCCATCCCATTCAGAGAGATGGGGACCATGCTTATCAATCCTATCGCGGGAATGAAGACCAGGAAATCGATCCACCCATTCGCGGTGTGAAGGCCGATCGAGTCCGCCGCCAGCACGTTGACGAAGACGCACCCCACCTGCACGACGAGCGATATGACCATCGCCCCGGCCAGCAGCGTCCACTCCCCCCTGAAGACGTTCACGGACTCGAAAAGCCTCTCGATCTTTTCGTCGGCCTTCTTCATCTTGAAGACGCGCAGCAGTCTGTGGAGCAGGTTATAAGTAGGGCGGTAGAAAAGGGCGAGGTTCGCCGCTATGAACGCGATGCCGATACCGCCGAAAATCGGCGCGAGCGGAACCCCTTTGAACTGCGTGCCGCCGATCGTCGCGATGATCGTCGCCATCAGCAGCAGGGCCGCCATTCCCAGATCACGGTCCAGGAAAACGGAAGCCGTGGAGGCGCTGAGCCTTTTCGTCTCTTTGTTCAGGTAATAGACGCGAACAACGTCCCCCCCGATGGCCGTCGGCAGGAAGAAGTTGAAGTACATTCCGAGAAAATAGTACGAGAGCACTTTCGGGTAACTGATCCTCATGCCGAGAGGTCGAAGAAGCAGGTACCAGCGATAAGCGCTTATGGCCTGGACTATCACGTAAACGATGATAGCGATGACGAAATTGGAGATATTGGCTTCCTTGACTATTGACCAGAGGTGCTCGACGTCAACCTTGCTGAAAATGTATGCATAAAGTCCCACGCTGACGAGAATCTTTAACGCAGTTGTGGCAGTCTTCTTCATCGTAAGATAGACGCTCCGTTTTTGTTCGAGATAAGCACCACTTGAGGAAGCCCTGTTCTGTCAAGAATGCCCTTCAACTTTACTTGAAACACCGGATAACTGGCAAGAACATATGTAGGGACGGAGAGCGATCCGCCTACCGTCTCATAGTCCCGCAAAGACATGAGGCAATAGACATCTCTCCCCGATTTCAGGGCTTCTTCCAGCTCTTCTTCTCTGTAGTATTCGAAGATCGGACGGCCCAGGTAAAAGACCATGCTGGGAGAGGCGAACCTGTAATACCCGACCAGAGCGTCGGCCGGGGCTTGCGCCCGGATCAACTCGCAGGCCTCAGGCACCGGCTTGTATCTTTCGAAGTCCGGCAGGGCGATAAGCGTGAATGTCCAGTTGGCCCCGATTACCGACAGGGCAAGGCAGATCAATGCCGCGGGTCGCTTCCGCGCCAGCGCCAGAGCGATGCAGAGCAGCCCTCCGGCAAGGACAAGGACGCCGACCGCCCCGCCGCCCCGAAGGGCGTAGATGGGCGCGCCCCCTCCGAAGACGTGATAGACAAGCGCGCCCGCGAAAGCCATAAGCAAGCCGGTTACGACGAACGTGGCAGAGAAGGCCGCGCTTCCTCGGCTCACGACAAAGCGCGCGGAGCCGCGGGCAAGCAGGCCTCCGATGATCGCCGCCGCCGCGGGGTACGCGGGCAAGATGTAAAGGTCTTCCTTGTTTCTCGAGAGAGAGAAGAAGGCGACGATCACTACGACCCAGAGGGTCAGTAGCAGGCGCGGTTGAAAATCCGCCGCACTGCTCTCGCCACTCTCCGGCCCTGGGAGTCGCCGGCGCTCGCTTTTTCCCTTCTCAATCGCGGGCTCGCCTCCCTCTTTGACGGGCAGCGCCCCGGGCCTGATCTTTTGTATGAGCCAGAGCGCGAGCGCGAGCGCGAGGAAGAGAGACCAGGGAAAAAGGTCGCCCAGCATCACGGGGACGTAAAAGAAGGGTCCCCGGCGTGGCCCCCATACCGGCTCCGTGTAACGCGAGATGTTGTCCTTCAGAATAAACCCCGCTATGTGCCCCCATCCGTGCTCGAAATAGATGGCCGTGTACCACGGCAACACTATCGCTGCCACGATGAGCGCGCCCACGGGCAGCATCATCTCGCGCAATCTTCCCAGGCGGCGGGTCGCGATAAGGTAGGAGAGGAAGACGAGAGCGGGCAGGGCGACCGCGATCGGCCCTTTCGTGAGTACGCCCAGCCCGGCCGCGACGTACATAAGGGCGAGGTATCGGCGCCTGTGCCTCTCCTCTTTTTCCGCCAGCATAAAGAAAAGGAGCACCAGGCCCATGAACATCGAGACATAAACGTCGATGAAGATGCGCCTTGAGAAGATCAGAAAGCGCGGCATCGAGGCGAGAGCGATTGCCGACAGCAGCCCGGCCTCAAGAGAGTAAGCGATCCGCGCCAGCCTGAAGGCCGCCCATATCATCACGAGTCCGCCCAGAGCGATCGGGAGCCGCTCGGCCCATTCCGAGACTCCGAACGCGCGGTAGGAGCCCGCGACTATCCAGTAGCTGAGCGGCGGCTTATTGAAACGAGGCCGGTAGTTGAAGCTGGGGTTGAGATAGTCTCCCGACTCCATCATCTCCCGGGGCGTCTCGGCGTAGAAAGCCTCGTTGGAGTCCCAGAGCGAAGACGCGCCGAGGCGGAGAAAGAAAGGCACCGCTGCAAGAATGAGCACGGCCATGAGAACGGAACGATTTCTGGCAAGATCAATCTTCATCGATGAGGGAAGGTAAGTATCACAGGCGGATCGGGGGTGGCAAGAGGGAAGGGCCGGACCATTCGATCGCGGCCCGGCGCATGCGAACGGTAACGGGGTCTCCTCGATTCGGAACCCGCGTTACTGGTTGACGACACTGATCGTGATGACCTTCTTACTCCGTATGACGGTGAGCGGTATCGAGCCGTGGCGAGCGTCAAAGACGGCTCTAAGCTGCGCGCTGTTTAGAAGGTCCCGTCCCTGCACCTGGGTGATAACGTCGCCGACGGCCAGCCCCGAGACTTCGGCGGGGCTCCCCTTAGTGACGCCCGTGACCCAGACTCCGCTCCTTGCGCCGAAGTGAAGCGCGAGCTGCGGGGTCAGGTCTCGCGCGACGAAACCGAGCACGAAGGGATTCTCAAGCTCCGCGAGAGGGTTTTGAGAGGGAGGCTCGTTAGAGACATTCCCCGGCATCAGCCTCTGCCGTTCCGCTTCCGCCTGGTCGATCAATCTGAGGTTGTCTTGAAGCTGCCTGATCTCAATCGTGAGTTCGCTGATGACCTCTTTTTGCTGCATGGAGGGCGGCTGCTTCGCATACATCTTCAATTGGGGATAGAGCTCGTTGAGCCGCGCTTGAATCTGTTCGCGTTGCGATAAGGAGAGGTCTCCCTGCGGCTCTATCGCCAGCAGAGAGAGCGTGGAGCCGGCGTCGGGACGGGCTCCGAGCACGACGCTGATCTCCAGGGGCTCGCGCTTCCGGATAGCTTTCAGCTTCACGGATCGCCCGGCGGGGGAAGAAGAGACCATGGCCACAAGATCGGCCGTGCCCATGACATCAAGATCATCGAGGCTGACGATCACGTCGTCCGGCAGGATGCCTACGGATGCCGCCGGACTTTCGGGCGTGATCTCTCTGACTATGACGCCCGATGTGCCTGTCAGGCCGAGCGCGGCCAGTTCGGTTTGCGGGAGCTTTGCAAGGCTATCGCCTTTCAATCCGAGCCAACCGGCGGGCACGCTGTCTCTCTTTTCGATAACGCGCCTGGCGATGGTGTCCCGGATGAGCCGGATCGGGAAGAGGTAAGCCCGCCCGTAGCTGACATACTGGGCGATACCCATCAACTCGTTCTTCGAGGTCATTACGATCGAGCTGTCGTTGCGCGAGAGCAGACCCCTGGAATAAATCGTGAATGCGCCACGGGCCTTCGAGTATATGCTGTCGGTCCTGACCTCACCCTGTAGCACCTTGATGGAGGGCGATATGAGGACCTGATTGGGCCGATCGGTCTGCTGCGGGCCGGGCACGTAATCCATGCTGAGAATGTTGACCGACATCCCGTTGGGAGGGTTGCTGTCGCCGAAAGCGGGGAGCATAGCCTTCAGCTCCGGGGCCTCAAGCACGGCAAACCCGCTGGCCCAGTCAACGCCCACGAGGCGCGCATTTATCGTCGCCCCCTCGGCGGTCGTGACCATTATCTTCTGGTCCTTGACCCGAGGGTCGAGGTTCACGAGCCTCGTCACTACGTGGCCCTTGTCATCTATTATGAGCCCGGTCGCGACCGTGTAAACGAATTGCGGGGCCGAGCCCGGCACGCCTACCCGCACTCCCATTTGCTCGCGCAGGCGAGCTACCATCTTATCTACGTCGACCGTGTGAATTACCGACACGACCCACGGCGTGGAGTTCTGCTTTGCCGCGCCGGGCTGCTGCCGGGCATTGCCGAGCGCACCCGAAGCAAAGATCAGCCCCAAAACCAAGACTGCCCGCTTAATCATAATGATATTACTTTTACTTCTTGGGCCCGTGCGGCCCGGCCATTAAAATCCCATTCGCTAAAAAGAAGCCCGGATGTTGCTGACAACGGGACGCCCCGCGGTCTGGTACAACAGAGATTGCGCGCCCACGCTCACCGTGGGCATCGGAACTTCGCGCTCTCCATCCTTGCCGCGAACGAGCACCACCGCGCCATCCTGCGCGTTCAGGCCGCGTGAGGCCTCGGCGCTCAAATCATGCGCGCCGGTCCGAATCGACCTGGGGCCGGAGCGGTTGTAGCTTGCCTGTATCGCCTGCACTGATGGGCCCCTGCGCACGGTTGCCGGAACGTCAGGCGCGCCCGCGTTCGATCGGCCCGCCCGGGCGGTATTATTGCCCTCAAGTGATAGCGGGGCCGGAGCGGCGCCCCGCGCCGCGTTCTCACCGTTCTTGCCCTGATCCCGGCTCGCTTCAAGCTGCGTCCTCGTGAACAGGCCTCCCGTCTGCGCGGCCATGATCGCGACCACAAGCACCGCGGCGGCCGCGCCGAACCTGGCGTAAAACGCCGGAGTGAGCCACGCCGCCCGGCGCGTAGACGCGCGCTCGGCCAGGCGCGCTCTCAGCATCGCGTCGAAATTGACCGGGGCCGACACGCGATCCGTGGACGCGAGCATTTCTCTGAGCGACGCCCTTTCGCGCGCGAACTGCTTGCAAGAGCGGCAGGCATCCAGGTGGCTTGAGGCCTCGAAGGGCAGCAAGGCCGGGTTATCCGCTTGATCTATGAATCGTTTGACCTGATTACACCCAATCATAATACTTTTCACCCTCAACAACCGGCAGGCTAAATGTACGCGCTCAGTTTTTCCTTCAAGAGATTGCGTGCGCGATTTATTCGCGATTTAACGGTCCCTTCCGAAAGGCTCAGCACTTGAGCTATGCGGTCATAGCTGAGCCCTTCCACGTCGCGCAGTACGATTGCCGCCCTGTATTTCTCCGGTAAAGACTTGATTGCGCGAGCCACCGCCGTGCGGCGCTCGTTCTCGATTAACGACTCGTCCTGTAGAGGATTCGTGTCCGGCGGGTCGATCTCAATGGCTTCGCCTTCATCGTTGGTGAAGGGAGAGAAGAGAGATACGAGCTTCCGCCTCTTCCTCCGGCGCAGTTCGCTAATGGCCAGGTTGGACGCGATGCGGTAGATATAAGTCGAGAAGCTATAGTTGGCCTGATAGCGGGACGCGCTCGTGTAAACCCGTATGAAAGTCTCTTGAGATAATTCCACTGCCCTCTCGTAATCGTCAATCATTCGGTAAACAAAATTAGTTATGGGATTACGATAACGCCGCACGATCTCCTGAAAGGCGGCTTCATCGCCATCCCTGATTGCGGCGATCAGTTCGTGATCATTTGCCGTCTCGACCGATCTGCTGCCGCTTATTCCAATTGCGTGCGCCTCGTGAGTGACTGTTGCCATGCGGCTGGTGTCGCCTTCTTTTCGGTTTAATCCTCCATCATTATACGCTTACTACTCACGTCGAAGTAACTATAAAGTTCCCAAATGTTTAGATTGCCGGGGAGTCCCCCGGGCCGGGAGTCGATTAAGTCTCCCCGTAAAAACAATTTGGCCTGCTCGCCCTCTTTAGAAAAGGCGGACAGGCCGCCCGGCAGAGATTTGCGGCTTTAAACCGGACATTGTTTTAGGCGTGGCGTCGCGCGGGCATTGGTTGACAAAAGAAACTCCACCTATATAATGAATATCTTTTGCGTTGAGCGGTTTTTCACGGATATAGAACAAGGTTCAGGTTTACCGATGGGACCCTGGCCGTTAAGAATGAAGGATGAACATTAACGTTAGCCAGATACGGGAAGCTGAAGGGTTAAACGTCAGGCATCTCTACCCGGAAGGCGAGCCTGAGCTGAGGGATGAAGATTTACGCCTCCTCGGCCGGACGAGCCTCAATTTACACGCCGCGAGAGATGGTGATAAGGTTGAAGCGGCCGGAGAGGTCAGGGCGGATGTCGAATTGATATGCGACAGGTGCCTTGCTCGTTTCTCCCTTCCCATAGAACAGAGCTTCGATCTCCTCTACGTTCCCGCGCCCAGCTCCGGGCGTCCCCAGGAAGAGAAGGAGCTCGACGACCGCGATTTATCCGTCTCTGTTTACGAGGCCGAGACAATAGATCTTGACGACCTCGTGCGCGAGCAGATTGAGCTGGCCCTGCCGATGGTCAGATTGTGCCGGGAGAGCTGCGCCGGGCTTTGCCCCGATTGCCGCGCCAATCTGAACGAGGGTCCCTGCGCCTGCAGCCACGAGCAGACCGACTCGCGCTGGGACGCATTGAAATCATTGAAATCAGATAGCTGAAGGAGTTTGTGATGCCGAATCCTAAACGGAAACATTCCAAGTCGCGCACAGGTAAGCGCCGCGCGCACGATCATCTCATTCCACCTGCCGTCGGCCAGTGCCCCAACTGCGGGGAGAACCGCCTGCCGCACCGCGTCTGCGCGAAATGCGGATTCTATCGCGGGCGCGTGGTCATCCAGATGAAGGAAGAAGAGTAATCGCCGACGGACCCGGCTTTTCATTCTGAGCCCTGTCGAGGTAAGTACAGAGGCCCGCCATGACAGAGACCGTAAACCAATGTTGAAGATCGCAGTGGACGCGATGGGTGGCGATTATGCTCCCGCAAGCGAGGTCGAAGGTGCCATTGAGGCTGCTCGTGACTTTGACGTATGTGTCATCCTCGTGGGTCGGTCCGAAGTGATCAACGCGGAGCTCGAAAAGCACAGGGAGAGCTGGGGCCTGCACCATTTCAGGTCCGGCTACGATAAGCACCGCGAGCTCTGGGGCCTTGAGCGCATGCGGGCGGAGATCGACCGGCAGCGCGATAACTGGGGGCTTTCGCGCAAGCGCCTGAGGCCTACCCCGAATATCGAGGTCGTCGACGCCCGCGAGGTCATCACGATGGACGACCCGGTGGCCACGGCCGTCCGGCGAAAGCGCAACAGCTCGATCCGCGTCGCGGCTCAGCTCGTTCGCAAGGGCGAGGCGCAGGCTCTGGTAAGCGCGGGCAATACCGGCGCGGTGATGATGACGGCCAAGCTGGTCATCGGCACCTTGCCCGAGGTCGACCGCCCCGCCCTGGCTGCGGTGCTGCCGACCCTGACCGGGCGCGGGACCGTGATCCTCGACGTGGGCGCGAACGCCGAATGCAAGCCGTCGCACCTTTGCGATTTCGCCGTGATGGGCTCGTTGTATTCGAAGGTAATCGTCGGCGTGGAGAACCCTCGCGTCGGGCTGCTGTCGATAGGCGAGGAAGAGATCAAGGGCAACGACCTGACCAAGGAAGCCTTTAAATTGCTGAAGAGCTCGCCCGTCAATTTCATCGGCAACGTCGAAGGCCGCGACATGTACACCGGCCAGGCCGATGTCATCGTCTGCGACGGCTTCACGGGCAACGTGGCGCTCAAGGTAAGCGAAGGCGTCTTCGAGTTCATCATGAGGCTGCTGAAAGAAGAGCTGAAATCTTCTCTGCAGACTAAGGCCGGAGCGATGCTGACGCGGCCCGCGTTCCAGAATTTCAAGCGGCGTCTCGATTACGCCGAGTATGGCGGCGCGCCCCTCCTGGGGATAAAGGGCGTGACCGTTATATGTCACGGCAGATCCACGTCAAAAGCCATTCGCAACGCCATTGGAGTCGCCCGCGATTATTGCCTCGGCGAAGTAAATAAAGGTATCGAGGCCCAGCTCGGCGCGAGCCTGATGGCGAGCCACGACGGGCACCGCTGACTCCGGGAGTTCTCACTCCTCGCGGTAATTATTTATGAAGACCGCTTTCATATTTCCCGGGCAGGGAGCGCAGAAGGTCGGGATGGGCAGGTCGCTCTCCGGCGCGGCTCGAGGAGCCCGGCAGGCTTTCCAGGACGCGGACCGCGCGCTCGGCTTTTCACTCTCTACCCTCTGCTTTGAAGGGCCGGAGGAAGAGCTCAAGCTGACGGCGAACACGCAGCCCGCTATCCTCGCGGCCTCGGTCGCCGCCCTGCGGGCGCTCGGGGAGCACGGGATCGAGCCTGACTTCGTCGCGGGCCACTCGCTCGGAGAGTACAGCGCGCTCGTCGCGGCGGGCGCCTTGAGGTTCGAAGATGCGTTGCGGGTGGTGAGACGGCGCGGCCTCTTTATGCAGGAAGCCGTGGCGGTCGGGGAGGGCGCGATGGCCGCCCTGATCGGGTGCGATATCGAGGTCGTTCGCGAAGTCTGCCGCGAGGCCTCGGACCTGGGAATCTGCTCGCCCGCAAACATCAACTCACCCCGGCAGACGGTGATCGCCGGGCACCGCTCGGCGGTCGAGCGCGCGGTCGCGCTCGCCAGGGAGCGTGGAGCGCGCAAAGCCGTGATGCTTCCCGTGAGCGCGCCGTTTCATTGCGAGCTGATGAGGCCCGCTTCGCAAAAGCTGGCGGTCGTCCTCGGAGACACGGAATTTAACGATTTGACCGTGCCGCTCGTGACAAACGTCGACGCGGCCGTGATCGCCACGGGAGCCCAGGCGCGCGACGCCTTGTGCCGCCAGGTGGTCGCCCCGGTCCGCTGGAGCGAGTCGGTCGGCAGGCTGCTTGAAGAGGGTGTGACCCGGTTCGTCGAGCTTGGACCCGGCAAGGTCCTTTCGGGACTGGTCAGGCAGATGGACCGCGAGTGTGAGATTTTAAACATTGAAGATGAAGAATCGCTCAGCGCGGCAGTTGCCGCGCTGAGCCCCGGCGGTGAATAATGAGTAGGTGGCTTCGGCGCCGGTTCTCGAGCTCACGGCCTTGAGCATTGTGGAAGCTACGCGATCTTAATTTTAGGAGGAGTCGACATATGGCAGAAGGATCTGTTGAGGAGAGAGTTAAGATAATAATCGTTGACGAGCTTGGCGTAGACGAGTCTGAAGTCACATCGAACGCGAGGTTCATCGATGACCTCGGCGCGGACTCGCTCGATACGGTCGAGCTGGTGATGAGATTCGAAGAGGAATTCAATATCGAGATTCCTGATGAGGACGCTGAAAAGATTACCAGCGTTCGCGACGCGGTAGATTACATAAGCAAGCATGCCAAGTAGTCTCTCCCGGTATTCTTGCTTTATGTACTGGAGGTAAGGGCTTTGAATCGTCGGGTTGTCGTTACAGGCATTGGCCTCGTTTGCGGCTCGGGCAACACAAAGGAAGAAACCTGGTCGAACTTGCTCGCGGGACGCAGCGGAGTCGGTCCCCTGACCAGATTCGATTGCAGCAACTTCCCGGTCCGGATCGTGAGCGAGGTGAAAAACTTTGACCCCTTTAAATTCATCGAGAAGAAAGAGGTCAAAAAGATGGACGTCTTCATTCACTATGCTATCGCGGCGGCTCAGGAGGCTGTCGACGATTCGGGCTTGCGTATAACCGATGAGAACGCCACGCAAGTCGGGTCGTACATCGGGTCGGGCATAGGCGGTTTCGGCGTCATCGAGCGCGAGCACGAGAAGTTCCTGAAGGGCGGCCCCGGCAAGATCTCGCCCTTCTTTATCCCCGCGGCCATAGTCAATCTTGCGGCGGGCCAGGTCTCTATCCGCTTCGGGGCCAAGGGGCCGAATTCCGCCACGTGCACCGCCTGCTCTACCGGCGCGCACGCCGTGGGCGACAGCTTCAAGATCATCCAGCGCGGGGATGCCGTTGCCATGATCTGTGGAGGCGCGGAGGCCGCCATCACCCCCATGGGGGTCGGGGGCTTCGCCGCCATGCGCGCCCTCTCGACGCGCAATGACCAGCCCGAGCGGGCGAGCCGCCCGTTCGACGCCGAGCGGGACGGGTTCGTGATCGGGGAAGGCGCGGGCATAGTGATTCTCGAAGAACTCGAACACGCCCGCGCTCGCGGCGCGAAGATCTACGCGGAGGTCGTGGGGTACGGCATGTCGTCCGACGCTTTCCACATCACGCAGCCGTCAGAGGACGCGGACGGCGCCATCCGCGTGATGCAGAACGCTATGAAGGACGCCGGAGTCGAGCCGCACGAGGTTGACTATATCAACGCTCACGGCACGTCTACCCACTACAACGATAAGCTGGAGACCAGGGCCATCAAGCAAGTCTTCGGCGACTCCGCCTACTCAATCCCGGTCAGCTCCACCAAGTCGATGATGGGCCATCTTCTCGGCGCGGCGGGCGGCGTCGAGGCCGGGATTATCGCCCTCGCGCTTCGGGACCAGATTGCGCCTCCCACGGTCAATTACGAACATCCCGATCCCGACTGCGACCTCGACTACGTGCCGAACACGGCCCGCCGGGTCAGGATTCGGTACGCGCTCTCTAATTCTTTCGGATTCGGCGGCACGAACGCCGCTCTGCTGATGAAGAATTACGAGGACCAGTAAGGCCCGAGGCGCGCCGGCCGAAGAGCCCGGTCTATATAACGCGCGGCTTCTTCCGCGAATGCGCGCAGGCGCGGCCCGCGCCTCGCTTTTTTTGTCGGGTCGATCATAATCCTGAGAAGGATAATCCAGAGCTCTCATGCACTGTTGAAGGGAGAACATGAATATAGTCGTTTGTTTGAAACAGGTGCCTAAAAAGGATTCGATCCTCAGAATCGGACCGGACCAGAAGTGGATCGACGACCGCGACCTCAGCTACGAGATGAGCGAGGCCGACGCTTACGCGCTCGAAGAGGCCCTGCGGCAGAAGGAGAAGCACGGCGGGGAGGTCATCGTGATCTCGCTCGGGCCGGAACGGGCGCGCCAGTCGATCAAGGAAGCCCTCGCGAAGGGCGCGGATCGAGCCATACACCTTCACGATTCCATATTCGACACCGCGACCGATGCCGCCGGAATAAGTCGCGCGCTCGCGGCCGCGCTCAAAGACGAAAAGGCGGACCTGATCTTCACGGGCCTCCAGTCGGACGACTACGGCTACGCGCAGGTCGGCCTCATTCTCGCCGAAATGCTCGGAATATCGAGCGCGACTATCGTAATGGAAGTCCAGCCGGAAGAGGGGAAGGTCCGCGTGAAGCGCGAGCTCGAAAGCGGCTGGTTCCAGTGGGTGCGCGTCCCCTTGCCGGCCCTGCTCACGATTCAGTCCGGAATCAACCAGCTTCGTTACGCCACGCTCAAAGGCATCATGGCCGCGAAGAAGAAAGAGATTCGCGAAGTCAAAGCGGCCGATCTCGGCCTGTCGGCGGACGACCTCAAGCCGTCGCAGGTGATCGAGCGCGCCTACTTCCCCGAGAAGAGCAAGCGCACCGAGTTGATCGAGGGCAAGCCCTCGGAGGCCGCCACCAAACTCGTGGAGAAGCTGCGCTTTGACGCGCGCGTCCTTTAGACGGAGCCGCAGGCCGCGGCCCGGCCCGACGGCCGACCGCCTAACTTTGGAGGATCAATGAGCGAAGGTATTTTGCTTTTCGTCGAACAGAGAGACGGGGTGCTGAACCGCACCTCTTTCGAGGCCCTGGTCGCGGCGCAGCGAATCGCCGCCGAGACGGGCGATAAGATTTCCGCGCTCGTTCTCGGCAAGGGAGTCGAGGATGTCGCTTCGGCCGTCGCGGGAAAAAACGTCGAGACGGTCTACACGGTCGAAGACGACCTGCTTGCACACTACACTCCCGACAGCTACGTCGGAGCGCTCAAACAGGTCGTAGAAAAACTCGACCCGCGCTTCCTCATCTTGAGCCATACCTACCGGGTCCGCGATTTCGCGCCGAGGCTCGCCGCCGCCCTCGGCAAGACCTTCGTCACCGACTGCGTCGGCTTCAGGGTCGAAGGTAAAGACGTGGTCTTCACGCGCCAGATATTCCAGGGCAAGATCAACACGGACGTTCGGGTCTCTGCCTCGCCTCCGGTCCTCGCGTCCTTCCAGGTCGGCGCGTATCGCGCGGACCTCGCCGAAGCGGGACAGGGCGCGCAGGTGAAACCTCTGGAGGTCGATCTGTCGGGGATCACCATCAGGACCGAAACCGAAGAGGCCTTCCAGGAAGCCAAGCAGGCGGTCGATCTAACGCAGGCGCCCCTGATCGTCGCAGTCGGCCGGGGCATCAAAGAGAAAGATAACATCGCCCTCGTCGAAGAGCTGGCAGCGGCGATGGGCGCGGAGATCGCGGCCTCGCGCCCCATCTGCGACAACGAATGGCTCCCGATGGACCGGCAGATCGGCAGCTCCGGGCAGACCGTCGCCCCCAAGCTCTACCTGGCCGTCGGCATCTCCGGAGCGATCCAGCACGTGGTCGGCATGAAGAATGCCCAGACGATTGTGGCGATCAACAAAGACCCGGAAGCCCCAATATTCGACATCGCCGATTACGGCATTGTCGGCGACCTGTTCGAGATCGTTCCTGCGCTCACGGCGGAGATTCGCAAGGTCAAGGGCGAATAAGTGCGGCCTGAGCCGGCCCGATCGATGGTCGAAGCGCGGGGACCGTCCCTGCTCCTCTACCTTAGCGGTGATTTATGACGATTGAGAGAGAGACCCTTGAGATGGACGTCCTGCTCGTGGGGGCGGGCCCGGGCAACCTGTCCTGCGCTCTGCACCTCGCGAACCTCGTCGCGGCGCACAACGAGCGGGCCGCGCAGTCGGGACAGAAGAAGCTCGACGAGATAAACATCTCCATCATCGAAAAAGCGGCCGAGATAGGCGCTCATCAGCTCTCGGGCGCGGTGCTCGACCCCATCAGCCTGAGAGAGCTGATCCCCGATTTCGAGAAGAAAGGCGCGCCATTTGAAGCCCAGGTCGGAGAAGAGAAG
>DATLMR010000265.1:0-14147 GCA_035537555.1 Blastocatellia bacterium
AATGTTTTGACCCTGTTCAGGATCGCCTTGATCTTTCCTTTTCTTCTCAAGGTCAAAGGGGGCTCCTTCGGCCAGGCCCTATTGATCTTCTTTATCGCAAGCGTAACCGATTTTGCGGACGGCTACGTCGCGCGAAAGTACGCGCAGCACACGCCTCTTGGCAGGTTCCTGGACCCGCTCGCGGACAAGTTGCTCACGACCGCAGGGTTCGTGGTAATGGCCATACCGCACCCGGGGTTCCCTTCGATTCCGGTTTGGCTCGCGGTCGCGGTAGTGGGGCGGGACCTGCTTATACTCTCGGGCTCTCTGGCAGTTTTCGCGCTCACCAGGTTTAGAGACTTCAAGCCTACCCTGCTTGGAAAGATCAATACTTTCCTGGAGCTCGGGCTGATCGTGGTCTTCCTGGGTTTTCACTCGGCGGGTATCCTGATATTTCTGCTCCCTCTGTGCTACGCAATCGTGCTCGTCTCGGTCGTAGCGTCGGGCGGCCAGTACATAATTGAAGGAGCGCGGATCGTGCAAAGCCACCCTCGCCCGCGACGGCTTTGACAGGGCGGGACCGATCGGAGAGAATCTCTCGCGCTCGATGATATGAAAATGCAAGGGTCGGCAGAACGGCTCCAGGCAGGCTTACTCGGCATGAGAGGGAACGCGACCGGCCCCGTCCCTGCCCTATAGCTCGACTAAGGTTTGAGGTTCAGGTCTTGGCTCTTAAATCACTGGGTCTCACTATAATCGCCGCTTTCGTCGTGGCCGCGACCGTCTTCGCGATGCTGCCCGACTACAAAGGCATTCGCGCCGGCCGCGCCGACGAAGATTATCTCCAATCGGGCAAGTGCCTCTCCTGCCACGAAGACCACCACGCGTCGTGGGCAAAGACCTACCACAGCCGAATGACTCAGGAGGCCCGCCCCGCGTCGGTTCAGGGCGACTTCGAGCGGGAGAATACGTTTGAATACCAGGGGGTGAAGGCGAGAATGGAGAAGCGCGGCGAAGCCTTCTTCATGAATCTCACCTTTCCGGACAACAGGGCTCAATCGTTCGCCATCGAGCGCACCGTGGGCTCCCGGCGCATCGAGCAATACGTGACGAAGCAGGATGGGCAGTACATCCGCCTGCCGCTCGCCTACGACCTCGTTAACCGCCGGTGGATGAGCCTCAACGGCTCATTCTTCTACCCCGACGGAGGCGATTACTTCCAGCACCAGGCTAAATGGGACGCGAACTGCGTATTTTGCCATAACGTAAAAGCCCAGCCCAATTTCGAGAAGAAGACCGGCAGGTTCAATACCGAAGTAACCGAGCTGGGGATCGCCTGCGGGTCCTGCCACGGGCAGGCCGCCGATCACGCCGAAAAGGCCGCCTCTCCGCTTGCCAGGACTCTCTGGAGACTCTTCGAGGGCAGCTCGACAGGCATAATCAATCCTGAAAAACTCTCTGCCGAACGCTCGATGATGGTCTGCGGCCACTGCCACGGCCAGAGGGTGCCTGAGCCGATAGGCAGGATTGAAGAAATACTCGGGAAAGGCGATCCCTATGATTCGGGCGAAGACCTCTCTTCTTTTTACAGCCCGGTCACGCACCAGACGCGCATAGGAGATTTCTCTTTCGCGAATCGCTTCTGGGCCAACGGGTCTCCCCGCCTGACCGCTTACGAATACCAGGGGATCCTTCGCTCGGCCTGTTTCGTGAAAGGCGACCACGCTAAACGGATCAGTTGCCTGACCTGCCACACTATGCACGAGGGCGACCCGAAGGGGCAGATCACCGAGGAGAACCGAACCGATAAGCCGTGCCTCACGTGCCATCAGGAATTTGACGCGCCCTCCGAACTCTCCAGGCACACCGGGCACCCGGTCGATTCATCCGGCAGCAGGTGTTACACCTGCCATATGCCCCGAGTGGTCTACGGCATAATGTCGATCCACCCGACGCACGATATCACCGTGCCCGACCCCGGGTTGACCGCGAGCCGGTCTGTTCCGAACGCGTGCAATCAGTGCCACCTCGACAGGTCGGTGAACTGGTCCATCGACGCGGTAAAGAGAATGTGGCCCCGGCGGTTCCAGGCGGCCGAGCGTAGCTCCGACGCGCAGTTCGATCTGCCGGAAGGCCCGCGAGCCCTCTTCGCGGGCGACGCGCTGATGCGCGGCCTCGCGGCAGAGGCTCTGGGTGGCGGAGGCCCGGCGCGCCCGGACCCTCAATGGGCTGGCCCTTTCCTTCTTGAGGCCTTCACCGATAATTACCCCATCGTGCGATTCTTCGCGGCCAACGGCCTGGCTACAGGGCCGTGGCAGATGTCTAAGCCCGATTACCTGGCCCCGCCCGAAGCGCGCGAGCTGGCCCTCTCGATGTGGCGCCGGGCCTTCGACCCCTCGTCTCAACAGCGCGCGAAGGCGCTCGCCGATCTGCTCAGGAGCAAGCGCAAAGACGTGGATATCGAGGTCGGCGAGTAGCCCCGGCCGGGCGGAATAGAATGACGAAGAACAAAACGGATCCGGAGAGAGCGGTAGAAGCGTGGACTCCCGGAGTCACATTTCAGGGCTGGGCCTCGATCGCCTTCTGGATGATCTTCGGCCTTCTCCTGGAAGGATTTCTCGGCTATAAGATCCCCGGCTACCTTGAAGACGGGCAGAGGCGGGAACTCTTCAGGCTCGCGCATACGCACGGCACTTTCCTGGGCCTCGTCCTCGTAGCAGCCGCCCTCTGCGGCAAAGCCGGGACCGTTGCTCCCCCACGCCTCGCGATTGCGGCGATTAGGGCGGGGGCCATTCTGATGCCCCTCGGATTCTTCCTGGCTGGGATATGGCACCCTGAAGGCGACCCCGGCCTCGCCATCTGGCTCGTTCCACCCTCCGCCCTGCTCGTCATCTTCGGAGCCATTTCGCTCGGCCTCTCCACACGCAGGAAAGACCCCAGGCCCTGACTTGCCTCCCTTCTTCCTGGTCCTCCTGATTCGATTTCAATCATTATTTCCCTCTCAATGCCGCCTCTTACTCCTGTTCTAAGCTGATCTTCGATAAATCTGCTTGTGTGAATAACAAAAAACTTGACATTACAACACTCACATTTTAATATTACAACGACCTAATTAACCTGGAGGGGATCAACAATGAGTAAGATAATAGGAATAGATTTAGGAACGACAAATTCCGTCGTGGCTGTAATGGAAGGCGGGGAGCCGACGGTTATAACCAACGCGGAGGGGGCGAGGACGACGCCTTCGGTCGTAGCGTTCACGAAGGATGGGAATCGCCTGGTGGGGCAGGTAGCCAAGCGCCAGTCGGTGACGAATCCTGAGAACACCATCTACTCGATCAAGCGCTTCATGGGACGGCGGTTCGACGAGGTGAGCGAAGAGATGAAGATGGTGCCTTACAAGGTCACGCAGGCGGGCAACGATGTCCGAATTGTCGCGGGGGGGAAAGACTGGTCGCCGCCGGAGATTTCAGCGATGATCCTCCAGAAGCTCAAGCAGGCCGCCGAAGACTATCTCGGGCAGAAGGTGAGCCAGGCGGTAATTACGGTCCCCGCTTATTTCAACGATTCGCAGAGGCAGGCCACGAAGGATGCGGGCAGAATCGCCGGCCTTGAGGTGATGCGCATAGTCAACGAGCCGACGGCTGCCGCGCTGGCTTACGGGCTCGACAAGAAGAAGGATCAGACCATAGCGGTCTTCGATTTTGGCGGAGGAACCTTCGACATCTCGATCCTGGAAGTCGGCGAGGGGGTAGTCGAAGTCAAGTCCACCAACGGCGACACGCACCTCGGCGGCGACAATATCGATCAGAGGCTGATCGAGTGGATCATCGAGGAGTTCAAGAAGGACCAGGGGATCGATCTCTCCAAGGACAAGATGGCCCTTCAGAGGCTGAAAGAGGCGGCGGAGAAGGCGAAGATAGAGCTCTCATCTACCATGGAGTCAGAGATCAATCTGCCCTTTATCACGGCCGATCAGACGGGACCCAAGCATCTGGTGATGAAGCTGACGAGGGCCAAGTTCGAGCAGCTTGTCGAGGATCTGCTTCAGAGGGCGATGACTCCTTGCCGCGCCGCTTTACAGGATGCCGGAGTGAAGTCTTCAGACATTCACGAAGTCGTGCTCGTCGGCGGCTCTACCCGAATCCCCAGGGTCCAGCAGCTGGTCAAGGAATTCTTCGGGCGCGAGCCTCACAAGGGAGTTAATCCCGACGAAGTCGTCGCGGTCGGCGCGGCGATCCAGGCCGGAATCCTGGGAGGCGAGGTCAAGGACCTCCTCCTGCTCGACGTTACCCCGCTCAGCCTCGGCATTGAGACGCTCGGAGGCGTCTTCACCAAGCTGATCGAGCGCAACACGACGATTCCGACCCGCAAGTCCGAGATATTTTCGACCGCGTCCGACAATCAGACTTCGGTCGAGGTCCACGTATTACAGGGCGAGCGCCCGATGGCCGCGCAGAACCGGACTCTCGGCAAGTTTCACCTCATAGGGATTCCGCCCGCGCCTCGGGGGATGCCGCAAGTCGAGGTCACTTTCGACCTGGATGCCAACGGCATAGTCAACGTTTCGGCTAAAGATCTCGGCACGGGCCGCGAGCAGAAGATCACGATCACGGCATCGTCGGGGCTCGCCAAGGAAGAGATCGACCGCATGATGCGTGACGCGGAATCGCACGCCGAAGAAGACCGCGTTGCCAAGGAGCGCATCGAGGCGCGCAATAAGCTGGACGGCATGATCTATTCCACGGAAAAGACTCTCGCCGACCATCGAGACAAGGTTGACGCGTCCACCGCAAGCGACATCGAAGCAGCGGTCGCGGATGCGAAGACGAAGCTCGAGTCTTCGGAAGCCTCGGAGCTGAACGAGGCCTACGATCGCCTGGTCAAGTCCTCGCACAAGCTGGCTGAGATAATGTACCAGCAGGCGTCGCAGACCGGGGGAGGCTCCGGTGGCGGCGAGGCTTCGGGCGCGGCGGCGGGCGGCGCGACGGGCGGTGGCGACGATGTGATCGACGCCGAGTACGTGGACGTCGAGGACAAGAAGTAACGATAGATAAGACCGGCAGTTGACATGTGACAGCGGTGGAAGGACTGAAGCCGGGCGGCGATCCGCCCGGCTTCCGAAGCCTCCACCGAATGCCGGATGTCATCTGCCAGACGGGCGCGGCCATATGGCAGGCAGTGATTATTACAAGATAATAGGTGTCCCACGCGGAGCGAGCACGGACGAGATCAAGAAAGCGTATCGGCGGCTCGCGAGGCGGCACCATCCCGACATAAACCCCGGTGACAACGAATCCGAGAGCCGCTTCAAGCAGATCTCCGAGGCGTTCGAAGTGCTCTCCGATCCGAAGAAGCGCGAGGTCTACGACAGGTACGGGTACTATTCGGATCATCTCCCAGGCAAAGAGGCCAGCCCCATCTTCGATTTCGCGACTTTCGGCGCCGCGAGTTTCAAAGAGATCTTTTCGGATATCTTCAGCAGCATCCGCCCGCAGGCGCCTTCGCCCAGAAAACAACCCCGCCGCGGGGCCGACATAGAGTACTCTCTCCCGGTCTCTTTCGATGACGCGATTCACGGCACGACCTCGACGATAGAGGTCGACCGCAGCGAAGGCTGCCCCCGGTGCCAGGGCACCGGCGAATCGCAGGTCAACGCGGATTGCCTTTCCTGCGGAGGGTCGGGGCAGCAGCCCGGCACCGGCTCCAGGTGCGCCCGTTGCGGAGGTCAGGGCCATTTCAGCGCCGCCTGTCCGGCATGCCAGGGCCAGGGGCTTGCCTTCAAGCGCGAATCGATAACGGTAAATCTGCCGCCGGGAGTGAACACCGGTTCGCGCGTCCGAGTGCCGGGCAAGGGGCAGGCCGGGGTCAACGGGGCGCCTCCGGGGGACCTCTACGTCATCACGAACGTCAGCGATCATCCCTACTTCAAGCGGCAGGGGGACGACATTTATTGCACCGTGCCGATCACCGTACCCGAGGCGGCGCTCGGGGCCCGGATCGAAGTGCCGACTGTAGACGGGAAAGCTCGTTTGAGAGTGCCTCCCGGAACGCAGTCGGGGCAGAAGTTCAGGCTTCGCGAACGAGGAGTCCCCAGCCTCCGCGAAGACGGGGCGCGGGGCGACCAGTTCGTGGAGGTGAAGATCACCTTGCCTCAAATCATCAGCGAAGAGACAAAGGACATCCTGCAACGGTTCGCGCGGCATAATACTGAAAACCCGCGGGCGGAGATGGGCCTGGAGTAATGCGCGATATCTGGAAGACCTCGAAGGAGGAGGGCGAGGATGACGGAACAAATCTTGACGTGGCTAATCCCGATCCTTTTGATCGTCGCTATGTTCTGGGCAATCATCCACGAAAACACCCGCAAGCGAAAGCGCACGGTGCAGGAGTACGAGAAGGAGATGGCCGAGACGAAGAACTCGCTCACGCGCGCAGGAATGCTGGAGCTTGATAAATTCATGGGAGATTCGAAATCCAAGAGCGCGGCCATAGAGTACAGGCTCGACGAGGAACAGGGCACGACGAAGACGGGCAGCAAGGGAGATGACGCCGACCGGACCGAGGGGAATCGATAATGTCGAGAAGCAAGAGCACGAAGAAATACACCATAAGCGTCATCGCAGAGCAGTACGGGATTCACCCTCAAACCCTGCGACTCTATGAGCGCGAAGGCCTGATCAAACCTTCGCGCTCCGCCAAAGGCACACGCTACTACACGGAAGAGGATGTCGAGCGCCTGGAGCTTATCCTGAATCTCACGCGCGACCTGGGAGTCAATCTCGCCGGCGTCGAGATAATCCTGAACATGCGCGAGAGAATGAACCAGATGCAAAAAGAGTTCGAGAACTTCATTCAATACATCCGCGACAACATAGGGCAGGAGATGTTCGGCTCGGACGAACGCTCGAAGAGCGCCCTGGTCCCTCGCCGAAGGCTGGAGCTGATCATAAAGCGCGGCGACTCCGACAAATGACAGGCCCAATAATGAGCCCGCGCCGGTTACCTGCCAGGTTTCTTGCATTGCGGCTTTCTCGATTTCCGTCCTACTCTGTTGAGCTTCACCGGTTTCCCCACCTGATTTTCTGATCCCGACGGTTTCCCCACCCATTACGAAATTACTGGAGGAAATCCCTCATGCCTTCACTGGCGGCCCGCTCAATTCAAAAGAGAGCGCTCGTATCTCTGCTCGCCCTGTTGATGACAAGCGCCACGGTCGATTCACAGGACCTGGACAACGCATTCTTTGACGGTACCGTGAGAGACAGCTCGAAGGCCCCGGTCGAGCACGCGACGGTTATCGCAAGACGCAAGGTGACCGGGGCCGAGAGCTCCGGAACGACGGATTCGAGAGGGCGCTATCGCATTAGAGTGACGGAACCGGGAGCTTATGATATCTCTGTCGGGGCGAGAGGCTTTCACGAAGAGATCATCCCGGATTTGCAATTGGCTTTGGGGACCACCAGGACCTTGAATGTAACATTGCTGGCGGAAGGCTCGAAAGAAGAGGTGACGATCTCATCTTCAGGTCCGGGGCTGGTAGATACGACCCGGACGGTCGTCGGCGATACCTTCTCCGAGATAGAGTTGGAGGCGCTGCCCCTTGCAGGGCGTGACCCTCTGAGCCTCGTTCTGCTTCTCGGCGGCACGCAGGAAGCGCCGCTCGACACGTCCACTCTCGCCGATGAAGGACCGGGACGGTTTCTCCGAGGCACGCCCGAAGAATCCGGAATCTTTTCTCTGACCGGAGCGCCCGCGACCTCGAACAATCTCACCGTGGACGGCCTCGACAACAACGACGACAGGAGCGCGCGGGAGCGCATAAGCCTGAATCCCGAGAGCATCTCGGAGGTTCAGGTGATTACCAACCAGTACGCGGCGGAGTATGGGCGAGCTTCGGGCGGGCGCATAAACGTGAGGACGCGCGGCGGGACGAGCCGGATCAGAAGCGAGGCTCACCTCTTCTTCTCGGATGAATCGCTTGACGCCAACACTTACTTCCGGAATGCGAGGGGGCTTGGAAGGATCCCCGAGCAGCGAAGGGATATGGGAGCGAGTCTTTCCGGACCCATCCGACAGGCGAAGCACTTCTTCTTCTCAAGCTTCGAGAGGCTCGATATACCCGACCGGGTCGAAGTCATGGCCGCGGTGCCATCGCGCTCCAATCCACTATTCCCTCTGCCGCTGCCCAATGAAACGATACCGGGTAGCGGCTCCGTCGGCCTCTTCGTCGAAGAGTTCTCGACGCCGGAGACTCGCAACCTGTTAAATGCCCGTTTCGATCTCGGGTTCAGTCAGGCGCACAACGTAACGCTTCGCTTCGACGTATCGAGGGGGCGGAACACGCGGGGCTTCCCCGGCGGGAATCGCCTGCCTGAGACCGCTCTGATCCAGGGCCGGGATTCCGATTCCATAAGCCTTGCGAGCAACCTGATCCTATCGGGACGGCTCGTGAATCAGGGGAAGCT
The DNA here is from genome assembly GCA_035537555.1 of Blastocatellia bacterium. Lineage (GTDB taxonomy): Bacteria > Acidobacteriota > Blastocatellia > UBA7656 > UBA7656 > DATLMR01. Next base: position 8,448 of record DATLMR010000265.1, read on the forward strand.
ACAGTTCTCCCGCCTCTTCCCTCGGAATGGATCGAGCGCGGGGTCGATCGGAGTCGTGATAGAAGAGCCGATCAGGATGATAGTCGGAAAGTTCTCCGGCACGGAATCGAGCCCGGCCTCCGCCCGCGAAGAGAGAAGGGGACAGTTTCAGGATTCTCTCTCTTTCGGCAGCGGCCCGCAGATGATAAAGATGGGAGTGGACCTGCAACTGGTCAGGTCGCTCTTCGAGGACCAGTTCGCCACCGGAGGCATCTATACCTTCGATACGGTTGAGTCTTTCTTATCAAACATGCCTTCCAGATTCAGGCAGAGATTCAAGACCGAAAGCCGCCTGTCGAACCATGTCCTTGGCCTCTTTCTTCAAAATGAATGGAGGATCGAAGAAGGACTGACCCTCTCTACGGGGCTGCGTTGGGATAGGGAGAGCATAATAAGAGATGGAGATAATCTAAGCCCGAGGGTGGCAATCGCGTGGGACCCGTTCGCCGGTAGTAAAGCTCAAGGCTTATCCCTCTTCCGGCCCGGGGTTACGCTCATTCGCGCGGGATACGGGATCTTTTACAACCGCGCCCTGCTCAGAACGATAGACGACTTTCAAGAGGGCCTTGCTTCCATCCTCGTCGATTCGGATTCAAACTCTGAGGTTCTGCGACTCGTCCGGTTTCCGGAGCCGATACTTGACGAGGCAATCCTCAAGAGATTCGGCTCGAAAGAGACGGGTTTCCTGCGGCGCGTGAGCCCTGACCTCGAGATCCCTTACACGAATCAATTGGGTCTCGGTATCGAGCGGCAAATAACGAAGGGCCTCTCCGTCACGGCCGACTATGTCTACACCCGGGGCGCGCACCTGTGGAGGGAAACCAATATCAATGCGCCGCGCCTGCCCACCGGCTTCCGGTCGTTTACGGACTATCTGTTGAGTCGAGATTTCGACAATCGCCCGGGGCCTGACGGCAGGCGGCCCGTCTCCGGCGCTTCCGCCGATGTCATTCGCTTCGACCTTGGATCGAATACGTCCTCGACGCCCGGGGCGATAAAGACCGAGAATGGCTTGAGAGTGCTGACCCTCGGCCTCAACGTGACCGGATCATCCAATATCTCCGCCGCGCTAAACGCAGTGAGGCCGTTGAGACCCGAAAAGGGCCTGACGCAGGTAGAGGAGCTTGAATCGACGGGAGATTCGTTTTATCACGGCGGCATCTGGGCCGTCAGGCTCAACCGAGGCCCCGTCAGAATGAGGGCGTCCTACACGCTTTCCAAGCTGATCGACGAAGGCACGACGAACACGGCTTCTCCGCAGGATCTCGACAATCGCCGCCTTGAGCGGGCGCTCTCTCTTCAGGATCAGCGGCACCGGCTCACTCTGAGCGGCTCGATCACGCTTCCGTGGCTCGGGATCGATCTCGCTCCTATCATCTCTTCCGGGTCGTCCAGGCCCTTCAATATCGGTTCGGGCTTTGATCGGAACCTGAACGACATCGAGAACGATCGGCCGGTACTCATCGCTCCGATCGCCCGGCCGGAATGGCGCAAGCCGGGAACCGGGGAAGATGAATCGACGAGACGGGCCCTAGCGCTAGCCCCGATTGGAACGAGCGGTAACCTGCCGAGGAATTACGGCAGAGGTCCCGGGACGAGATCATTCGATTTGCGAGTCTCGAAAGAGCGCCGTTTCTCTGAGCGGGGATCGCTGCGGGCAGCCGTCGATCTCTTCAATGTCTTCAACAGCACCATCTTCAGTTTCGGGTCGGAGTTCATCGATCGAGGCGATAAAGATTTCCTTTTGCCTCGCAGGACCCAGCGCCCAAGGACGATCCGGCTGAGCCTGAAGCTGATTCATTGATAGAGGCCGTTGATTAAGCGACGCCCCGCTTTCTCTGGTGCGCGACCGCACCCGCGAGCGCGCGTAGGCGCAAGGTCCGAAGCCGGGGCCTGGGATAGGCACTTCGAAGGGCTTCTACTTACTTGAGAATTTGTCCGATGACGATCTCGGGGTCGTCATCGACGGGAGGGATAACCTCTCGCATAATCGGCTCCAGGGCGGGTTTGGGCTGCGGCCTCTGGAATATGTGCGGGCGACAATTCTCGATACCGGCCTCGACCTTCTTTGAAAGAGGCCCGGGCGGGTTCATCGACCTCGCCTTTTCAAAGAGCCGAAGGGCACGGACAAAGTCCCTGGCATTGGAGGCGCATTCGCCCCCCTGGACACAGGCTCTCAAGGTAAGGTGATCGTCCGGATGGGCAGAGACGAGGCGTTCATACTCCACCGAAGCCTCGCGCGTCATGCCGATCTCGCGAAGGTACTCGCATATGGAGAGCCAGTCTCTTACAGGTATGGATATATTTATCTCTTCATCGGGGAAGGAAGAGAGGAGGCTGTCATAGGTATAAAGCGCGGCTTCCTTATCTCGTCTCGCGAGGTGAAAACGGATCAATTGCGAGTAGACAGAGTTCATCCCGGCATAATCCATCGACCTCTGGTAGACCTGTATCAAAGCCATCAGCGCGCTCACGTCTTCCGGATTTCGAGACAGGTACGATTTCAGCTTCCATTCGGCCTTCCCGATGTCGCCGCTGTCGCATAGCTCAAGTGATTGTGTGACGGCAGGAGTCGCGGAAAAAGAGACCTTCGCTTCGATCTTCGGGTGAATATATTTCTCTTCCGTCTGCGCCGCCTTAATCAGCAGGGCGACTCCCATGCCGAAGGCGAAGCCCGCGATGTGGCATTTGTAGCTGACTCCGGTGCTGGTCCCGAGCCTGTAGTTGAAGAACCACCAGAGCAGTAACTGGTTTATGAAGAAAAAAGCCAGGAAGACATAGCCCGGAATGTGGACGATGCCGTACGGCCTCTTTCCAAAAGTCATCAGGGGGAGGGCCAGCGGCAAAGAGAACCATCCTATCTTCAATCTTGTTTTGGGCAGCCGAATCAGGAATGCCCCCATCGTCGCGGAGACCGCTCCCGACGCCCCGATAAGCCCCACCCCTCCCAGCGCGTCCGGCACCGCCGAGACGACGGCTCCGAGCAGGTAGAACGCCGCGAAGATGCCGCGCCCCCATAGGTCTTCGAGGCTGAACCCGACGGCGAAGAAGGCGATCATATTGAAGAGCAGGTGGAGCGGGAGGATCAGGCCGAGCGCCCTGCTGTTTGCGTGAACGAATGCATAGGTGACGAATTGATAGGGTTTCCACTTGCCCCTTTGAGATATGCCGAATTTATTGAAGAAATGGTCTTCATTCGCCGACTTGAACTCTTTGAATAAGGTATTGAACCGGCCCTTCATCGATTGGGCGTCAGACCCCGCGAGCCAAATTCTATACCTCTCCTGCAATTGCGGGTTCGCCGCCATCTGATCTTCGATCATCGTCATCTCGACGGAAAAGAGCCCCGCGTGCTTTAGCTTCTCTCTCACTTCCTCGTCACCCAGAATCTCTTTGTTCATGGTCAGGAACGAAGTAAGTTCAGTAAAAGTGCGCGCCTGGTCCTCATCCTGGCGGGCAGTCAGAGGCAAAGCTCCGAAGTAAATCAGGATGCAAAGGCCTATGATCGAGAATGTGACCCACGGAAGCCGCCTCACGGTCGAATCTTCGTTTCCGAGCGGCATGAAACTGAAAACGAATTGAACGACGGAGACCAGGATGAAGGCCATCAGGAGAATGAAATCGAGCATCATGGCAAGAACCTCGGGGAGCTTGTCTGGAAGGGGCAGCGCGCCGGAGCGCCATTGTTTCGCCGAACCTGATTATTCGAATTGGGCCGATGATACCAGAGGGTTATGGGTGGAGCAACAGTAATGTTTGAGGCGGGGTATACGCGCGGAAGCCCGATCATACGGGCTTCCGCGCGGTATTTTCAGTTGATGGTGGAATCGTCTGCCGAGGGCGCAGCGGCGCTGACTGAGGCAGGCACTTTAATCACGTGCTTGCCGGGCGGCGTCATTCCTCTTTGCAGCTCGGGATTCATGTCGAGCAGCGTGCCAAAGGATATTTTCAGTTTCCTGGCAAGCGGCTTGAGATCGGTCTGACTGGCTATGGTCCGGGTCTCATACTTATACGTGAACGAGGGCGGCAAATCGAAGCCGTATTTCTTGGGATTTTTGGCTATGGTCACGACCGCCAGGATCGCGGGCACATAGTTGCGCGTCTCCTGCGCGAGGTAGCCTCCGCCGTGAAGCCTCCAGAAGTCGCGCGAGCCGGATCTCCTGATCGCGGAGTCCACATTACCTTCGCCGGTATTGTAGGCGGCGAGCGCCAGCTGCCAGTTGCCCTGGTACCTGTTGGCCAGCCACTTAAGATACCGGGCGGCGGCTCTCGTGGATTTTTCAGGGCTCGACCGCTCGTCGACCCAGTAGTTCTGAGCCAGGCCGAATCGCGCTCCCGTAGCAGGGATGAACTGCCATATTCCCTTGGCGGCGGCAGATGAAAAAGCGTAAGGGTTCCACCCGGACTCTACCTGCGCGAGCCAGACGAGGTCGGTCGGGACGCCTTCTTCCTTGAAAATGTCCTCGGCCATCTCGCGGTAACGAACGGACCTCAGGAGCCCCGCGGACATGGTCGCTCGGCCGCGCCCTTTGGTGAAATAGGATATGAACTGCTTTACCGGATGAGCCGGGTTGAACTGAAAGTTGAAGCGGGCTGCGGCCACGTCTTCGTCGCCAGTTCCTACCTCTTCAAGGTCGGCCTCCGACAGAGAGGCTAGCTTATCGAGCGGCGATGGCTCGTACCGCTGCTCGCTGAATCCGCCGTCTTTTTGCTCCAGAGAGGCGATCTGAAATCTGTTGATCTTCTCGACAAGCCCGCGGTAGTAAATCCTCAAGGAATCATCGCTGCGCACGTCGATCGATTCATTCAATATCACGTCGACGGCCTGATCGAACTCGCGCCGGGCCCGGTCATACTCGCCTTCCTCGTAGGCCGCCATGCCTTTTGTGTAGTGCTGTTCAGCCGCATTCATTATGTCGCGCACCTGGGACTGCTTCCGGTCCGATTCCTGGGAAGCCTGGCGTCCGGACGCCGCATTCGCGGGAGCCGTGGCGGCTCCTCCAATCAGAATCGCGCAGATCAAGGTTGTACTGAAAGCTCGCTTAATCATAATCGATAAATACTTTGAAGACCTCTTGTTGAACGCCGATTGGGGGGTGCGGGTTCAGGAATATTATACAGGACGCACGCGCATAAACGGCAAATTAAATCACTTGTAAGAATTTCGCAATAGCGGCCCGGCCCGAGCCCCGGGAACTAATCTCTCTTTTCTATGCAGGCGTATGGTTTAAAGCTTGACAGTCATCGCGGAGTCTCTCTATATTATCACTTTGCCAATGTAGGGCGGTTAGCTCAGCGGTAGAGCATCGGTCTTACAAACCGGGGGTCACTGGTTCGAGCCCAGTACCGCCCACCAGTAGACCGGTTGCGATCGCAGACGCCTTTGAAATGAGTTGCCATCGAGATCCCAGCGCGGAGTCGTAGTTCAGCTGGTTAGAACGCCGGCCTGTCACGTCGGAGGTCGCGGGTTCGAATCCCGTCGGCTCCGCCACTAAGTCCCGTATCTACGGGGGATGAGGACCACTCTTCGGAGTGGTCTTCTTCGTTTTGGGGGATGTACCCAATCTGTGGGACAGCTCACCTGCTATTAGTTCAGTGGTCTGCTGCTTAAAGGTGGGGGAGAAATGCTTGTAGCGTTCAAGCTCCTCTGATCTGTGGCCA
>DATLMR010000266.1:0-5609 GCA_035537555.1 Blastocatellia bacterium
GCCCGCAAGTATTTTCCTGATGACGACCCGCTCGGCAAACGGGTCGGCCTCAACGCCGAGACCGCCGGTAAAATCGAGATAATCGGGATCGCCCGGGACATCAAGTACAACAGCCAGCGCGACGAGATCGAGCCGTTGATTTACCTGCCCTGGCGCCAGCAGACCGAAAGGATCGGAAGGATGTTCTTCACCTTGCGGACTACGGGTGATCCGACCTCCCTCGCAACAGCCGTGCGCGAGGCCGTGCGCGACGTGGACAGCAATCTGCCGGTCACGGAGGTCAAGACTCAGATGGCACAGGCGAGTGACACCCTGACGCAGGAACGCCTCTTCGCAAAGCTGCTGACCTTCTTCGGCGTAGTGGCCCTGCTGCTGGCATCGATCGGACTCTACGGCGTCATGGCCTATTCGGTCGCGCAGCGAACGAGTGAGATAGGAATCAGAATGGCGCTCGGCGCTCAGACGGGCGACGTCTTGAGGCTCGTGATCTGGCAGGGGTTGAAGCTGGTGCTGATAGGAGTGGTAGCAGGCGCATTCGCCTCATTCGTGTTGAAGCGATTCGTCGAGAGCCAGCTTTACGGCGTGCGGCCCGCTGACCCGCTCACGTTTGCCGTCGTCGGAGCTTTGATGTTGTCGATCGCGCTGGTCGCCTGCTGGGTACCGGCACGACGGGCGGCAAAGGTCGATCCGATGATCGCGCTCCGCAACGAGTAGGGCCGGGAAAAGCCCTCGCTCATCGATCATCGACGCGAGAGCAGAGCTCGGACCCTTTGAATGACGATTTTCGATTCCGTATTCTAAAGGCCCGCCCGCCCCTCAAGGGAACGGCGGGCCTCTTTTACCTGCGGATCGCGCGAGCAGGACTCGGGCGCTCATTGTATGTAGCGGTCGGTCCCCGTGACGGGCTTCGTAAGCCTCAGGAATACCTGTTCGAGAGTTTCACGCTGCGGCGAAAGCTCCATCACCTGAAAGCCGCGTTCGACCAGCAGGCGATTCACCAGGGGTATCTGGTCGTCGGCCATCTTTACATAAAGAGATTGCGTGCCGTTACGGCTGACCGAAAGGGCCGGGTCGGCCGAGAGCAGTTCAAACGCGTCGTCCAACCTGTCAACCGTGAGCTTCACGGTCCTGTCTCTACTGATCAGCTCTTCGATGGCTCCCTGATAAAGCAACCGCCCGTGGTCGACGATCGCCACGCGGTTGCAAATCTGCTCGACCTCGTGAAGCAGATGGCTCGAAAGCACCACCGTCAGGTTCAGCTCATCCCGCAACCGCCTTATCAGCGAGCGAACCTCGTGGATTCCCTGCGGGTCGAGCCCGTCGGTCGGCTCGTCCAGGATGATCAGCTCGGGGGCGGGCAGCAGAGCCTGTGCGATGCCGAGCCTCTGGCGCATTCCGTGCGAGTAGACGCGCACCTTGTCGCCTGCCCGCGCGCGCAAGCCGACGATCTCAAGCACCTGATTTATACGCCGCTTGTCGGCTCCTCCGGACATAGACGCCAGCAGGCTCAGGTTTTGCCAGCCGGAGTAATTTTCGTAAAAAGCGGGCGCCTCGACGATTGCCCCTGTTCGCGCCAGGGCGCGCAGAGGGTGTTTGGACATATCGTTGCCGAGTACTTTCACGCGACCGGATGTGGGCCGCACCAGGCCGAGCGCCATTCGGATAGTGGTCGATTTACCCGCTCCGTTCTGACCTAGAAAGCCGAAGATGTCGCCGCGTTCGACCTTCATCGAAAGGCCGTCCACGGCCACCCGGCGGCCATACTTTTTTGTCAGGTCCAGAGTCTCCAGTACCGTGTCGTCCATAATGAAGCTGTCTTCAGGGCGGTCCTCATCGGCCGGGACCGCGGGCCGTCAAAGCTGTACTTCGACGAGCAGCGGCAGATGATCCATGCGGCCTACCGCGGTGCCTTTAAGCACTTCCGCTCGCTGCAAAAGGGTAACCTCGGGCAGGCCGAAAATGTAATCTATGCGGCGGTCGTTAATGGCGGTAGAACCTGCGTCACGCCCCAGATCGCGAAAGTACTTCAAGATGTAGCTGTACGCCTCGCTGTCGTGCTTTATGTTATCGGTGTAGATATTCGATTGGCTCCGGGCTCTCAATTCGAAATTGAAATCACCTGCAATGAACACCACTTGATCCGAAGGGCGCGCTCGCGCCCAATCCACCACGTCTCCGGTGAACGAACGGCGGCGCGCGGCATTAAACGCGTCGGCATGAGCGCTTACGAGCACGACCTCCGGCCCCTCCTTCTGAAAGCGAAAGACCCCTCCGAGCGCGTATCTGTCTCCACTCGGTATCTCCTCGAACCTGGCCTCGCGTTGCCTGACAAGCACCGCCTCGATGCGGTCCTGGCCGCCGAAGCCGCTTACCGCGCCGCGATAGCGCTGTTGCAGGTGGCCGATAAGCACGTCGAGCTGCTCCTGCCCGGTCAATTCCTGTAACGCGACGGCATCGGGAGCGTTCTTGAGGATCGTTTCGGCCACTGCTTTCAAGTCTTCCGTGTGGGCGCGTGAATCGCTTTCGAGGCTGGCATAGCCGATGTTCCAGGTCATCAGGCGAAGCCGCGCGCGCTCGGGGTCTCGCACCCCCAGAAGGGAGCGGTCGCGCACGGGGTCGATGTAGATCGCGCACCCGATCATCAAGAGGAAGAGCGCGCCTGTCAGAATCTTCGCCCACATGTCAGGTCGTTATGTCCTTTCGGTCGAAAACCACCAGGGCCGCGAGCAGCAGCCCGAATATGTAGGCCCCGCAAATGCTCCCGTAGTGTAAGAAGCTGCGCCAGGGAATTATGGGCTTGAATACGTCCCGCCAGAAGTCCATGTCCGTGGTGAAAAAGTAAGGGCGCAAATCTTCGAAGAACTCTATCCGCCCGATTATATAAAGCATTATGTAGACGGCCAGCGTCGTCACCACCGCCATTGAAGCGTTCTCCATGACTATTGAAAAGAGGATGGCGAGAGCCGCTACGACGAGAAGCGCCCATGTGCCTGAAAAGCCCGCGTAGAAGAAACGCCAGAGGGCTTCATCCCAGGCGATCTTGCCGGGCTCCTCGACGAGGTTGAGGGGGCCGGGAAACAGCTCTAGATTGTCCCAGCCGAAGTAGTATCCCACCAGCAGGTTCAGCCCGATGAAGAAGGCCATCAAAAGGTAGGTGTGAAGCGCAACTATCAGGAACTTCGACAACAAAATCGAGACACGCGAGACGGGGCGGATGCAGATCATCCGAAGCGTGCCCGCTCGCGCCTCGCCGGCGATCTGCGAGCCCGCCGTCATTGCCACGAAGATGGGGATCAACAGGTTGAAAGAAAAGACCACCGAATAGAGCGCGAAAGTCAGGCCGTTGAAGTAGCTCTTCGACTCGTAGGTGTATTTGAATTGTGCGGCGGCCTGCCCTCCCCCGCCGGCCTTGCGCTGGGAATAGGAATAAAATCCCCAGAGCATCAGCACGATAAAGCCGACTAGAGCCATGAAGGACAGGTAAAAACTCTTCGAGCGGATCAGCTTTATGAACTCTATCCTCAGTTGTGTGAGCATAATCTGCTTTCAAATTAAGTAGTCTGGTGCCGCAGCCCTGTAGGTGAGTATATCAGCAACCGGCCCGCCGGCGCTCCGGGCCGGTGATGGTCTTGCCGGGAGATGCGTAAGGGCTTTCGAGTTGCCTTAGCCGGTGCGAAGCGTTTATCGTTTCAGCCGGAACCGAGCCATATTCGGTTGGCGCTTGTCTCTGATAGAGCGCGCGCGGGGCTCGCTCGAAAGCGCAATTTCGAAGAGGATAATCGATGCCTCCAGTGACTGAGCAAAATGATCGCCCGGACTTGACCGGCATAGTTAGCTTCGCCGAGTCGTGCGAGGCGGCCCTGTTCGGGCGAGGGCAGATGGCCGCCCTCGATTCCCTCCAGGCAGAAAGCGGGGCGCTGATGAACGCGCTCGACGAGGCGCAACTCCACGACCGCCCGGCCGGAGTGCGCATCGCTATCGCCATCTGGCGCTTCTGGCTGCTTCGAGGACGCCTCGCCGAAGGGAGAGCAAGGCTCGCCCGCCTCCTGGAAGACCCGGCGGTTTTTTCCCTGGAGCTATACGTCCGAGGGCTCACCGTTCAGGGTATTATGGCTTTCTTCCAGGGCGATCCGGATGCCGCGGCAGGCTTCGCCCGGCAGAGCCTGCCGATAGCAGAAGAGATAAATGATCCCTGGAGCCTGGCCTTTTCGAGGACCGTTCTTGGGTGGGCCGCGCAAGCTAAAACCGATTACGCGAGCGCCTCGACGTTCTTTCGAGAAGGGCTCTCCATTTTTCGCCGGATGGGGCACAGGTGGGGGGAAGCCGTATCGCTCCTCAACCTGGGCGAGGTTGCCCGAAGTCTGGGCGACCTGGACTCGGCCGCCGAGCTGTACAAGCAGGATTTGGCGATCTACAGAGAACTCGAAGAAGCGTCCGCCATAGCGGCAACCCTTTCCAATCTGGGCTTCGTCGCCTTGCGTCGAAGAGAGCCGGAGGCGCGCGCCTACTTCGCGGAAGCGCTGGATATATGCGGGCAACTTAAGAATAATCAATTTGCCGCCGGGGTGCTGGTCGGATTCGCGGGACTCGCGGCGGGCGAGATGTCTTACGAGAGAGCCTTCCTATTGATAAGTGCGGCGGACGCCCTCCTGTCCGGGATTGACGGTACGTTCGAGCCGGCCGAGCAGCTTGAGCGAGAGCGCATCCTCGAGTCTGTCAAAGCGGCTTTGGGCGATGAGCGACTTTCAATTCTTTTGCAGGAGCCGCGAACGTACACGATGGAGGAAGCCGTATCGCTCGCGCTCTCTTGAGCGCAGAGAACTTTGCAGGTAAGAGGGGCACGTACGAGGGCGAAAATGCGTCGATGTCTTTGCAGATTGTCAGGCCGGACGGCGATTATTCTGGCATTGCTCTCGATCACCCTGGCGGACCCGTCTTCGTTACCATCCGATTCAGTACTGAGGCCCTGGCTCTCCGCCAGGGTCGTTATCGCTCAAGATGACCCGCTGAAAGCCTTGCGTGACGAGTATGCGGAACTGGAGAGCAAGGGTTTGGCGGAGAACTTTCACCGGCAGCTCTCCTTTACGATGCTTCAAGCGTACCTGCCTCCCGGGACGCGAATGACATCCGGCTATCGCAGCCCTGACAAGCAACTGGACCTGATTCTTCGCCTGGCGCGGGCCAACGGCATCTCAGTCCCGGGACAGGCCTCCCTCGGAAATGAAAATACGTGGCGCCCGGCATTGATGGCGCTTCGGTCCAAGGGGTTCATCATAGCCGCTCCGACAACGACGCCTCACGGGACGGATGAGGCCGTCTTCGACCTGTCCGGGGCCGATTTGAACGCCATTCAGGCAGGGTTACGGCAGGCGGAAAAAGCAGGGATGGTAAAATTCAAAAGACTTCTTTTTGAATCGCAGAACAACGCCGTGCACGTCGAGGTCGAGTCCATCAGCCCTAAAGCCCTCAAGGTGTTGGGAAGCCGCGGGCCGTCTTCGAAAGGGGCCGCTCAAACCGGCCGGGGAACAGATTCACCCCTCTCCGAAGCCGACCAGCGGCGCAGCATGATGCAACAGCTTCAAGACCTGCACGACAGCGAGCCGGACCCT
>DATLMR010000267.1:0-5023 GCA_035537555.1 Blastocatellia bacterium
CGAAAAGACGGCCAGTTGCCGTTACTCGCGGGCCCGGTTTGCGCGAGCGCTCCCCCCGCGAGACAGAGACCTAGCATGAGAGACAAAAGACTTTTCATCGTGCCTCTTCCTGGAGTATCGAATTAAGCGCCGGCCTTACTGGCTCGGGCTGCTTGTCTTTGTGGGATTCTCCACGCGAACAGGCGGGCCGTTCATAGTCGCAATGGCAAATAACTGGTTCCTGTTGGCAATAAAAAGAGCTCCGTTGGCAGGCACGGGCGTCGAATAGACCGAGCTGCCCATGTTCATCTCCCCCAGCACCTTCTTCTCTTTCCCGGCCTGAAGCACGACTATGTCGCCGTCTTCGTCGCCGAGGTAGACCTTCCCGTCCACGATGATCGGAGAGCCCCATACGGCCGCGAACATATCGTGGACCCAGAAGGGCTTTCCGGTCTTCGCGTCGAGGCAATGCAGGAAGCCGCTGAAGTCTGGGTAGTAGAGCAGCCCCTCGTGGATCGCGGGAGTCGAGATCGTCCTGCGAATCTTGTCGTAATGCCAGACGAGCCCCGTCTTCGTTATGTCGCCTCTCTTGGTGGGGTCGATGCAATAGAGGTGGCCCACGCCTTCGCCGTGCTCGGGGTCCTGCCCGTTGGCGATGTAGACGTGGTTGTCCCAGACCACGGCGGTGCTGATCACTTCGTTGCGAGTCTTCGGCCAGACGGAATCCTTCGGATTCAGGTCGAACTCCCATAGTTTCTTGCCCGTGAGCGCCTCGTAGCCGCGAATCCATCCGTCGCCCTGCCCGTGGACCACCTGATCGACGCCTCCGATATTGCCGACCGTGACCGAAGCCCACTGGCCGTGCAGGATTCGCTCGCCCACGGAGTTGTCCTCCCACACGACCTTACCGGTCTTCTTGTTTACGGCGATGATGCTCGGGGCCTTGGGAGAGGGTATGTTCACGTGGCTCTCGTCCTGGCCGTTGGACGTGGTCACGTAGACCAGGTCTCCGAAAATAACGGGGGAGGCGTTCGACATGTTGTGCGGGGACGAGCCCACCTCTTCCATCATGTCGAGCTTCCAGATGACGTCGGCGTCGATCTCGCTCGTGAATTTCTCTTCCTTGAAAGGGCCGTCGTTCTCTTTATCGCGGAAGCCCTGGGTGTCGAGGCATACCAGCTCGCAGCGGTTGCTGACGTAATAGAGCTTGTCGCCCTCGACGAGAGGGGAGGAGCAGACGCCCTGGTAAGGCCAGTCGTTTACGCGCCCGGCGGCCAGCTTCTCGTGCGTGGCCTGCCAGAGGAACTGCCCGTCCGACTCTTTGAATGCCATCAGCACGCCCCGGTCCCCGCCCTGCTTCGGGTCGCGGAGGAACTCGTTGTTCGTGCCCACGAAGACCATCCCTCCGGCGACCACGGGATTCCCGTAGGTCTGAGAGCCGAGGGCGACGATCCACTTTACGTTCTTCTTCGCGCTCACATCCCAGGTCGTGGGCAGCCCCTTCATGTTCGATACCATGTTGCGGTCGGGAGTCCCGCCCCACATCGGCCAGTCTCCTGTGCCGGGATCCGAGGCGTCGGCCACCTGAAGCGGGCCGCTCAGGCAAAGGAGCGCGATCAAGACCGCGACGGCTCCCCTCGCGACGTTCGATTTTTGCGTGCTTTCATTCATGATCATTTGTTTGACGTTACCTTGATGTTATCGAAGAAGAGCTCGAAGGGAGCGTCGGCATAAATGCCCGGGCTTCCCTCGCGATTGGGAATCGGATCGACCCGCTCTATTATCCACTGTTCGGGCTCCGATTCGCCAGCGGCCCAGACCTTTCCGCGAGCGCGGGTCTTGCCGTCGGGCAGGTTCTCTACTTGCAATTTCAGATGGTACCAGGCGTCCGCCTTCCATGCGAACGGCACTTTGACGGTGCGCGTGGTCTCAGGCTGCCACGATTCGAGCTCGATCCGCTGGTGGTTGCCGAATAGAATCAGAGAGTACCTCTGGGCCACTACGCCCGCGTCGCCCATCTGCCGCCGCTTTTCAGTCGCCCTCACGTCGGCTTCTACCGTGTAGTTCGACCAGCCCGGAGAGCCGATGAAAGAGCGGGCCCGCTTGGTGAAGGCATTATCGGCGAGCTTGACGAGGACTTTATTCCCCTCCATCTCGCGCACGGAGTATTTGCCCGTCGTGTTGATCCAGTGCGCGGGGACCTTGTCGACCGCGACCGAATCGAAGTTCTCGACCAGAGGGAGAGGGGGGATGACCCGCACGCGGGCGGTCCCTGAGATCTCGCCGACGGTAGCTTTCACGTTTCCCGCCTGCGCCACCGCGTCCGCCGAAGACGTGAACCGGCCGTTCGCGTCGACCGCGCCGCGCACCTGTTCGAGCGACCACCCGGCCTTCTCCTCGCGGATGAAACGGCCCTGCGCGTCGAAGAGCCGCGCCCTGAAGTTGACCGCGTCGCCCGGCTTCAATATGAGCTCTGTCGGGACGACCTGCACGTAGGCGGGCGTCGCGCCTGCCGGGGCGGGCGCCGGCCCTTCCGGCGCCGGAGTCGAGGCATCCGTCTTCTTCCCGATGCAATAGAGCGCCTCGCTCGTCGCGAAGTACACGCGCCCGCGCGAGATCGCGGGCGAGCCGATTATCTGCTCGGGGCTGGCCTCGGGGCCGATCAAGTCTTCATCCAGAATGTCGCAGCGGTCCGGCCCGGGCTTCAGGATGAAGAACTTTCCGTTTTCGGTCCCGACGTAGAGCTTGCCGTCGGCGAGCACCGGGGAAGATTTTTGAATCGTCCCCAGGTTGAGCGTCCAGAGCTGTTTGCCCGTGTTTACATCGAAGGCGTAGAGGTTGGCTCCGTTATCGACCTGATAAATGCGGTCGCCGTCGAGCACCGGGGAAGAGAAGCCGCCCTGGAATCCTTTGACGGCCCACTTGACCTGCTGCGGCGTGATGTTGCCTTTGGCCGTCGCATCGACCGACGCGAGCAATCCCATCTCGTTCGAATCGAGGTTCTCTTCGCTGTGCGAGACGATGGCGTAGTTGCCCTTGACCACGACGCCCGTGTTGATGCCTCGCTTGGCGATCTCGTATTTCCACACGGGCTCGCCCGTAAGCGGCTTCATCGCGTGGACGCTGCCGTCGCCTCCGCCCGCTATCAACAATCGCGTGCCGTTGATGTTGGCGATGATCGGGGGCGAGTAGGTGGTGTCGTAAGGCCGGCCGCCGGGCGAGTTGACCCAGATCGTTTCGCCCGTCTTTTTGTCGAAGGCCATGAACCTGTGATTTGCGCGGGCCTGCGCGCCCCACCCCGAAGAGACTCCGCTCACGATGACCAGATCGCCTTCGATCAGGGGCGAGACGGTGCGGCCGCCGTGGGTCGTGACGAGGCCGAACTCTTCGTTGAGCGACCGCTCCCACAGGAGCTTGCCGTCGCTCGACAGGGCCAGCAGAGTGCCGCCCACGCCGTAGGCGTAAACGTTGCCCGTCGAAGGGTCGCCCACCGGCGACGCCCATCCGACCCTGTGAGGAGGCACGTCGCTCGCGTATACGTTGAACTTGTATTCCCAGACCAGCTTGCCGGTATCCGCGTTCAGGCAGATTACCCGCTCCTGAAGCGTTTCGCCCTTGCCCGCGCTGTTTTGCAGGTAGAGGTGGTCGCCCACGACTATGGGAGCCGAGCGGCCGCCGTACGGAGCCCTCCACGCAAGGTTCTCGCCCTTCGGAGACCACTTCGCCGGAAGGTTCTTCTCCGCCGAGAGACCGTCCCGGTTGGGGCCGCGCCAGTCCGCCCAGTCGCTTCGGCCGTTGGCGGCAGGCGAGCTTGAAAACAGGGAGAGCAGCAGCAAAGAGAGAGCAAAGGTTTTGGCTAGAATTGGATTCATAGTTAGTCTTTATAACGGGAGCCGTCGTTCCCAGGTTCTTCTTTTAATGTAAAAGGAAATTTACAATTTCCCGCCGATAAATCGCTTGACTAGGTTCATGCCAAAATATAATGTTGCACTTGCCGGAGTCAAGTTGACACCTCTCAGAACATAACAGGCGTTTGCAACGTTTCCTCCCGTGCGAGCTTCTGCCTTAAAGCAGCTTGCCGGTGGAGACAGTAAGCCAGGTCCCGCCGCAGGCGCAACCGGCGACGATTGCAACCCGCATCAGGAGTATGAATATGCCGAGCAGACCGATTCTACTTTTGCTCCTCGCCCTGCTGATTCCACAATACGCCTTCGCGCAGGAAAACGAAAACGTGGAAAAGCTGATGGCCGCGGCGAGGAAGGGCGACGTCGAGACGATCAAGGCTCTGCTGGACGCAGGCACGGACGTAAACTCGAAGACCCGCTACGGCGCGACGGCCCTCTCTTTCGCGGCTGACAAAGGGCGCATCGAGGTGGTCCGGCTCCTCCTCGACCGCGGGGCGGACGTCAACGTGAAGGACTCTTTTTACGGCGCGACCCCCCTGAGCTGGGCGATAGGCAAAGACCACACCGCCATAGTCCAGGCCCTGATCGAGAAGGGCGCGAAAGATTACGAAGACGCTCTGACGTTCGCCGTCGAAAACCATCACGTCGACATCGTGAAAATGATCCTCGCAAAAGAGAAGGTGTCGGCCCAGACCTTGAGCCTCGCCCTCGGGAGCGCGGAGGAGAAGAAATTCTCCGACATCGCCGACCTGCTGAAAGCCGCCGGAGCCGTCCCGCCTCCCAAGGCCGACTTCGCCGTCGACGCCGAGACTCTCAAGAGGTACGCGGGCAAGTATCGGAGCGACGCCGCCGGCGAGCTGACCTTCGAGGTCAAGGAAGGGAAGCTGGTCGGCGCGGGCGGCGGACAGCAGTTCCCCATGGAGTTTTTCGACAAGACCACGTCGAGGCCCGCCGGCGCTCCTAACGTGACCCTGAAATTCAACGAGGAGGCGGGAAAGATTACCAGCCTTAC
This sequence comes from Blastocatellia bacterium, assembly GCA_035537555.1. Lineage (GTDB taxonomy): Bacteria > Acidobacteriota > Blastocatellia > UBA7656 > UBA7656 > DATLMR01. The sequence goes on from DATLMR010000267.1 coordinate 4,897, forward strand.
TTTAAAACAGGGCGGGAGCGAATTCGTATTCAAGCGCGTCGAAGAGAAGCGGTGATCGAAAATTCAATTTTTCGCGTGCGCCCTCGGTCGCCGCGAAAAGAGTTTAAGCGTACCGGGCAGAGCCCCG